>JADKKK010000003.1:0-308799 GCA_016720545.1 Myxococcales bacterium
GCGTCGCCGACCACGATGAGCAGGCGTTGCTGCCGGCTCATGGCGACGCACAGGCGATTCTCGAGCATCAGGTGTCCCAGCTTGCGTCGAAGGGATCGCTCGTCCGACGCGGGCAGGTCGTTCGACCTCGTCATCGACAAGAACACGACGTCGAACTCCTTGCCCTGGAAGGCGTCGACAGTGCCCACCCGCAAGCGCTCAATGAGTCGCCCGTCCTCGCTGCGCGTCTCGCGCCAAGCGTCCTTGACGCGGTAGGAGCCGTCGTCGAGCCGCTCGGACAACCCGCGCTTCTCCATCGCGCGCAGGACCTCGTCGACCTGCGCGGAGTAGAACGAGATGACGCCGAAGCTGAGATCACGGCGCGCTGTCGCCAGGCGCTCGACCTCCTTCGCGACCCACTCGGCCTCGACAGCCCGGCGCTTGCTTTGGCCACCTTGCTCACGTCCACGCGACAGGGGGATGTCGACCCACGCGGCGACGCGCCCGGCGTAGCCCGGCAGGTCGTGCACGAATTCCTCGGATCGCCGCGGCGACTCGAAGCCTTCGCCGTAGGGCGCGTAGAACGTGTCACTGACGAACGAGCCCAGCACAGGGTGCATCCGGTACTGCTTGTCGAGCGTGACGGTCCGCTTGATGCCGTCCTTCGCCTCGCGCTCCTTCATCGCCTCGAACAAGCGCTCGAAGAGACTCCGGCGTAGCGCAGTCGTCGTCGCCTCGGAGACGGACTGTTCAAGCTGGCTCTCGATGTCGGGCTCGAGGATGTGCGGTAGCTGTCGGTGGTCTCCGACCAGGATGATGCGCCGCTCGGCCCGCGACATCGGGATGAACAGATCGAGCGGGTTCGCGCGTGCTGCCTCGTCGACGATCACGTTGGCGAAGACGGTGTCCTCGCCCTTCGCCAAGCTCATCTGGAAGCCAACCGCCTGCTGGCAGGTGGCGGCGAGCACGACGGTGTAGCTTCGAACCGCGTCGCGAACGGCGTCGATGTCGTTCTCGAGGTCGTTGAGGTACTCGTAGAGCACCGCGTCCTCGCCACCCGCCGACTCGCGCGCCTTGCAGTACAGCGCGTCCACGATCTCCGGAAGGAGGCTCTCGAGCTCACCGTGGACCATCGGGGCCCCCACCGGCTTCTCGGCCGCCAGCAAATCGATCAGGTTGCCCTGCAGCGCCTTCAGCTCGGCGAAGAACGGGGGCGGGTCATCGCTGGCCCATTCCGCTGCGTCGCTCAGGACACGGTGCTTGGTCTCTTCGTAAACCCCCATGCGCTGAAGGCGAAGGAGCGCGCGCGCAGCGTTCCGAGAGCCGTCATCGCCGAACGCAACGGCGTCTGTGCGAAGCCCCCGAACTGCCTTGAGGGCAAGTGCGCGATCGTCATCGTCGGGGTCACCGAGCTGCGTGGGGGAGCGCGTGAGCTGCTGGCGAAGCACGTCGAGTCGATCGTGGATCGTGGGCGGTACGTAGCTGCGGCAAAGCTCCTGAACGTCACACACGACTCGCAGCGACTCGTCGGCGGTAAGCGGCGACGCGACGTAGGCGGCGGCAAGCGAGCGGACCTTGCGGAGCACCTCGGTCACCGGGCGTTCGGGGAGCGTCGACAGGTCCGCGCGCACAGCGTCAGCTCGATCCCGTCGCCATCGATCGAAGCCGTCGCTCTCTTCGGTGGTCCCGCGCTTGCGCCCAACCTTGATCGCCGGGAGACCGAAGACGAGGGTCTTCGACGCGGCGTTCTCGACCGCGTCGTGTTGGTAGCTCGTGAGCAACGTTTGGCCGGCGAGGTCGTCCTCCGACAGCTCAGCGAGGCGGGCCTCGAGCGCAGCGATCGTCTTCGTCTTGCCGGTGCCCGGCGGGCCCTGAATCAAGGCGATGTCGGGCGTGTTGAGCGCCACGCGCAGCGCCTCGACCTGCCTCGCCGTGGGCTCCCCGCCGAACACTTCGCGCGCAGCGACCGAGAGCGCGTCCTCGGTCTTTCTGCGCCGCTCCGGAACAGAGCTGCCCTCGAGGAGGAGGCCGAGCTGAGGCATAGGGCACTCGGCCGACGCGATGAGCGCCTGCGCCTGCTCGCGGCGTTCGAGGCGCTTGCGGTCGCCGCTCACGCTCAGGAACAGCACGCCGCTTTCGGGCGGCTCGCGGTCGTCGCTGTCGATGGGAGGCTGCAGGTCGATCGCGCGACGCTGCGGCTCGGCACCCGCGAACGCACCGACAAAGATCCGCGACCGCTGCGAACGAGCGGCCGCCCCATCCGTCGGCGCCGCGGCGTTGTCGGTCGCCTGCTGCAGCTCGTCCGGCGGGTGCAGGGCAGCTTCGAGATCGACTTCCTCCGCGTTGCGCAACACATCGAGGGCGGCATCGAGCTGCTTCGTGTCCTCGACGAAGAAGCGCCACCGCCCGTCTCCCTGAAGCTGCCGCTTGCTGTAGCGGAGCCAACCCAGGGTTCGCGCGCGGCGCAGGACGCTCTCGCGCTCGAGCTTGTTGTATTCCTTCCACACGTTGAGGTAGCTGCCCGCCTGCTCGACGAGCTGGTCGAGCTCGGTTCGCGCGGTGCCGCGAAACGCGCCAGCGATGGTCGCATCGCAGAACCGAACACGCCCGAGCACGAGGACGACCGGACGGCGCTCGTCTGGCGCTGTGCCGCGCTTCGCCTCCACGACCCGAGTTGCCAGCAGCTTGTCGTCGCGCCCGCTCGCCACGTCGACCGCGTACCCACGGCCATGAAGACGAAACGCGCCGCGCTGGTCGGTCGCCGGTGTCGGGCTGCCCGAGAGGAACACCCTGGAGCCGCCGTCCGCCGCTTGCAAGAGGAAGCGATCGTTCAGCCACTGCGTAGCCTCGCCAGCCGAGACGCTGCGACCGAGCTTCTGCCGCACGTGCTCGACCAGTTTGTCGTCGACGCCGATGTCCACCTGATCGGGCCAGTCGTACCGAGTGGGGAACTCGTGGACTTGAAGCAGGACCGCTTCGCTGTTCTTCCCATTCGGACGAACGGAAGCGACCCACGCGAGGCGAGGGAGGTTCCGATCGCGGACGCGTCGGAGCGCCTCGGACGCGCGCCGGTCAGCGCCAACGACGCTCCACGCGCTGGAACCGATGCACAGCAACGACTCGCCAGTGACATCGGAGAACTGCAGCACCGCCTCCGCGCGAGGCTCGGCGGCAAGGCCGAAGTCGGCCGCCGCGCTCGGCACGACCTCGACGGTCGAGACATCTCCAGAGGCCAGGTCGTTGATGTTCATCGCGCTCCTCCCGGGCGAAGCTCAAAGTTCACGACGCGGTGCAGGCTGTCGGAAGGGCCGAGGTGGAGGCGCCACGAGGCCGCGCCGGGCTCGAGACGGATCTCCTTCACGCGGTCGGTCACTTCGGCGTCGCGGCCGCCGCTCGGCGACGAAAGCCGGTAGCGGGCGCCGTCGACGCTACGAATCGAGAGCCTCGAGCCGGTGAGCTGAAGCTCGATCACGGGGCGCGCGCTCGCGACGCCGTCGCGGCCACGCGCGAGGCGCTGTGTGACCGACACGGTCTCGCCGTCGGTCAGCCCGAGCACGGCGGCGACCACCACGCGTCGCCGCTCACCCGCGGGCTTCTGGAGAAGCTCACCCCCCGGACCGAGCGAAGGGTCCCACAGGTTGAAGGCCGCAGTCGCGAAAGCGGGTCGGGGCTCGTCACACCAAGGGCAGAGCTTCGCGGTGAAGTAGTAGGTCCCCTTGCACGACGGGCACGACAGCGTCGCGTCGGCGGCGCCGTGAAGACACTCGGCCCACTCGGACACGCCAGGGCGCTTGGTCGCCTCGCGCAGCCCCGCGCCGAAGGCTCTCTCGGCGAGGTCGACGAGCTTTCGCGACAACACGGACGGCCGGGGAATGCCGTAAGACGCGCGGTTGGTATCGTCGGTCGGGTGGTCGATCCATGGCAGGCGTCCGTCGAGCGCCTCCTCCTCGCGATCGGGAGGCCCATCACTGACCCCGTCGCCGATGAGCGGGTGGGCGAGCGAGAGCGTCTGAAAGGCGAGGACGCTGAAGGCGTGCGCGTCCGTGAGCGAGTTGACGCCGCTGGCGCAGCGCACGAGCTCCGGCGCGCCGTAGCCCGGCGTGAAGACGGCGGCGACGCCTGCGACTGACGCGTAGTGGAGGTTGTCCGCGTCGATGAAGCGCACCTCGGTCGCGTCGGGGCTTTCAGAGACGAAGATGTTGTGGGGTGACGGGTCGGAGTAGACGAGCCCCTTGCCGTGAAGGGCGGCGAGCACGTCGGCGCTGCGCGCAAGGAGCTGAAGACGGCGCCGAAGGCCGCCGCCCGCGAGGTACCAGGCAGCCGGGGAGGCCACGTCCTTGGGGACCGCGCCCAGCGCCCTCAGCGGCTGCATCCCCGTCAGCAGCTCCATCACGTAGCCGAGGACTGGTTCGCGGAGCATCTCGAGCGGCCGCGCGATCTCGAGGTCGGCGAGCGAGAGGCGCTTCACCTGCGTGAGTTGGTTGCGCAGGCGCTCGCGTCGTGACGGCGACGAGTCGAAGACAACCTTTGCGGCGAGCCGCCCGCCGTCGACCTCGTAGACCGCCCCCTGGCCACCGCGACCCAACTGCCGAAGCAGGGAGTAACGAACGCCGTTGATGTCCGTGACCTGTCGAGGAGCCGAGGTCATGCGAGCGCCGCCTCTCGCTGCGCGAGCACGACGAGGGTCTTGTCATCGGTATGGTGGGGGGTCGGCCAGTCCTTCAGCTCTCGCTGCAGCGCCCGCCACCGCTGGGCTGGCGCCATCCCCGCGAAGTCATCCATCAACCACTGCACGAACCCGTCGATGCGCTCAGGAAGGAGATCGTCCGCGACGCCGTCCGTCGCGAGCAGGACGACCGCTCCTCCCTCGCGCGGGAAGGTTCGGCTCGTCCACGATGCGGAATGGCCGAGAGCGTGCGTCTCGTTGGCGAAGCCGGCTACGCGCGGGCCCACGACCCACTCCAGCCCCCGCTGCGTTCGGAGCAGCGCGAGGCCATCGCCGATCGCCGCGACATGGACCAGCCCGCGGACGGGCGCGAGCGCAAACAGACACGTCGCTGCGCAGTCTCGAGCCGTCGACGGAGCGATGAGCGAACACCAGCGCGGCTCGATACCGCCAAGGAGCTCGTCCAGGGCGCACGCGCCCGCCTTGTGCCACGCACGCACGGCATCGAGCACCGCCCGGCAGGCCATCTGCGCACCTCTTCGGGCTTCGCGCCGAGAGCCCATTCCGTCACTGACGACGACCAACGTCCCGAACGCGCCACGAGCTCCAAGCCAACTGTCCTCGTTGGGCTCGCCCTGGGCACGGTGACGCGGTCCGACCGCGCTGGCGCCGAAGTAATGGTCGGGTGAGCGTCTCGACACGAAGTCCTCGGCGCGGTCAGAAATTGAAGTCATCGAGGTTGGTCGGCTCCGCAGCGATCACGCTGTCAGGATTCGCGCTACGCGAGCGTTGCGTGACGCTCATCGTCACCCAACGGAAGAACTGCTTGATCTGGCGCGCCTCGTGGGCGCGGTAGACGCGGGCCTCGGCCGTCGCGAGGAACGCGGCGAGCATGCCCTCGTCGGCGTCGTCCCCGATCGCCATCGCGAAACGAGCCGCCTTCGAGGCACGCTCGGCGCCGAGCAGGCGCTTCAGCGGAGCCTGCCAATCGTCGGTCGGCTGGCCATCGGAGACGAGAATGATCGTGGGGCGGTAGGCGCGGCTCGGGATCTGCGCTCGGTCCTCGATCATCCCTGTCGCCGCGTCGAACGCGGCGCCCATCGGCGTGCCGCCGGCAGCCGTCATTCGAGACCACTGGACCTTCGCGGCTGGGGCGAGCGGCTGGTGAACCTTCGCGCCGTCCTTGCCGAACGTGACCACGGAGACGTGGATCTCCGCGCGGCTGTCGTCCTCACCGCCGAAGCTCTCCAGCATCTCCTGCACGGCGTCGTTGAGCGCGTCGATCTTTCCGTTGGCGCTCATGCTTCCGCTGACGTCGGCGAGCAGAAGCACGGGCAGCGGTCTTGCAGTGGAAGCTGAAGTCTTTCAGTTTGCTCATGACTCTCTCTCCAAGGTTCTTCGGCGAGGGCTTCGGCAGCTCTCGGTGATCGGCGGTCTTCTTGATCTCTGCCTGGACGCGCGACGTGCCGTTGTGTCGACTGACGATGTCTTCGAGGTACTTGGCCCAGCCCATCGGTCACCTCACCTCCCGGCGCTGCGGCGACGTCGCTCGCGCAGGCCCCTGAAGTCGCTGTTTCGGTACACGGTGAGGACGGCTCCTCCGTCGGTCACCACGACCTGGGTGCCCTCGAAGTCCGCGAGCTCGATGCCTTCGCGACGGAAGGCCTCCACCTCTCTGCGCCCGATCGCGAAGATCTGGGCGCCACGGATGTCGACGCAGCGCCCGAACTCGAGCGCCGCCTCGATGGCGGTTCGCGAGATCGCCCGCGTCGTCATCCGCGCCAGCGCGTGGTTCGTCAGCGAGAAGCTCCCCAGGGTCGAAGGCAGCGCAGCGAGGGCGGTCGACATCGAACGGCTCCTTTCGGTGGACGCCGCGGGATGCGGCGACCGAGAGGCCGTAGAGCGAACGCCGTGCCAGCGAGAAACTCTGCGTCGGCGGGGGCGGGTTCATCGCTTCACCCCGTGGCGGCGCAGCCAATTTGTGGGGGTCTGTGGCGCGGAAGGCCGACGAGCTCCGCAGCGGCCACCGGTAAGCCGGCGGAAGGATCCTTGCTCCAGCAGAAAGATTCTTGTTCTTGAAGCGAGGGCCGCTCGCGGATTCGCGATTCGCCCGCTCGCGGACCATGGGCGGCCCAGCTCGACCGTGCCGGCACCAGTAGCGAGTGGTCGGATCGCGCCAGTCTGAGAGGCAGCACGTGGTGGTCGTGCGCCCCGAGGTCTCGATCGCACTCGAAATAGCGCCCGTCGGTCGTCGCAGTCCGGCGAAAGCGCGATGGGCCAAGTGGGAGCCCGAGCGTAACCACGTGGCATGTCTCGCCATCACGACGCGCACTCTGATTATTCATCAAAAGCCTCTTCGTCGTGCTCCCGCCAACGTTGGGCATTGTCCCGCGCCCACTGAGTTTCCAGGTCGGCCCACTCGCGAACCCGCCGAAGCGGATGAGTGCGGAACCTCTCCGCGACGTCAGCTTCCTTGTCGTGCGCCCCGGCAATGTCTCCGCAGTACATTCGACCGTTGTGCCCACCCGTGCAGAAGCTAGAAAATACCTTGTCATCGTCCTCAAAGGCACCCAGCACGAACGCCGTAAGGGGAGGCACAACAGGGCTCCCTTGCGCGTCGACGTAAGGCGCCGGCATGTGACGGGCGACCACGCGCGCTGCGTCGACTCCGTTGTCTAGAGTCCACTTCTTGACGAGTTCGACGGGGAAGCTATTTAGGACCGCACCTCCACGGCCGACGAGAAGGTTCCAAGGATTCTCGCGATCAAGCAACATCGGGCCGAGCACCTCGAGCACGAAGGCTGCGTCCGTACCAATGTGGACCGACAGCTCGCAAGAAGCGGCTTCTTGAACAGAATACTCGGCGTTCACCACAGCAAGACTGGCCAGCCGAACCGCCCGCGCGAAGTCAACAACCGATAAACGCCGCAATACGCGTCCCCATGCAAGGGCCTGGGCTCCCGCACCGCCCATTGCGGTCTCAAGAACCCGCCACATCACGGCGAGAGTCCGCGCGTCCTTCGGCACGCCCCTCGCCGCATCCCAGGCGATGGGCCCGAGCAGCTTGAGACCGGTCGCCGCAGCGTCCTCCGGGCGGTCGACCATGGCATCGAGGACGGTCTCCAGCGCCTCGCCGAGGAGATCGCGGTCCAACTGGAGGGACCACACCCCGGAAAGTCGCTCGGCCGGCAGCCTTCCCGCTCGAACGAGGCGAATCGCTCGAGATCCTGCGCTTCCGATTCTGTGAATCATGCCGTTGAGGTCGACCGCCATGTCTGGGTTGTGCTCCTCCAGACGATCGAGAGCGCTCTTCAATGCAGAGTCGTGGGCCTCGCTGTCCTCCACGAGGCCCACGATGTACCCGCGAATGAACAGGGGGTCCTTCGCGGCGGCAGCGTGCCCCAGGACCATCGCGAGGTGTTCTCCGCCTGAATCCTCCTTTCCAACTGCGCGGCCAAGTTCGAAGAGGCCGGCCCCAACATGCTCCCCGCCGACCAAAGACGGAAGAGTGGCGACCAACTCGCCTGCAGCACGGGAGAGTTCGCGGCCCAGTTCGTCGATTTCTCGTGCCCACTCGTCCCCATCATCGACCTGGCGTCGACAACCCGAGGAGAGCGCCTCAAGCAAGCGACTGCAGAGATCGTCTCGCCTTAGACTATTATGCCACACTTCAATCGATGCGACGTACTCGGAGGGGTATGAGGTAGTCTCGCCACCTCCCTTTCCGTCGAATCCTAGAAAGTAGTCTGTGGCGCGCAGAACTAGCATTCGCTCCCGGTCATCCAACGATACAGTCTCAAGAGCTGACCGGAGTGCGTCAAGGCGGCCGCTCTGGAGGAGGCCGCGTGCGTGGCGAATGAGCGTCCTCAGGCACAATGCCCGGTGCGCGTCATGCGACATGCAGCGCGCCAGCAACGAAATGGCACCGTCCAAACTCGCCCAGATCTCGCGATACGTCCGCGGACGCCAGTCGGCTGGCCCTATCTCGCCAGACGCGATCGATGCCCCTTCCGTCTTCGAGGCGTGGCTGTCGAGGGCTAGATCGAGTGCCGCCACAACGAGGGGAATCGCGTCCCCTCCGTACTGATCCACCTTCGAGGCGAGCAACGAGAGCCTCTCATCGAAGGACACCTCCGTTCCCGAAAGAAATATGCGGAACGAGGCAGCCCACGTCCCGGTTGCATCTGAGGAATTGCGCGCTGAGCCTTCGGGATCGCCCTCGACTCGGGCAAGACGAAAGAGGGCCCGCTCGCTAAGTCCGTGGAGCTCGCGTCGGGCCAGTAGCCTCCGACACGCCCAGATGACGTGAGTCCTGGCAGGCCAGTGCTCCACACGCTCTCCCGCCGCTCGAGCTTCGTCGTCACTCGCGCGTTCGACGAGATCAGAGAAAATGGGAGCTAGCCGATTGGGGCACACTTCGACCAGCAAAAGGAGCCGAGGTAGTACGCTCGACGCTCCGAGATCGGTGGGCGCGAGCGTACGGACCCACGGAGCAGCCCACTCAGCAAGCGCATCGCGGGCCGCCCTTGGGGCGTGGAGCCCCGCCTGCTTGAGGAACGAGGCTTCGAGAGGCGCTGAGAGCGCATCCATGAAGGCCCCGACCTCGTCGCCGATCACGTCCTCCCAGGCCGTCTCAAAAAGCGGTCGCGCAAAGAGTCGTGGGCGCACCGAGATGTATCGGGAGCCCACGGCAACCACGCCGGGGCTTGTTGAGAGCCGTCGGCAGCGTTGAAGAGCATCTCTCGAGCTCAGAGCAAAGACGTCGCATACCGCGTCAAGCTGTGACGCGACCTCCCCCTTGAAGCCCACGCGATGGAAAAGCGAGAGGGCCCGGAGGACATCGATGTCCCTTCCGTCGCGAACGAGGCGCCGCAGTTCATCATGTGCCCATGCCGCGGCGTCTGGTAGGAATTGAGGCGAGCGCGTTCCGTACGATGTTGCGAGCCTGACGGCGATGTTCAGGCTCCCGTCCGCAAATTCAACGAACGCACGGCGGTAACTCCATGGGATGGTCTGGAAATTGGCGTCAATCACTCTCTGAACGTCGGCACCGTCGATCGCATTCAGCTTGATCGTGATGTCCGAGGCCCCCTCCGTCGCGTCCTGTAGGGCGACGGCCCGCAGGCGCCCCGCTCCCGCCTTGAGCAAGTCGCCGACGCCCATGCGCACGCGTGTGCTGCACCGGTCGAGCACCAAAATGCCCGTCGCGGTTGGCTGGTTGACAAGGGAGGTCACTATGCCGAGCGCCTCGGCTGAGTCCGGTACGTAGATGACCCGCGGCGCGACGGGAGCAAGTGTCTCAGCGACAAGGCGGGACACACCTGCACCGGAAGGCGCAGATATTGCCAGCAAGGGTCGCGCAGGCGCCTCCGCTGCCACGTGATGACGCAATTTGTCCGCGGCCTCAGCCCGTGTCGATAGTTCAACGAAGTCCGACGTGTCCGCCCGCTCTCGTCGCAGCCAGGCGTCGTAGTTCAGCGCTTGGCCGAGGTGCTGACGAAAAAACTGAAGGACGATCCCCGGATGTCGACTCGCCCAGTCTGCCAGGTGACCGACGTTGAGCACACGAGGCGCGGGGGCATCGGGGCTGATCTCGCGGATGATCCGGAGGAGCGACTCGTCGAGTTGCTTCATCTTGTTCGGCGGTGCGTCGTCGCACACGCACAGGTAATAGCCATAGCCCGTCTCTATGAGGCGCCTTGATTCAGGCTTGTTGGCTTCCTCACGAAGGCTTGACTCGTTCACGGCTGAAAACAGAGTCGCCTTGAACTGCCAGCACGTTGGAATCCGGAGGTCCAAGGGACCGCCCAGCGCCAACCGAACCTCTGCATCGACGCCGCCGTCCGGAAGGTTGACTCGCGTGTTGGTTTGTATGTCATCCGACCGGACGCCAGACGCGGCTCCCTCTGCGCGGATCACCGCGCTCAGGAAGTCTGCAAACCTCTGCCCACCGTCGCCTCGAAGGGCGAAGAGCTCCTCGGGAGCTACGTGCCAAGGAAACCTCGTCACGGGGCCGAGTCCTCCGCTTTTGAGCCGTCCGGGCGGCTCCTGGATCCCGACAGATCCCCGCGGAAGGCGCGGTGCACGAGGGAGTTGAAGAGCACTTCCTGCTCATCCGTCGCCAAGTTCAGTCGTCTAGACAAGGCAAGGATCCTATCGAACATCTCGCCGAAGCGGAGCTGCGCCGGGTGGGGCGGCCTCGGAAACATCACGGATTCAAGTTTACCCTTGCTCACCATGCCCTTCATCGAGTTCGTGGAGGCGGCCCGCACCAAGCCCTTGCCGACAAGCAGCAACGCGTAGAGAAAGCGATGGTCGGTCTCCTCGTTCGGCACCACCGCGTTGATTTGCTGGTTGAACGCCACCGTTCGATCCGCAAGTCCAACGTTCCCGATGCAGGATGGACTGCCTGCGATGCAGGTCATGAGTGTGCTGCCCCGAGGCGCGGTCCGCGCGACACGTGCGCCGAGTTCGGAAAGGCCTTCGGTGGCGGTAGTTAGAGCGTGCGACGGCGTGTTGATGTTGTCCGACTTGATCCACTCGAGGTAGTCGCCGTAGTACTCAAGTCGTTCGCGAGGCGGCGTGTTGCCGGTGGTGACCTTTCCGAAGGACGTCAACGGCTCGAGCTCCCACCCCCTCGGGTTCGTCACGGGGTCCCCGAACATCTCCAAGAACGCCGACCGCAGCAGCTCCTCGGTCAGCGCGATCGCCTCCCGCCGCTTCCGCCGGACCGCGTCGGCCTTGTCGAGGATGTCGGCGATGCGGCGCTGCTCTTCGACGGGCGGCAGAGGGACTTCCACACCGCGAACGAGTTCAGAGTTCAGGTTCTTCACGACGGCGCCTGCAGCAAGGCGCTTGAACGCCGCGTAGACAATTGGCGATCCGAGCAAATGGTAAAAGTAGTCTTGGTGGACGTTCTTGTTGCGAGGCGACAGCACCAGCCATCCGTCGTGGATACATCCCGCCGTCGCGAGGATGTAGGGATGGCCGAAACTCATCGAATTCGTGAGCAGAAAATCACCAGGCTTCACCTCGCGTGACCGTGAGACGCCCTCCCTCCGGATCCGCTTCTTCGTCGCGGCTATGTGCTTGGACCCTTCTACGGCGTCGCCGATCATGATCCAATTCACCCCTTTCGGGTCGTCAGTGATGAAGTCATCGATGGGTCGCGGAGAGCCACCACGGGCAATCGAAAAAACTTCACCGAGGGCGACGACAGGCCACTTGCTCACAGCATGCCCTCCAGCTCGCTCAGATCCTTCGCAATCTCCGCCTCGAGCTTCCTCAACCTCCCAAGAATCTTCTTCGGCGACTCATGCACCACCACCTCGTGCACCGCCTCCTTGTACCGATTGATCGAAAGATCCCACCCCTTCTCCCGGATCTCCCCCACCGGCACCATGAAATGCTTCGCGGTCCGCTCCGTGTCCTTCTTGGCGCTCTTCCCCCGCCACCGCACGAGCGCATCCGGCAGATCGTTCTCCTTCACCGCGTCCCGCTTGTCGTCCAGCGAGAACCCGTCCGCGCCCACGTCGTAGAAGAACACGTGCTCCGTCGTGCCGCCCTTGGCGAACACCACGATCGCCGTGGACACCCCCGCGTACGGCTTGAACACCCCCGAGGGCAGCGAGAACACGCCCTCGAGCTGGTTCTCTTCCACGAGCAGCTTGCGTAGCTCCACGTGCGCCTTCGACGAGCCGAAGAGCACGCCGTCCGGCACGATGGTCGCGCTTCGGCCGCCCTTCTTCAGCATGCGCAGGATGAGCGCGAGGAACAGCAGCTCGGTCTTTTTGGTCTTCACCTTCTGCGTCAGCGAAGGGTGCACGTCCTCTGCGTCCAGGCTGCCCTTGAACGGCGGGTTGGCCAGAATGACGTCGAAGCCGTTGCTCGCCTTCTTCGGGAACTTGTCCGGGAACGACGTAGAGAGCGTGTCCTGGTAGTGAATGTCCGGGTTCTCCACGCCGTGGAGCATCAGGTTCATCGAGGCGATCCGGAGCATGGTCGAGTCGAAGTCGAACCCGTGGAACATGTCGTTCTGCACGTGGGTGCGGTAGGGCTCGAGCTTGTCGCCCGTGTAGATCTTCTCGCCGTTCTCGCCCAGCATGATTCCTTTGGGCGAGGTGTACTTCTCGAGCAAGTACTGCATCGCCCCCACCAAGAAGCCCGCCGTGCCGCACGCGGGATCGCCGATGCTCTCGGTGGGCTTCGGCTCGAGCAGCTCGACCATGAAGCGGATGATGTGGCGGGGCGTGCGGAACTGCCCGTTGATGCCCGCAGTCGTCAGCTTCGAGAGCAGGTACTCGTAGAGATCGCCCTTCGCGTCTCCCTCGACGATGGGCAGCGCGTCGATCATGTTCACCGCCTGCACGAGCAGGTTCGGCTTCTGGATCATGAGCTGGGCGTCTTGCATGTAGTCGCCGAAGGTGCCGCCGTCGATCATGCCGCGGAAGTGCTTGAACACCCCGTCGCGCACCCGCGCCAGCATGGCCTCGGCCTTCAGGTGTTTGAACTGCGACCACCGGAGCTTCTGGCCCTCTTCGGTGTCGGGGAAGATGCGCTTCCACGGCTTCTTGGTGCGCTCGGCCTTCTTCTCGTTTCGCGTCTCGGTGACGTCCAAGAGCCGCGAGAACATCAAGAACGAAATTTGCTCGATGACCGTGAGCGGGTTGGTGATGCCCCCGGTCCAGAACTCGGTCCAGAGCTTGTCGATGTCGCTCTTCTGCTGCGTGGTCAGGGTGCTCATGAAGCTGTCTTGCTCGCGGGTGGCGGCGCCTCGGAGGTCGCGGCCTTCTTCGGTTGAAACTGGGTGAGGATGTGAATGAGGGCGTCGACCTCGGATTTGCGCGCGAACACGCCGTCGATGCTGTCCGAGTGGATCGCGGTGAAAGGCTGCTCGTAGAGGCGGTCGATCTCGATGCCGCCGTTCTGCGCGATGTAGTTCTTCAGCACGCCGAGGAAGCGGAGCTGCTGCGACGTGAGCCGAGTGTGCGTGCGCACGAAGTCCGAAAAGGCGTGATCGACGGCCTCGTGATCGAGCCCGACCAAGCCGCGGAACACTGTGAGCAGACTGAGACGCGCGGCGGGATGGTGGCCGGCCAGGTGGCGGACGTTCGCCTTGTCGTCGATCTGGAGGACCAGACGCGCGAGCTCGTCGAGCTCTTCGTCGCGCACCGCTTTGCCGGCCTTCACCCGCTTGAGCGTGGGGTTCTCCGCGAATTGCGCCCTGAGCACCGACTCGACCCGGCTACGGTACTCGACGAGCTCGAGCCCCTCGAGCTTCGGGATGTGGTCCTTGCCGGCGAAGTCGGCGTCGGGAAGATCGTAGGTGGCGGGCGCGATGCGAGACGTCGGGACGTGCTGCTGGTACTTCATGATCCCGCGCAGCTCGGACCGCAGGACCTCGAGCTTCGCCACCGTGGCGTCCCTCCAGAAGTCTTTCGAGCGGACGGAGAGAATGGCGTCGGCCTTCGCCTTCACAGGCCCGAGGTTCTTGGTGAGAAGCTCGACCTGCTCGGCGACGCGGCCACGGAGATCGGCGACCTCGGACGCCATCGGGCCGCCCTTGACCAAGGCAAGCTCGAGGCGGGCCATGAGCAGATCGAAGCGATAGGCCTCTTCCTCGCCCCGTATGTTTCGCCACTGCATGAGCGGCGCCGCGATTGAGAGCAGATCGTGCTTCGTCGCTGCGGCGAGCTGCTCGATGCGCGGCCGTTCCGAGAGCGTCTCGAGCTCCTTCCAGTGGTCGCGCACCTCGAGGTTTCCGGCGTCTTTCGTGGCGCGAACGTCGTGCACCAGCAGATCGACCGTCGCCTGGAACACAGGCTCGTTCATCTTGTCGAGCGCACACTCGGCGAGCGCCAGGCGGGTCTCGAAGAGCTGCTGGAGGAGAGAGGCCTTCTTGGTGGGCTCGGCTTCCTTGTACTTCTCCTCGAAGAACCAGAAGTTCGACCAGTGATCGAAGATCAGGAACTCGGTCTTGTGGTCCCCTGGACCGAGGAGATCGCGGCAGAGACGGGTGCCACGTCCGATCATCTGCCAGAACTTCACGTACGACTTCACCGGCTTGGCGAACACGAGGTTCACGACCTCCGGGACGTCAATTCCAGTGTCGAGCATGTCCACCGAGACGGCGATGGTGAGCTCGTTCGCGGCGTTCTTGAAGTCGTCGATGAGCTGCTCGGCGCGTGTCTCCTGATTGTCGATGACGCGACAGAACGTCGAGCCGTACTGCGGGTACATCTCCTGGAAGACCTCGGCGAGATGTACGGCGTGAAGGTGGCTGCGCGCGAAGACGATGGTCTTCCCGAGACGTGTGCCGGTCGCGTCCTTGATGCCCTCTTCCATCAGGGCTCGCAGCACCGATCGGGTCGTGCCCTTGTTGAACACGTTCTTGTCGAGCTCGCTGGCCTCGTAGTCGACGAGCTCTGGAGCTTCCTCCTGCTCCTCCAGCGCCTCGCGCTGCTCCGCGCTCATCTGGGCGTACTTGACGCCGCGTTCACGGAGCTGGCTCGAGAACGTGCGCACGCGGAACGGCACGAGGTGGGGTGGCCTCGCGCGGATGGCCTCTTCGTAGCTGTAGTGCGCGGTCGGATCTTTCTCTTCACACCCGAAGAGCTTGTACGTGTTTCGCTCGATGAACTTCACTGGCGTGGCGGTGATCCCCACCTCGAGCGCGTCGAAGTACTGAAAGAGCGAGCGGAACGTCTTGTAGATGCTCCGATGCGACTCGTCGGCGACGATGAGGTCGAAGAAGCCGACATCGAACGCATCGAAGCACTCCATCATCGCCGGGTACGTGGCGAGGTAGATGCGCTTGTCGCGGTCAGACGACGTCGAAGATCCGACGACCACGCGCGGCTCACCGGGCATGAACTCCTTGAAGACGCGGTCGGCCTGCCGGCGCAGCTCGCGACGATCGCAGAGGAAGAGGATCCGCTTCACCCAACCCGCTCGCATGAGAAGATCGCAGAGCGAGACCGCTACCCGGGTCTTTCCGGTGCCCGTCGCCTGAACCACCAGCGCCTTGCGTGACTTGCCCTCGAAGCGCTCCGCGATGCGCTTCACAGCCTCGAGCTGGTAGAGGCGCTCCGCGATCGCGAGGTTCGGCTCGACGTGGGCGAGCGCCTTCTTGTTCGTGCGCTGGTGAATCAGGTACTCGAGGCTGTCCTTCGAGTAGAGCCCGTAGACCTTGCGCCACGGGTACCCCTGCGCGTCGTCCCAGAGGAACACGTCGATGCCGTTGGTGAAGAAGATCACCGGGCGCCGCCCCGTCTCCTTCTCCAGGCACATCGCGTAGATGCGCGCCTGCTCCGCCCCGAGCTTGGGGTCTTTGGCGGTCTTCTTGGCTTCGACGACCGCGAGCGGCTTTCCGTCATCGCCATAAAGCACGTAGTCCGCATAGCCCTCGCCGGACGGGGTCGGGTGCTCGGAGACGCGGACCTCTTGCTTCACCTGTTCGGTGTTCGTGCCACCGACACCGACGTCCCAGCCGGTCTCGACGAGCATCTGGTCGATGAGACGCCGACGCGTCGTCCGTTCGTCGAACTGGAGGGTGGCCGCCACTTTCTGGCCCGCCGACCGCAGCGCCTCGAGCTGGGCCTCGGTCTGCGCCGCCGTTTGCTCTGCCTCGGCGCGCTTCTTTCGTTCTTCTTCGAGCGCCGCGAGGAGCTCGTTGTGTTTCGCCTCGGCGAGACGCACCTTTTCGAGCGCCGCCTTGGCTCTGGTGTCATCGGCTGGCTCGGGCGTGGGTCCCACGTACCTGGGACAGTTGGCGCGGGCCCCACCGTCGACCTGGATGTGGAACCACTCCGCGATCTCGAAGAGCACGAGAAGGCAATCCAGCGCCGTGCGCGCGGGGAGGGCGGTCTTCAAGTGCGCCGCGTGGTTCCCCACTTTTCTTACCGTATGGAGCTTGTCCTGAACGATGGTCGGAACGGCCTGACGAAACTCGTCGGCGAGCAGGCGGTCGTTGAGGTTCTCGCTGTACGGAAGCTGCAGTCGGTACGCGTCGTAGATCGCGAGCACCGCGTTCTCCACGAAGGCTCGCTGCTTGACCAGGGAGCTCTGCGGGTCGGGGTGGGCGTACTTCTCGGCGAACCCGCCAAGGTCCGCGAGGAGGGGGCGCTTCGCACGCAGGAACTCGAAGTTCTGCGACTTCATGAAGGGAACCTCTTCGTGGACCATACGGAGCCACACAGCAGGCTTCGTGCCATCACGACTTCCACTCCTTGACCCCGTGGCGCTCCATCCAGTTGGTGAAGGTCTGCTGGCTCTTCAGCCCCACCAGCTTGGCCGCCTTCGTCTTGTTCCCATGTGTCTCGGCGAGCGCGCGCTCGAGGTAGTGTCGCGCGACCTCGCTCTCGATGGTCTCGAGCTTCAGGCTGTCCCCGAGGGGGCGATCGAGGACGGTGTCACTCGTTCCACCCCGGAGCTTCGACACGGCCTCCTTCATTTCGGCCTCGGTGATCGTGTCGCCCGTCGACCAGACGAGCGCGCGTAGCAACGTTCCGTCGAGCTCGCGGACGTTCCCGGGCCACGTGTGGCGGAGGAGAACGTTCTTTGCGCCGGCGGAAAGTTTCTTCCCGACCGCCGTCTTCCCTAGCTCGGCCTGTTGTCGCGCGAAGAAGTGCTCGGCGAGCAGGAGGATGTCTCCCTTGCGCTCGCGGAGCGGGGCATCTTCACCGTGAGGATGGCGAGGCGGTAGTAGAGGTCCTCGCGAAAATGGCCCTCGACGACCGCCCCGGCGAGATCGCGGTTCGTGGCGGACACGATGCGCACGTCGACGGGGATTTCCTGCGACTCGCCTACGCGAACGACCTTCTTCTCCTGAAGTGCGCGAAGGAGCTTCACCTGCATCGAGAGCGGCAGCTCTCCGATCTCGTCGAGGAAGAGCGTGCCCCCCTTCGCCTGCTCGAAGTGCCCTCGGCGATCGTCGCTCGCGCCGGTAAACGACCCTCGCTTGTGGCCGAAGAACTCGGATTCGACGAGCTCTTTAGGAATGGCGCCGCAGTTGACCGCGACGAACTTTCCTTGACGCCCGCTGGCCTTATGAATGGCAGAAGCCAGGAGCTCCTTGCCTGTTCCGGACTCGCCCTCGATGAGCAGCGGTGCCGCGTGCACCGCGGCCATCTTGGCCTTCGTGACGAGCGCCTTCATGGGGAGGCTGACGTGGTGGAGATCGGCGAAGCTTGCGTCGTCGTGTCGAAGGCCACCCGCGAGCTTCTCCAGGTCCGCGTCCGTCCTCCGCACGATGCCGGGGATGAACTCGGCAGCGATTTGGAACGGGACCTTCACGGTCTGGAGCCCTTGCTGGACGGAGGACTGGAGAAGCTCCGCCTGGTCGGTCGTGCCTAGCAAGATCCAGATCACCGCCATCGCCGGCGTGCCAGGGCTGAGGTGAAATGCGAGCGCAGCGTCAGCGCCGTACTCGGATTTCGTCCACGCGACGGCGTCGCGTGCCTTCTCGTAGATGTCCTCGTAGTCGGTCGGGGCCCGGAGCTTCACTGTGCGCACGACGATCGAAGCTTGCGTCTGGGGAGCGAGCCACGCCGCAAAGCTCTCGCTCTGTTCCCTCTTCCAGTCGCACAAGAGGACCACGTGATCGAATGCTCGGGCCTTGAATGCTTGCGCGATAGGACCCATCCCCGCCTTCGGATCGCCGTCCGCGGCGTCGAGATCGGTCTTGCCGATCCACGCCATGAGCACCCTTGCCCCTTGTCCCGTCTTCCCCATGTCGAGCGAAGGTAACAAGATTTGCACCGGCACAAGTGCGCTTACTTCAGGCGGCGGCGTGTGCCCGCAGGCCGAGCCGATTTCCCGGCAGATCGCGCATGGCACACCTTGTGGAAAGAGGCCTCCATGAACAACAGCACCCCGTCCCTCGCCCTGCTGGTCAGCCTCTCCAACGACACCCTCTCGACGACGATCGACGATCGCCGCCCCGACGCGCTGGCGATCTTCGCGCCGCTTCCGGACGCGCAGCGAGCCTCGCTCGCGGAGGACGCGTGGGTGGTCGGGCTTCGTGCTGTAATGAACGCGCACCGCGCCGCGGAGGAGTCGCGCCTCCAGGACATCGGCAAGGCGCTCCTCGACGACGTCGACGTGGAGCTTCGCGAGCACGTGCGCGTCCAGCAGGAGGCCATGGTCCGCGAGCTCCAGCGCTACTTCGACCCGAAGGACGGCCAGGTGGTCACCCGCATCGACGGGTTCCTGAAGGACGGCGGCGAGCTCTCGAGGTCCATGGAGAAGTTCTTGGGCCCCGAGCACGGTGTCCTCGCGACCACCCTCGCCAGGGCGCTCGGCGACCAGAGCCCGCTCCTCCGCAGGCTGAGCCCCACGGACAGCGAGGGCGTGGTTTCTCTCATCGAGGCCAGAGTCCGCGAGGCGCTGGAGATGAACCGGACGGCGGTGGCCAAGGCGCTCGATCCCCTCGTCCCGAACGGCGCCGTGGCGCGCTTCCTCGGCTCGCTCAAGCAGGACCTCGAGAAGGCGGACGGGGAGCGCACAAAGCAGCTCGCGTTGGCCACGAAGGCCCTCGACGCCAACGACGAGACCTCTCTCCTCAGCCGACTCGTGCGCGAGACCCAGAAGGCGCGGGCCACGGTGCTGGAGACGATGAACCCCGAGTCTCCGGGGTCGCCGTTGGCGATGCTCAAGACGTCGCTCACGGTCATGCTCGAGACCCACGCGAAGTCGCAGGCCGAGGTGATGGACGGGATCAACGAACGCCAAAAGGAAGTTCGAGCAAGACATGCGCGACGTGGTCACGCGTCTGGACGAGCGCAAGCGCGGCGACGCCAGCTCACCCCGCGGGGGCCGGCGTTTCGAGGACCAGGTGTGCCTCTTCACGCGCAGCGTGCTCGGAGGAGTCCCGGTGTTCGTGGAGGACACGGGCAACACGACCGGCGATCGCTCGGGCTGCAAGGTCGGCGACCAGGTGGTGCGGTTTCACCCGGAAAGTGTCTACGCCGGCTCGAGCGTCGTCATCGAGGCGAAGCGCGCCGACAACTACACGATGGCGAAGGCCCTCGCGGAGCTCGAGCTCGCAAGGAGCAACCGCAACGCGCAGGCCGGCGTGTTCGTGTTGGCGAAGAGCGCGGCGCCCTCGGGGTTCGCCCGGTTC
Source organism: Myxococcales bacterium (assembly GCA_016720545.1). Classification (NCBI taxonomy): domain Bacteria; kingdom Pseudomonadati; phylum Myxococcota; class Myxococcia; order Myxococcales; species Myxococcales bacterium. Next base: position 19,767 of record JADKKK010000003.1, read on the forward strand.
TCCCGCTGCGGAAACGACGTGGTGGTGGTCTGGGACGAGAACGACGAGGGCACCGACGCGTACCTGCAGGCCGCGCTCTTTCTGGCGCTCGGGTCTCGCCTCACGGCACAAGCGGGGGGACGACGAGGGCAACATCAAGGCGCTCGCCGACGTGGAGCACAAGATCGAGCGCGAGCTGAAGCGCCACGAGAAGATGCGGGGGCTCGTCGAGACGATTCAGAAGAAGGCCGACGAGCTGGCCGACGAGCTGCGCATCGGCACGAAGGGTCTGAATGGGCTCGTGCGGGACGCGAAGGCAACGCTGAAGGCGCTGAATGTGGAGCTGGCGAACGTCGAGGAAGAGCGAGCGGAGCCGCTCGAGCTCCCGGCGGGGGAGCTGGGGGACGCTCGGGCTGCGCTCAGTGCGGCTTGATCGTCTCGCTCATCCATGAAACCTAACTAACCGGAGGGAGGAACCATGAAGAAGCAAGTCTCGCAAGTCCCCGCGGAGGACACCTACGACACCCGCTACGATGACGCGCAACAAGCGGCCGAGGCCGCCGCCTCGCGCACGCCTGGACCGGCAACCTGGGGCTTCTTCGCCTACAACCAGGTCGTGAAGGGGAACCTCTCCATGGACGCGGGAATGGCCAGCCTGAACGTAGCTCTCCGCCGCTTCTCGCAGTTTCGGTGGTGGGGACAGTTCAAAGACCTCGCCAAGGGCGACGGGAAGTTCGAGCGCGAGATCCGTGCGTGGGCCCGGGAGCGGTCGGGAGAGGACGAGGCGGACTCGTCGCCGATTCGCGCACGCGAGATGGCAGAGTTCAAGGAGGCGCTGACGCAGTACGGGTTCTGAGCTGGAGCTCGCGGCCCCCGACATGGCTCGCGAGCGCTCCGGCCTTCGAGCCGGCCCCGACCGCATGGTCGATCGAGGACTGCAAGACCGCGTGTTTCCGGAAGGACCGGCGGGAGGGCGGAAGCTCGGCGAGCGACGATTGACGGAGCAGGTGCGGTCCGTCGGGCGGGGCAACGCGGAGGAGCGGAAGATGAGCGGGAAGAGCAAGGTCAAGGCACCGAAGAACAAGAAGCCGGTCTTCTTCAAGAAGCCGACGGAAGACGAGACCGACGAGCAGCTCGCTGACGCGATCTGCGACGCGCTCCTACCGATCGTGAACGAGGAGAGGAGACGCGAGGGGCTTCCTCCTCTGGAGTGACGAGGGTTCTGAGATAGACACAGAATGACAACTATCCACGCGAGGGAGCGCGCGCTGGCACCACTCCTCTGACGACCACGCCGTGTGCTGGTGATCGAGAGGGGGGCTCGCTCGCGCTACGCTCGAGCAGATCCTGCGTGGTAACCTGGGTTCGAGCGCGCGAGCCGAGATTCTGGGGCGGAAGGACGGTGCATTCATGCCTCGCGTTGAGATCGACATCATTGGCGACATTCATGGCAACCTGAGACCGCTAACGCAGCTTCTCGCGGCGCTCGGCTACGACGAGCGCGACCACTGGAGGCATCCCGACCGGCGACGGTTGCTCTTCGTCGGCGATCTCATCGATCGCGGACCGGCGAGCTTCGAAGTGGCTGAGCTCGTGCGCTCGCTTTGCGAGAGCGGCGAGAATCTCTGCCTGCTCGGGAATCACGAGCTGAACCTCGTCGACTGGCACCGCGGTCGAACGGGGTCGAAGCACTCCAATCTGCAGACGATCGCTGCGATCGAAGCGGATCCGGGGCGCTGGGCGGCGATCCTCGACTTCTTCGAGACGCTCCCACTCGCGGTCGAACTGCCTGATCTCCGAGTCACACATGCGGTGTGGCATCAGGGCTGCTTCGACCAGCTCCTGCCCGCGCTGCAACGCCCGGTTGCTGGACACACGCTGTCGAGCTTCTGGAGGGACGCGATTCGTCTCCACGCGCCGTTCGAGGGGGGCAAGATGCGCCACGGTCTCCCCACCGTACGCTTCCCGGGACAATGGGAGAACGCGCTTCAAGTCTTCTTGAAGGGCTACGAATCGAAGGCGCCCGTGGACTTCGTCGACAACGACGGCGTGACGCGGGATAAGGTCAGAACGGAGTGGTGGAAGCCTGAGTATGGCGAGGTCCCGCGCGATCGTCGCACCATCTTCGGGCACTACTGGAACATGCCGCCGATCGAATCGCGTCACGAGGCTTTCGTTCCACCGCACCCGAGCGGCCATCCGAATCTGCGGCGATGGGCTGGCGAGCATCACGCGCACGTCGCGAGTGCGGGGACGCGATCGGTGGGGGCGAACGAGATCGCGGTCTGCATTGACCACAACGGTGTCACGAAGGAGGGCGCTCGAGCGTGCGTGGGCGCGTACCGTTATCCTGAGGCCGAGGTCGTCTGGCGCGCCGCCGATCTGAAGATGTGAGCCGCGCCGCGTAGCAGGTGCGCTGAGCGCGGTGTGCGGGCATCCGACGCTGGCGCATCCCTGGACACCTCCGATAGGCTCCCCCCATGTCGACCGACCTCTCCACCTTCGTTCCCCCTGCCCCGCTCGTCGACTCCATCCGGTCCGGCCGTTGCGTGGCCTTCGTAGGCGCGGGCTTCTCCGCACCAACGATTCCCGGCTGGTTCGGGCTCCTCACCGAGCTCGCCACGAAGGTGAAGGACCCAGACGACAAGGCCCGTATCCAGGCGTGGCTCGGGCCAAGAGCGGGCGGGCTGACCCCGCGCGACTACGAAGGCCTCGGTGAGGAGCTGCATGCCGCGCTGGGCTCCGAGTTCCGTAGCAACTTCGTCAGGTGCTCGCCAAGACGCCCAAGGCGGAGACCCAGGAGCGGCTCAAGCTGCTCCGCGCCATCCCGTTTCACAGTGTCCTCACGACGAACTTCGACAGTCTCCTCGGCACCGCGTCGATCCCTGACCCAACCGCCTTCGCCAATGTGCTCACCGCCGAGACCCGTGACTGGTGGCACCACGAGCTCTGGGACGACGCAGATCGAGACGCCCACTGGGCCGGAAAGCGACTCATCGCCCTCCACGGACAGGCCTCTTCCGACCGCGGAGAGGTCGTGTTCACCACGCAGAGCTACAGGCGCTTGCTTCACGAGAAGCCCGCGTATCGCGCCTTTCTGCGAACTCTTTTCGCCACCCGCAACGTGCTCTTCCTGGGTTTCTCGTTCACCGACGCGTACATCAACGAGCTGCGCTCCGAGATCCTCGCCGCCGATCGGGATCGAGCGCGTCGCGACAGCTGACCGACTACGCGGTCCTCGAGGACGTGCCTCCCGCGCTCGCGAAGCATCTCGAGACGCGGGAGAGCCTCGTGCCCCTCAACTTCTCGACCGTGCGCGACGGCACGCCCAAGCGCGACTTCACGGGGTTCGACCGATGGCTAAAGGCCATCCACGACGCCACCGCTCCGCGCGAGTCGTTTCGGGCGGGGCTCGCGCGGCTCAAGAAGAGCCCCCGCATTCTCTGGTGCGATCCCGCGCGCGAGAATAACGCGCTCGGGAGGCAGGTCCTGGGGGCCGGCCACTCCGACGGGGTCTTTGTCGAGGAGGTCAAGACGGTGGAGGAGGCCCTCGCCGCGCTTCGGCGCTCGAAGGAGACCCCCTACGATCTCCTGGTGACGCGCTGGGGACACCGTGCGCCGGGCGAGTCGGACGCGCTCGAGCTGCTCGAACGGCTCGCGTCCGGTCCTCGCCCGCCCGTCATCGTCTTCGCGTCGGGGCAGCAACGCGGAGAGAACCGAAGGCTCGCGCTCTGGCATGGCGCCCTCGCCTACACCGACACCTGGAGCGAGCTCTTCAGGACGATCGATCGTCTCCTCACCGACGGCGACCTCTCGCCCCGCCGCGTCGCCGCAAAGCACGACGCCAAGTGAGGACGGGGGCGCCGACCAGTCCGAGCGGACTCGCGGCCGAGCTTACGGGCTGCGGATCTGCAGTCAACCAACGGGGAGAACGACATGAGCAAAACGAAGGCAGCGGCCAAGCCAAAGGCAGCGGCGAAGCCAAGAGCAAAGGCTGGCGCCAAGGTGGCCAAGGCGAATCCCAAGAAGAAGCCGCTGTTCTTCAAGAACCTCGATGCCGACGAGACCGCTGAGCAGGTCGCAGACGCCATCGTCGAAGCGTTCCTGCCTGTGATCAACGAGGAGAGGCGGAAGTGCGGGATGGGGCCCTTGCCTGAATAGGTTCTGGGAGTGCAACCACGTTGGGGAGATCGCTCGGATGGACATCGTGTGGGATGGCATCACGCAAGCCGAGACACTGCACGAAGATGCGGCCCGGACCCGCCACGCCCTCGCCGACGCTGCCAAGCGGTACGAGTGGCCACGCGTGTTCGAGCTCCTCTCGAGGCACGACGAGCTGGTCAATACGACGCGACCTGGCGGCTCGTCGCTCTATGCGCCGTTGCACCAAGCCGCCCACGGTGGTGCCCCGGTCGAGGTCGTCCAGCGTCTGATTGGCATGCTCGCCTGGCGTACGCTCCAGAACGCGCGCGGCGAGCGGCCCGTCGATGTCGCCGAGCGAGAGGGCCACGGTCACCTGCTCGGCGTGCTGGCCCCGGAGCACAAGCACCGGGTCCCGCTCGGGGTATTGCTGAAGCTCCAAGCCCATTTCCACGCCGTCATCCGCAGCCGGGCCGAGGAGCTCGTGAACGAGCACCGGCTGCGTCTACCGGAGCTGGAACCGCTGCTCGAGCTGGAACAACCGCAGATGTGGTTCCCGGTCCCCGGCATGTACGGCGGGTTCAGCTACCGGCTGGAAGTGGTCGGGGTCGAGGCCAAACTGGTCTCCGAGAGCTGGTGCCGGGTGGTCGACGGGTCCGGCCAGCGGCACGAGGTTACTCCAGCGGGGAGCCGGTGCGTCGCGGAGGGCTTCGTGTAGCACTTCGGTGGCGCCCCCCATCTCTTAAGGAGCCCGGCCCCACGGGAAGTAGCGTTCCCTCAGCGCACTCGCGGTCTCGTCCGGGAGCACCCCTGGCGTCCCCACGAGGCCCTCCAGCGTCCTCGCCTCGAACGTGCCTTCATCCCGCAGGACTTCACGATAGCGCGCCGCCGCTCCGGCGAAGCTCGGGTTGCCCTCGGGGTACGTCAGCACGAATCGCCCCCACGCCCACTTCCTCGACGGGTGCTGGAGCATCGCGAGCACGAGCAGGTGATCGAGCCATATTTGCTGAAGATCGGTGCCGACGATCCGCTCGCGCCAGCCCTCGACGAACACCCCCGATCGCTCCGTGACCTCGGCGTACCGGGCGAGCGCCGCGGCCTTCGGGGCGGGCTCCGCGATCGCGTGCTCGTGGTACTTCGTCTCGATGCCCACGATCGCGCGCTTGTCGCTTCCCATGGCGATCTCGAACGCTGCGTCGAAGGCACTCTGGTTGCCGAGGAAGGACGGGTCACGTCGCCCCGGCGAGTACTCGAAGCGCACCTCGGTGCGGTCGCTTTCCGGAGCGTCAGGGGCGTCAGGCCACCACGCTCGCACGGCGCGCGTCGCGGCCTCGTGAGAGCTCGCGAGGTCGCCGAACAGATTGAAGCAGAGCGGCATCGACGAGAGCAGATCCGCCCAGAGGCGCTCTTCGCTGATCATCTGGTACTTCTCGGGCGCTGCGAGCCGGGCGCGCACGGCAGCAAGGGCGCCGGGCGTGAGGAAGTTCGCGCCGGAGGAGCGCGCAAAGCCGAGCTCGAGTCGACTCCCGACCGGGGTCGCCTTCGAACCACCACGATAGGGGTGGGCTCCGATCGGGTGGCCGTGTGCTTCGCGCCACCGGGCTTGTCCCGAGCGGGCGCGCTGCTTCCACGCGGTCGTTGCAGGATCACGTGAAACGCGGTCGACCGCGAAGGTGCAGTGGACCGGAGCTGGGAGGGGCTCCTGCTGTGGTTCGGTCATTGGGTCTCCGGCTTTCCGCGCGGCGAGAACGCCGCCGCGACGACGATAGCGCGCATCGCGAGCACCATGTGGTCTCATGGACGCGGGCGAAGGCGACCGGTGGCGGAGGTGGCGGAGAGGAGCGTTGACCATCGTTCTCGCGCGCCACTCCCACAGCCCGGCCACGAGCCCTGATCCGCGCGCCGGAACCCCCATGATCGACCCCAGCCCCCCCGTTCGGGTTGCCCGGAGCCCGATTTCGAGTGCGCAAAGCCATGATCGACGACCCGGAGCGCCCAAAATCGCGCCAGGGGTGACCGCGGCGGGCCCCGGAACCCCTGATCGCCGACCCAGCGGCACCCTGACCGCGCCAGGAGCGCCCCGAGCGCGCGCGCCGAGGGCTGATCGCCGACCCGGCGCGGCTGATCGCCGACCCGGCGCGGCTGATCGCCGACCCGGCGCGGCCGAAAGCGCGCCAGGCGTGACCGATCGCGCGCCAGGCGTGACCGATCGCGGGCCAAGCGACGCTCCGGAGCGCGCCGACGGCTGCATTTGCCCGGCAGTTTCGATTTCTTCACTGTTCTTCATTTCTCACGCAACGCCGAGTTCGACCCCGCCGAGAGGAGGGCATCAGCGCACACGAGGCGGATCCCCGAAGGCGGGCGCTGGAGGATAGACACCCAAGGAGAGGACAGATGAAGACCCAGTCGAACAAGAAGTCCCCGAGCGGCAAGTCCGCGCCCACCTCGCCCACGTCGATCGAGGTCTTTGCCAACAACCAGAAGCAGCTCGAGGCCGTGGGGCCCCGCAACTCGCCCACGCGCGTGGACTCGCTGGTGGCAGAGGGTCGCCTCCTCGCGGAGGTGGCGCGGCGCCACCGGGCCAAGCTCGTCGCGGTGGGCGTCTCGTCGGCGCTGGTCGACTCGCTCGACGAGCGCGCGACGATGGTCGAGGGCGCGCAGCTCGCGCAGCGACAAGCCGCGCGAGGGAAGGACGCCGACGAGCTCGCCATCACCGAGCGGGCCAGCGCGGTGCGGGCCGAAATCCTGCGCAGCGTTGGCTTCGCGATGCGACGGGATCCCGAGGTGCAGCGGCGCGTCGACGCGATCCAAGACGGCACGGGCCTCGACGATCTCGTCGCGGATCTGGGCGCCTGCGCCGAGCTCTGCGACGCGTACCCAGCGCAGCTGGCCGGCGTCCAGGTGAACGCCGCCAAGCTCGCCGCCGAAGCGCGCGCGATGCACGCCACGCTCTCGACCACGGTGCGCGATAGGCGCCTCCGTACGCTCACCGTGACGCAGCACACGAACGCGCGCGATCGCGCGGTGGCCTATCTGCTCGAGGCGATGACCGAGGTGCGTGAGGCGGGGCTCTTCGCGTTCCGCAACGACCCCAAGGAGGCGCGCTCGTTCCGGTCGATTCACGTGAAGCGCTCGCGACGTGCGAAGGCAGACGTGGTCGTGGCGCCTGACGGCGCGCCGGAGTCGCGCGTGGGCTGAGAGGACCGTGATGCCCGTGATGGATGGGTGAGGGATGCGCCCTCGAGCCGTGGCTCGGCGGCGCTTCTTCTTTTTTGTTCAGGCTCCCGAGCGGGAGATGGCCCTGAGGCAGGTGGGCTTCCGCCCCGAGGAGCGTCGGGGACCTTGAAGGATCGCGGGCGCCGAGCTCAAGAGCCGCCCGACGGGGCGCCGGTCACCGGCGATCAGGGACGCTTCCCCTCGTGGAGAGGCTCGAGAGTGGGGCTCGACCCGCCGCAGTGGGGAGGCTCGCCGGGCTCGCCGGCCTCAACCCCCGAGCACTTCGTCGAGGCTCGCCGCGGTGAGCACACGCTCGCCCCAGGTCTCCAGCGTGGCCACGTCCGCCGCCTCGAGTCGCGCGTTTGCAGCGTCGGGCAGCGGCCCGAAGCGCAGCGTGAGCAGCTTGCGCAGCATCCGCAGCTCGCCTTGGCGTTCCCCCCGCGCTTCCCCCCGCGCTTCCCCTCGCGCTTCCCCTCGCTGAATCAGCCTTTCACCCGCGGTCATGAGCGCCTCCTTCACCTTCTCGTCCCCCATTGCGGCGTCGAGTTGCTCCAGCACAATCTCGGGCTCCTCGGGGTGCACCATCAACACATACCGCAACACCGTCCGCAGCGCCGCCGCCCCGTCCGGCGCGGCCATGACCTCCTCCACCAGCGCGCCCCACTCGCGCAGCCCCGCCACGAGCTCCGTCGGCTCTCGCGCGTGCCGCAGGCAATACATCACGAGCCGTCCCAGCGCCGTCATCGCGCGCTCGCGCAGCGCCTCGTCGGTCTCCATTCCGAGGTCGTCCAGCAAGAACCGCATCCGGAGCACGTGGGGTCCGGCGGCTTCGAGCGCCTCCGCGTCGAGATCGTAGAGGTCCTCGAGCGTGCGCGCGCCTGTCCATCCGCCCGCTCCGTGGTGGAGCACCACCGGCACGATCGCCGGCAGCTTTCGCGCGTCCGCGTGCTCCTTCAGCCACTCTTCCCAGATGCGCACGCTGTACGCGACCAGCCGGAAGGCCATCAGCGAGTGCGGCGCGCTCTGGTGCTCGAACAGGAGGTAGACCAGTGCGTGCTCGTTGGCGCTCGCGCCCGCAGCCGGTGCCACCTGCTCGACGCGCTCGACGCGAAAAAGCAGATCGGTGTGGCGGTCCTTCAGCTTCGCGTCGACGAAGCTCCCCGGCACCCGCTCCAGCGTGGCCCACGCGAAGCGACGCGCGAGCCCCTGCGGCAACACGGATCGCAGCGCCCCCTCCGCGTGGCGCGGGTCCGAGAACGTGTTCTTGAACAGCGCATCGTGGGGGCTCCGGGACATGGTGCTCCGTGGCGCCGCGAGGACGGCGCTGCGGACCCTTCGCAAGGACGGGGCCATGGCCAAGTCACACGAATTCTCGGTCGCCACGCTCGCAGGTCCTGTCACCGGACACGCCGCGGACGTCCGGGGACGGTCGGCGTGCCGCACTCTGGGACACGCTCGAGGCCGTCCCTGGCTCCTTCGTGGACGCCGAGCTCAAGAGCCGCCACACCGATCTGCTCTTCCGCGTGGCGCTCTCGGGGCGAGAGGCCCGTCTCTATCTGCTCTATGAGCATCAGAGCACCCCGCACCCGCTCATGCCCTTTCGGCTCGTCGCGTATGCGGTTCGCATCTGGGAGGCGTGGCTGAAGGAGCACCCCGGCGCGACGGCGCTCCCCGCGATCCTCCCGGTCGTCCTTCACCACGGCGACGCTGGCTGGACGGCGGCGCGTTCGCTCGAGGAGCTGTACGATCTCGACGAAGATACCCTCCTCGCCGCGGGCGAGCACGTGCTGTGCCATCGCTTCGTGCTCGACGAGCTCGTCACCGAGAGCGACGAAGCGCTGCGCGCGCGCGCGATGTCCGCGCTCGGCCGGCTGGTGCTCTATTGCTTCCGCCACTCGCGCGATCCCGAGGAGCTCGTGCGCCATCTGGGCGCGTGGGCGGACCTCGCGCTCGAGGTCATGACGGCTCCGGACGGGCGAGCGGCGCTGGAGGCGGTGTTGCGCTATGTGATGATGGTTCACCCCGCGGAGTCGCGGATCGTACTGGAGCAGCTGCGTGGAGCTCTCCCCGACGAACGCTTGAAGGAGACGCTCATGACCGCTGGCGAAGAGTTGATGCAAAAGGGCGAGGCACGGGGAGAGCTCGAAGGCAGACGCGTCATCTTGCGCAGGCTGCTCACTCTGCGCTTCGGTGCGCTCCCCGACGCCGCACGCACTCGCCTCGACGCCGCGGACGTGATCACGCTCGACACGTGGGCGGAGCGCGTGCTCACCGCGGCGACGCTGGAGGATGTCCTCGCGGGCTGAGTGCGGCGACGACTGCCCACGGTCAACGCGGGCGCGATGGCCTCGGCGCGGCGGACCCAGGGACTCGCGACCACCGCGTGGGTCACGTCCAGCTTCCCGAAGGAGCGATTGGGCGGGTCCTTCGCACGCTTCGGTCGAAGGGATCTCGAGGGCCAAGCCGGCGGGGCGCCCGATCGAGCGCCCCTGGAGCCCCACGAGTCATCCCCCGCGACGTCATCCAGTCATGTCCAGTTGGAGTCCCGCTCTCCGTCCCACCGCGCTTGACACGCCGGTCCGCCTCGCCGACATCACGGGGATGAACTACGACGAGTTCACGAGGGCATTCCTGGTCACCCTTCGGGACTCCGGGCTTCGCCCGCTCCGCCCCGAAGAGCGCCTCGGTCTTCGCTTCGGCGATCGGACGTTTCGATCGGCGTCGAACCGCTCGACGAGGAGGTAGGGAAGCCTTTCCACGTGGCCGCTTCGATCTCGTTCGAGTGGAGCGCCCTTCAGGCGGCGAGAGCCGCGACGTGCGAGGAAGATCTGATCGCGGAGCTCCTCGGCGACGACGGCGGCGTCGAGACCGAGCGCCCCTCCCTTCGCGTGGACATCAAGCTCCACGCCGGACTTCCATCGGGCAAGCGGATCCCGATGCCCGCGGCCACCGTGTGGGCCAAGTGGAGCCGAGAGGCCCTGGCCCGCCTTGAGAAGGTCGAGCCCCTCATCGCCGAAGACGCCGTCCGGGAGACGCCCGAGGGTCGGCTCGCGATCCTCGCGTGGCAGGGCGATCCCGAAGCGAAGATCACGTGCAACCCCCTCGGCGAGCTGCGCCTCGAGTCGCTGACGGTGCGCGCCTTTCAGAGCATTGACCTACCGCGCACCTGGGACGATCCGGCGCGGGAGCCCGACGAGGCGCCCCACGCCCAGCTCCGTGCGATGTTCGAGCGCGTTCGCGCTGCGCTTTACGCGTGGGGTGAGGTCATGGACCACTTCCGGCCCGGCGCGCAGGCCTGACGGGAGCGCGAGCCCCACAGGACTTGGCGTCCTCGGCGTCTTGCCGGTTGAACCTTCTCGCTTCATTCCGGGCCTCGACGATCTCGTCGCGGATCTGGGCGCCTGCGCCGAACTCTGCGACGCGTACCCCACGCAGCTCGCCGGCGTCCAGGTGAACGCCGCCACGCTCGCCCCCGAGGCGCGCGCGATGCACGCCACGCTCTCGACCACGGTGCGCGATAGGCGCCTCCGTACGCTCACCGTGACGCGGCACACGAACGCGCGCGATCGCGCGGTGGCCTATCTGCTCGAGGCGATGACCGAGGTGCGTGAGGCCGGGCTCTTCGCGTTCCGCAACGACCCCAGGGGAGGCGCGCTCGTTCCGGTCGATTCACGCGAAGCGCTCGCGACGTGCGAAGGCAGACGTGGTCGTGGCGCCTGACGGCGCGCCGGTCGCGCGTGGGCTGAGAGGACGTGATGCCCGTGATGCCCGTGATGGGTGAGGGATGCGCCCTCGAGCCGTGGCTCGGGGGCGCTTCTTTCTTTTGTTTAGGCTCCCGAGCGGGAGATGGCCGTGAGGCAGGTGGCCTTCCGCCCCGAGGAGAGCCCCCTTGTCCGTCCGCGCAGGCTGGGTCCTGCTGGCTATCCCGGTGGAGCGCGCCGGGCGGTGTCCCAGGACACCCCGTGGGCCGTCCAGGACACTCCGCGCCTCACGACGCAACGAGGATTCGTGCCGGCTCGCGCTGGCCTCGAACTTGCCATATGGGGCTCGTGCCCCCGAACCCCCACGACGCCCTCTTCAAGTCCACGTTCGCGGACCCGCGGCACGCCGAGGGTGCCCTGCGAACCGCGCTCCCGAAGGGGCTCGCCGCGCGCTTCGACTGGACCACGCTCGAGGCCGTCCCTGGCTCCTTCGTGGACGCCGAGCTCAAGAGCCGCCACACCGATCTGCTCTTCCGCGTGGCGCTCTCGGGGCGAGAGGCCCGTCTCTATCTGCTCTATGAGCATCAGAGCACCCCGCACCCGCTCATGCCCTTTCGGCTCGTCGCCTACTCCGTTCGCATCTGGGAGGCCTGGCTGAAGGAGAACCCCGGCGCGACGGCGCTCCCCGCGATCCTCCCGGTCGTCCTTCACCACGGCGACGCCGGCTGGACGGCCGCGCGTTCGCTCGAGGAGCTGTACGAGCTCGACGAGGCGACCCTCCTCGCCGCGGGCGAGCACGTGCTGCGCCATCGCTTCGTGCTCGACGAGCTCGTCGCCGAGAGCGACGAAGCGCTACGCGGTCGGGGGATGACGGCGCTCGGCCGGCTCGTGCTGGTCTGCTTCCGCCACTCGCGCGCCCCCGAGGAGCTGGTGCGCCGCCTGGGAGCGTGGGCGGACCTCGCGCTCGAGGTCATGACGGCTCCGCACGGGAGGGCGGCGCTGGAGGCGGTGTTGCGCTATGTGATGATGGTTCACCCCGCGGAGTCGCGGATCGTACTGGCACCCCGCGGAGTCGCGGATCGTACTGGAGCAGCTTCGCGCAGCTCTCCCGGACGAACGCTTGAAGGAGACGCTCATGACCGCTGGCGAAGAGTTGATGCAGAAGGGAGAGGCTCGGGGAGAGGCCCGCGGAATCGTCGTCGGCGAGGCCCGCGGAGAGGTCCAGGGCAGACGGGTCATGTTACGTAGGCTCCTCACCCTCCGGTTCGGTGCGCTCCCCGACGCCGCGGTCACCCGCCTCGACGCGGCGGACGTGGTCACGCTCGACACCTGGGCGGAGCGGGTGCTCACCGCGGCGACGCTGGAGGATGTCCTCGCGGGCTGAGTGCGCTCGGCGCGAGAGCGCGCCCCCTCAGTGCAGCGTGTGCCACGCCCCCGCGTGCTCCACCTTGGGGAGCCGCGCCGCCGGCGGCACGCTGGGCGGGGCCGCGGTGGCGGCGTTTGCGTTGGCGCGGGTGGCGAGCTCGATCTGGCGGAGCACCTCGTCCATCTGCGCCTCCTCGCGCTCCCACCGCGCGAGCACCAACTTCGAGCTGCGGCGGCGCTTCCACCAGGCGGCGGCGAAGAGCGCGACCATGAGCACCGACACGAGGGAGCCGACGATGGACCAGAGCGGCATGCGCCGGGCCAGGTCCTGCTTCCACTGGTACTCGAGGCGGCGCAGATCGGCGCCGTAGGCGTTGCTCACCGCGGGCTCGAACGGCTGACCGGCGGCCACGCGGTCGAGCAGGCGGACGAAGCGGGCGTGATCGTCGCGGCGACTCAGAAAGCGAACAAAATCCGCCGATTGCGCGTAGGCGAGGCTCACCTCTTGGCCGTTGCCGTGGAACTTGCGATCGAGCTCGGCCACGGGGACGAGCGTGTTGGACAGGCTGGCGGCCTTCAGGGTCTCCACGCGGTCGAGCGCGAGCTCGCCCGAGAGCTTGACCGCGAGGCCCTCGTTGAACCAGCGGGGCACCGAGCCCTGGCCGAGGGCGTCGCACACGGCGATGTGGACGAGCTCGTGGCGGAGGGTCTCCTCGAGCTTCGTGGGCTCGCCGCCGCGGGGCCCCACGAGGGAGACGAGGACGAGCTTGAGCGGGCCGTAGGCCACGCCGCTCGCGTACGCGGGCGGGGGCGCGCCGATGGGCGCGAGGCGAGACATCTCGTCGAAATCGCGCACGATGCGGACCTCGACGCGCCCGAGCACGGGCCGGCCGAGCTCGATCGTGAGGAGCTGCCGGGTGGCATCGAGGTCGGGGAGGATCGCGTCGACCCGCGACTCGTACGCGCGCGGGAACGTGACGGTGAGCCACTCCGACCGGCGCGCGAGGAAGTCGGCGGGCACGGGGGGCACGACGATTTCCTGAGGGGCCTGGAGGTACGGCGCGTCTTCCGGGGCCACGACGACGCCGGCGTGGCCGACAGACGGCCAGACGAACGACGCGAGCAGGAGGACGGTGGCGAGGAGTCGGGCGAGCGCACGGGTCATCGGGGCACCTGCATCTCAAGGTGGATCGAATCGGACGAGCTGTCGCGCGTCGCCAAGAAGAAGGCCCCACCGAGCACGACCGCCGCCCCCGCGGCGCCCCAGAACCAGGGCGACTGGTAGAACGCGGAGGACCCCTCCGTCTTCGGGGTCGCCGCGCGCGCGGCCGCGGGCCGGGCGGCCGCGGGCGCGGTGCCAGGCGCGGGCGCGGGCACGAGGCGCTCGAGCGAGGCGCGGGCGGAGGCCCAGGGGCGCTCGCCCGGCTCCGCGCGCAGCTCGATGGGGGCGAAGCGCCCCGCAGGCGCCGAGCCCTCGCCCGCGACGAAGACCTTCACGACCGGGCGCTCGCCTTCGGCGCCGGGGGCGACCACGAAGACGCCCTCGAGCCCGTACTCCTTCGCGAGCGACGCGAGCAGGCGCCGGGCGGTAGGGCCGTCGTCGGTGATGGCCTCGCGCGTGTCGGCGAGGTCCACCAGGGCAGGAGGCTTCGCGGGGGTGGGCGCGCCGGCGAAGACGCGGGCCTGGGCCTCGCTCAAGGTGGGGCGGAGGCGCGGAGAGGCGTAGACCTCCTGCGCGAGGGGCCACGCGGCGTCGAGGGAGGCCGCCCGCGCGAGCACGGCGTAGCCGTGCGGGGGCTTCGCCAGAGGCGACGTGGGCGCGGTGTCGGCGCCAGCCCCCGGGGAGCCACCGCAGCCGAGCGCGGCTCCCGCCGTCGACAGCGCGAGCGCCCAGGGCGCCACGGCGAGTGCGCTGCCGCGAAGGCGCGCGAGCGTGGAACCGGACGAGTGAGCGCGAGCGGGAGGGAGCATGGGGTCGTTCTGCTCGGGCGTCGGCTCGGGCTACGGCGCGAATCTAATGCCGCATCGGCCGACGTCAACGGCCGGCGAAGCGCTCGAGCATTGGCGCGAACACGGAGACTTGAGCGCTCGCCTCGGCGAGCGGCGCGCCGAGGCCGCTGGCGGTCGTCACCCCGAAGGCCAGCATCGCCGCGGCGAGCGGCGGGCCAAGCACGGCGAGAGCGCGGGTGTCGAGGAAGCCCGGCCGAGACCCCACCCCGCTCGCGAGGAGCAGGGCGGCGACGTCGAGCAGCGCGCCCGCCACCGGCCCGGCCACGTGAGACGCGCGCGCGCCCGCCCACGCGAGGGACGCGAGGGTGGTGAAGAACGCGACGCCGAACGCCGCGCGCGAGACGGTCGGGCTGCGCGCCGCGACGACCCTCGCGAGGCGCGCCGCGACCGACGCGATCGCGGCCATCGCGAGCAGCGCGCCGATGGCGTACGTGACGCCCGCGAGCGCGTGGTGGTGGGTCTTCGCGCGGAGCACGGTGCCGAAGAGGACGAGGCTCGGCAGGGTGAGCGCGCAGAAGAAGAAGAGGGTCGTGCCGTGCTCGCGCGCGCGCTCGACCATGAAGGAGCGCGCTCCACGCCGCGCGCCTCGGAAGATGGAGACGAGCACCACGGCGGGCACGAGCGCCGCCGCGCCGACCATGCTCCACGACGAGACGAGCCCGACCTCGGGCAGCGCCCGCGCGAGGCGCAGCGCGGCGGGCGCCGAGCCGAGCAGCGCCACCACGAACGCCACGCCGACCGTGGTGCCGACGCGGAGGAGCGGCTCTCCGCCGGCGGCGGGGTCCTCGTCACGCGGATCGCTCGGCTGCTCGTGCGCTTCGCTCACGGGTGCACCTTACCACGGGCCCGCGAGGAGTCGGCGCGCGAGCGGCTCGCGACAGCCGCTCGCGACAACCGCTCGCAACAAAGTGGGCCGTTCGACGCCGCCGCTGCTACGCCCCTCGGAGCCATGTTGACCAGCGATCGCACCTCCTCACGGTTCGGAGAAGACCAGCCTTTGCGACTCGGAGCGGCCGGCTCCGAGTTCGTGGCCTCGCTCGCCCAGCGATCGGCCGAGGCGCGGGCGAGCCTCGGCGCGCTCGAGGCCGACCCAGGCAGCGCGGCCCTGTCCGACGAGCTGGGACGCCGCCTCTCCGCGCTCGCGCGGAGCGCGGGGGCGTGCCGGCTCTCGGAGCTCGAGCGTTCGCTCGAAGAGGGGCTCCGCCTCCTCGAGACCGCAGACGGAGAGCCGATCACCCCCTTCGCGATCGCGGGGTTGCGCGAGCTGCTCTTCGACCTGCCTGCGGTCGCGTGGGGCGAGACCCGAGGGCGGAGGAGCCGCCGGGAGGAGCGCGGCGAGCCGCTCACGACCCACACCGCGCTGGTGATCGGGCCGGAGGTCGTCGCCGACGCGCTCTCGACGCGAAGCGAGCGCGCGCGGACCTCGTTCGAGTGCCACCGCACCGAGGACGCGCAGGCCGCGATCGAGCTGGCGCACTCGGTGGCGCCGGACCTCATCGTGCTCGACGCCGACCTCGACGACGTGGCCGAGCTCATCGAAGCCCTCATGGACGATCCGCTGACAGAGCCTGTCCCCATGATCGTGCTCGGCAGCTTCGCCGACCCGAGCGAGGCGGGGCGCTACGTGGCGATGGGTGTATCTCGCACGCTCTCGAAGCCGCTCGGGCGCGCCGAGCTTCGCCACGTGTGCGAGGGCGCGGTGCTCACCTCCGAGAACCGCACGCAGCGGGTGACGCTGGGCGAGCCGAGCGTGGCCGAGCTCGGCGAGCGGCTCGCGGAGGAGCTCCGACGCGCGCTGGTCGACAGCGTCGACGAGCGCGGACGCGCGACCCGCGTCGCGCTGGGCGAGGGCACCGAGGTGCTCGGCGCCGTATGGGGCGCGATCGCCCGCGTCCGCGAGATCGTCACCGCGCGCACCGGGGGTGAGGTCCGCTTCTCCCTCGCGGCGCCCGAGGGGGCGATCGCGTTCGCGCCCCCGCTGCAGCTCGACGCGCCCCGGTACGACCGAGGTCCGCGCGCGCGCGGCGCGAACACCGAGGTCCGCCTCACGGGCCGGCGCGTGCTCGTTGCCGACGACGATCCTGGCGTGACCTGGTTCGTGGCGGATCTCCTCCGCGCGGCCGGCTGCGTGGTGACCGAGGCCGTCGACGGCGAGCAGGCCCTGGCCCTCGCGCACCGCACGAGCCCGGATCTCGTCATCAGCGACGTGCTCATGCCGGGCCTCGACGGCTTCGCGCTCTGCCGGGCCCTCCGGCGCGACGTCGCGCTCCGTGACACGCCGTTCCTCCTCCTCAGCTGGAAAGAAGACCTCCTCCAGCGCGTACGGGAGCTCGGCGCCGGCGCGGCGGGCTACCTGCGCAAGGAGAGCGACGCGCGCGCGATCGTCGGGCGCGTGCGCGAAGTGCTGCGGCCGCGCGCGCGCATCGAGGCGCGCCTCACGGGTGAGGGCGAGGTGCGAGGCCGCCTCGACGACCTCTCGGTGCGCTCGCTGCTCGAGATCGTGTGCGCGACGCGCCCGAGCGCCCGCGTGTCGGTGCGCGACGCGAGCTTCCTCTACGAGGTCGAGATCCGCGACGGCGCGCCGGTCGCCGCCATCCGCACGAGCTTCGACGGCGCGGTGGTCCGCGGGCCGCGCGCGCTGGCCGGTCTCGTGGGCGTGGGCGTGGGGCGGTTCGTCCTCGAGGACAGCGAAGGGGCGGTCGACGGGGACCTCGCCGGCAGCTTGCACGCGCAGCTCGCGCGGCCCATCGCGCTCGCGCGAGCCGCGACGCACCTCTGCACGGGCGTGCGCGCCATGGCGGTGGAAGAGCTCGTGTTCGACGACGACGCCCTCGCAGACGCGATGCGCGTCGCGACCCCGGAGGCGCGGCGCGTCGTCGACCAGCTGACGTGCGGCGCGACCGCGAAGGACCTCGTCATCGGCGGCCTCGTCGACGCCGCGTGGCTCGACGAGCTCATGGTCGACCTGTGCGCGCGCGGCGCGGTGCGCGCGATTTACGGGACGTCGCGCAGCGAGCTGCTCGAGCCGGCGATCGCGGCTCGGCTCGCTGAGGTCGCGCCGAAGGCCCCCGAGCCGCCCACTCCGAGCGACGCGCCCTACGAGGCGTCGCTGACCGCCTGCGGTGACAGCGAGAGCTTCGACCTCGCCGTCGATCGCGAGCGCGAGCGCGCGGGCCTCCCGCTCATGCCCGATCAGAGCCCGTCCTCCCTCCTCGGCGCGGTGATCCAGGAGCTCGACACGCGCGCCGCGAGGCCGACCACGCCGTCGCCGGACGCGCCGCTGGTCGAGCTCGCGCCGCTGAAGCCGCGCTCGTCGCCGCGCCTGCTCGAGGCGGCCGACGAGGAGGTTGAAATCCCGCGCGCCGACGCCGAGTCGACCGTCCTCGAGACCATCTACGGCGCCGACGAGGCCTCCCTCTCCATCCCGCTGCCCGAGCCCGAGGGCACCCCAGAGCCGCAGATCGCCGAGATCGCCCCGGAGGGCGCGCCGAAGAAGAAGACGCGCACGCCGTGGCAGATGCTGGCGCTGCTCTTCGGGATCGGAAGCGTCATCGCGCTGCTGGCGTTCCGCAGCGAGCGCGCGCCCGCGCCCGAGCGCTCCGCCGCGGCCGCCCAGCCCGTCGCGGTGACCGCGCCTCTGCCGGTGTACCGCGAGCAGGCGTCCGCGCCAGGGGTCGGGGGCCTGGAAATCCGCGGGGTTGGGGCCGGCGCGCTCTTCGTCGACGACGCGCCCCGCGCGGGCGAGAGCGGTCCCCTCACGTTGCCCGTCGGCCCACACGAGGTCCGCCTGGGCGACGCCCGGGTGTCGGTGGACGTGCGCGAGAGCACGGTCGCGACCGTCACCTTCTGACCCCGCTCGTGATCTCGCGGCCGGGGCGGGCCCGCCTGAGGTCCACCGGCGCGGCGCCCGTGCTAGAGGGTGCAGCGTGAGCCCGGCCGAGTCTTCGCGTCGACCCGCCCGCGCGCAGCTTCGCGCGGTCGCCCTCGCGGTCGCCCTCGCGGCGAGCGGCGCCGGCCTCGGGTGCCGAGGCTGCAGCGGCGCACCGAACGGCGCAGACGCGACCGCCCCGGCGCCATCGACCGCCGCGTCGACCGCGCGCGGGGGAGAGCCCAAGGTCGTCCTCGACTGGATCCGGCGCTTCGACGACTGCGCGCTCGGGCACCGCGGCGCGCTCCTCGACCTCGGCGATCCCACGATGCGCTCACGCTACGGGCCGCGGCTCGCGACGCCGGCGGTCGACGCCTTCGAGCGTGACGGGAGCACGTGGGTGCGCCCTCGATCGCGCGCGCTCAGCCTCTCGCTCGTGACGGCCGAGCCGCTCCTCGCCGAGTCGGGCCTCGCGATCTCCGCGCGCGTTCGCGGGGGCGCCTCGCGCACCCTCTCGGTGTCGCTCGACGGCCGGCCCATGGGCCACCTCGCGCTCACACACAACGAGGCGAAGGTGAGCGAGCTGCGCTCGCCGCAGGCCGCGCTCGAGGCCGGCGCCCACCAGCTGGATCTCCGCTTCGTCGGCGGCGGGAAGACCAGCCCCGACGCGCTCGGAGAGCTCGACTGGGTGCGGCTCGGCGCGTACGACGGCGACGCCGCCTACGCCGCGCCGACGCGGCGCGACGCGCTCGTGAGCACCCCCATCGGAGGCCGCAGCGAGCGGGCGCTCTCGCTCCGGGGCGACGCGTTCGCGCGGTGCACCGCGTTCATCCCCTCGGACGCCGTCTTCCAGGCCGATCTGGCGCTCACCGGGCCCGGCGAGGCCGACGTCGAGCTGCGCGTGCTGCGCGACCGCAAAGACCCGCGGGTCGTCGCGCAGCTCCACCTCGGCGCCGCGGACGCGGCCGCGTGGCGGCCTGTCGCGATCCCCCTCGGCGAGGTCGACACCACGGGGGCGGTCGAGCTCCGCGTCGTGCGGGCGCCGAAGGGCACCCGCGTGCTCTTCGGCGAGGCCCGCGTCGTGCGCACGAGCCCCGCGGCGCCGCGCGCGCCCTTCGCGCCGGCGCGTGGGGTCGTGCTCGTCGTGCTCGGCACGGTCGCGCCTCGCTCGCTCTCGGCCTTCGGCGGCGAGCGGGCCACGCCGGAGCTCGCGCGCCTCGCGGAGCGCGGCCTCGTCTTCGAGCAGAACCGCGCGACGAGCGCCCTCTCGAACGCCGTGGTGGCGTCGATGCTCTCGGGCGCGAGCCCGACCGAGCACGGGCTCGTCGACGGCGACGCGCGCCTCGTGAAGGGGCCGACGCTCGTGTCCGAGGCGGCGCGGCAGGCGGGCATCGCGACGGCGTTTTTCACTGCAAATCCAACCACTTCGGCGGCGTTCGGGTTCGACCGCGGCTGGGAGGTCTTCCAGGCCAAGGCCCCGCTCGGCGACGGACAGGCGACCGCGGTGTTCGACGAGGCCATTCGCTTCCTCGAGGCCCACAAGACCGGCCGGTTCTTCCTCACGATCCACGCCCGCGGCGGGCACCCGCCGTGGGACGCGAGCGACGAGCAGATGAAGGACCTGCCGCCCCAGAACTACACCGGCGGCCTCGACCCGAAGCACGCCGGCGAGCTCTTGGCGAAGGCGAAGCGGGTGCCGCCGGTCATTCGCTACACCGACGGAGACCGCGAGCGCGCCGCCGCGCTCCACACGCTCGCCGTCCAGGCGCACGACGCCGCGCTCGGCCGCCTCCTCTCTGCGCTACGGCTGAACGGTCAAGACGAGTCGACGACCGTGATCGTGACGGGCGACGTCGCCGCCGACGAGGGCGCGCACGTGCCGTTCGCAGAGTCCGACGCGCTCGACGAGGGCACGCTCGCGACGTTCCTCGTCGTGCGGCCGCACGCGGCGCTCCCCCTGAAGGCGGGCCGCGTGACGGCGCCAAGCGAGTCGATGCACGTCGCCTCGACCGTGCTCGACGCCTTCGGCCTGCGCGCGCCGCGCAACTACCGCTGGCCGAGCCTCTTCGAGCTCGCCGAGTCCCGCGACCGCGCCGACTCGACGCCCCGGGTCGCGGTCGCTTCGCAGCGGTTCTCGGCGCGCTTCGGCGATTTCGTGCTGTCGGGCGCGGGGGAGCGCGCGACCCGCCTCTGCGACCTCGCGCTCGAGCCCGCGTGCACCACGGACGTGCGCGCGACCCACCCGCTCGCGACCGAGACCCTGCACCGGCGCCTCTTCGACGAGCTCGCCACCGGCAAGCAGGTGCCCCGCGAGGACGCCCGCCTCGACCCGCCCGCGGCGGCGGCGCTCAAGGTCTGGGGTCGGTAGGACCTCGCCGCGCCCCCGAGCGGACATTTTCGGGCACGCGGCCCGCGATGTGCTATGGGGAGGGCGTCTGTGGGAGAGATGACCGAGTGGCCGAAGGTGCATGATTGGAAATCATGTGTGGGTGCAAGCTCACCAAGGGTTCGAATCCCTTTCTCTCCGCTGAGTTAGACGAGATCTTTGATGAGTTCCGCTCGTCCCGGGCCCACGTCCGGCGGGGTTGCTTAGAAGGCGGCCACGCGATTTCCGGTGCACATCTGCGCGCCGCGGCAGGGCGAGCCCAGCCCGCTTCAGCCCGCCTGGCGTTCGTCGCGTAGCGGCTCGCGAACCGCGAGACGGGCGAGACGGGCGAGACGGGCGGACGAGCTTCGGCGTCGGACAAGTCGTGCTTCGGCGGCGGCCTCACGATCACCGGCGACGCGTTCTACTGTGGCGAGTCGCTGTCGCTGACCAAGTACGACAAGACCTTCGCCAACCCGCTGAAGGTCGTGAGCGCCCTCGACTACCCGAACGCGCAAGCGCCCTGGGCGCCGGGTGTCTTCGGCTCCGAAGTGCTCGTCGCGTTCCGCGCGGAGAAGACCCCGATGCTCGCGGTGCCGGTCGCCGGGGGCACCGCCCGCAAGGTGGCCTGCGAGCTCGAAGGGCCGGTCGAGAGCGGAGCCATCGAGGGCGAGAACGCCTTCTTCATGGTGTCGCCGTTCGACAGGGCCGCGGGGAACCGAAAGAACCGACTCTACCGCCTCAAGATCACTCGGTGACCCGACTCCCCACGCGCAAGCGCTGCGCCGCCGGAGAGCAGCACGTCGGCGTCGGCGCTCGCGACGTGGCCAGCCGAACGGCGTTGGCGAACCCCCTGGGCACCGCGCGGACTCCGTGCCACGTTGGGGCATGACGGAAGGTCGAGACCCGCCAGGCCACCGCGACGACGACGACGACGACCGTGAGGCCATCCTGCGTCGACGGCGCGCGTTCGTGACCGCGGCGATGGCCGCCGCGGGCGGGGCGCTGCTCTCGGTCGCGTGCAGCTCCGAGCCGTGCCTGGCGTGCCCCATCAACGAAGGGTGTGCCTCTCCCCCGGGCCCCGCCGACGCCGCGGTCGCGGTGGACGCGGCCGACGCGGCCGACGCGAACGACGCGGCCGACGCGGCCGACGCTGCGCGGCTCGACGCTTCGACGGACGCCGACGCGGGTTCGTCCGACGCGGGTGACGCGGGCGACGCTGGCCGCGACTGACGCGCGACGCTCGGGCCGCGGCGAGGTCACCTCCCCCTCTTCGCTCGCAGGCTTCGCGCGCGGGTGGGAGCGACGCGCCGCGTGAGCGAAGCCGAGAACGAAGTTTGGGGGAGGTCGCGGGCGCGCAGGCCGGAGGCCGAGCACCCGCGGGTGGGGGCAACCCCGCGCTCCGCTCGCGCTCGGTCGCGCCTCCCGTTCCGGGCTGACCGGCTTACGCGCAGAACACCATCGCGGCGAACACGCCGACCAGGTACACGAGCGACACGCCGAAGAGGCTCCGGGCCCACTTGCGGTCGGCGCCGGGACGGGCGAGGCCGAGCACGCCGACGCCGAAGAAGAGCGCGCCGAGCAGCGACGCCGTGACGATGTACACAGGCCCACCCACGAGGCCGAGGGGGACGACGAGCAGCGACGAGGCCACGACCGGCACGAGCCAGCGCGCGATCGCGTGCTTGACCGCGTCGTCGCCCGTCACGTTTGGCATGACCACGAGGCCCGCGCGCGCGTACTCGCCCTTGCGGAACAGCGCGATGGCGAGGGAGTGCGGGACCTGCCAGGTGAACATGAAGGCGAACAGCACGAACCCGGCGAGATCGACGCGCCCGGTGACGGCCGTCCACCCGAGGAGCGGCGGGATGGCGCCGGGGATGGCCCCGACCAGGAGCGCGTGGTGCGAGCGCTGCTTCAGCGGGGTGTACGCGAGCACGTAGCTCAGGTTCGCGAGCACCGCGAGGAGCGCCGTGAGCGCGTTCACGCCGATGGCGAGGAGCGGCACCGAGAGCGAGGACGCCACGACCCCGAACCAGAGCGCGGCGCGCGGGGCCATTCGCCCGGTGGGGAGCGGCCGGTTCTTCGTGCGCTCCATCTTCCGGTCGAAATCGCGCTCGATGTACATGTTGAGCGCGTTGGCGCCCGCCACGATGAGGGCCGTGCCGAGGAGGGTGCTCAGCACGACGGGCCAGGTGAGCGCGCTGGCCCCCGTGGCGGTGAGCGAGGCGCGGTGCGCGAGCCACAGGCCGCCTGCCGTGGTGACGACGACCATCGTGGTGATCCGCGGCTTCGCGAGGGCCACGTAGTCGGCCAGCGCTGTGGACGCAACCGCACGACGAGACTCGCTTTTTTCGGATTCGAGCGAGGGTTCGACGGGTGCGGGCATGGCGGGGAGGCTCGGCGAGCGGCGCGGTGCCGGAGGCGCGAGGCCAGGGGCCGTATAGGTAGCGTGGTGCCTAAGGTCAAGGAAAACGGGGGTGGCTCGCGCCGCGACGGCAGCCCATGTCCGTTTTCCGCCAGGAGGGGCCGGAGCGGGTAACCTTGGGGGCCCGCGGGCTCACGGCGAGCCCCGGGAGGGAGCACACCCACCGCATGGCGACCGACATCCTGGCGGCCCTCGAGGCCCCCCTCGACAACGAGGAGGCGCTGCTCGACCACATGCTGCTCGCGCTCACGCGCGGCGAGCTGCCCCCCGGCTCCTGGGAGGCGCTCACGGCGGCCGCGCTCCGCGACGATCGCGTTTCGGAGCTCGCCTTCGCCTTCGAGCTGGTGATGCAGGGCAAGCGCCTGAAGAGCGTGTCCAGCCAGACCGGCGCCGAGTTCCTGGTGAACGCGTCGGCGTTCTTCCTCCAGGCGCTCGGAGACGACTTCGGCGCCATCAGTTACCTCGAGCGCGCGATCGCCCTCTCGCCCAGCTACCTCCCGGCCTTCGAGGGCCTCGACCGCGCGCTCACGCAGGCCGGCGAGCACAAGAAGCTCGCGGACCTCTGCTTCTCCACGGTCACCCACCGTCACGACGTGGGCGAGAAGATCGCCCTGCTCCGCCGGGCCGCGGCGCTCTACGAGCCGCTCAGCGCCCAGGAGGACCGCGGGGTCGACGTTCTCCAGATGCTCCTCAAGCTGGTGCCGGACGACGTCGAGGCGCGCGTCGCGCTCGAGGGCCGTTACATCAAGCAGAACCGCCACCGCGACGTGGCGAAGCTGCTCGAGGGCGCTCTCACGACGACGCCCGAGCCGACGGAGGAGGAGGCCTCCACGATCCGGCAGCGCCTCATCGACCTCTACTCGAACCACCTTCAAGAGCCCGAACGCGCGCTCCCGCACGCCGAGCTCGTGCTCGCGGCCGACGCGTCTCACGAAGAGGCGCGTCGCGTCGCGGAGCGCCTCCTCGTCAACAAGGCCAACGCAGGGCGGGCGGCCGCGGCGCTCTCCCGCGCAGCGTTCGTCACCGGCAGCGTGGTCGAGATGGAACGCTTCCTCGTCATCGAGCTCGAGCACACTCGGGGCGCGAAGCGCTTCGGCGTGCTGAAGCGCCTCGGCACGCTCCGGCAGGACTCCCTCCAGCAGAACGCCGCGGCGTTCGAAGCTTTCGACGCGGCGCTCGCCATCGACCCCACGGACGACGACCTGCGCGCGCGCTACGTCGAGCTCGCCGTCGCGCTCGGCACCGCGCTCGACGCGGCCCGCAGCCTCACGCGCGTGGCGACCGCCGCGAAGGAGCTCCCCGTGCGCTCGCGGATCGCCGCGGAGGCCGGCGTGCTGCTCCGCATCGGGGGAGACCTGCGCCGGGCGCGCGCGACGTTCGTCAGCATTCTGGGCATGCCCGAGGCCGATCCCACGGCGATTCTGCGCGCCGCCCACGAGCTGGTCGACGTGTACACGACCGAGGGCGACACGCGCGCCCTCGCCGACGTGCTCGACAAAGTCGGGGAGCTCGAGCCCGACCCCGAGCTGCGGCGATCGGCGAACGAGCAGCTCGCCGAGCTCGCCGCGTCCCGGGGCGACGACGCGCGGGCCATCGTCGCCTTCACCCGGCTCATCGAGAGCCCGAGCCGCGCGCACGCGCTCGCCGAGCTCGAGGTCTTGCACGAGCGGTGCCAGAACTACGCCGAGCTGGCCCAGGTGCTCCTCGAGCGCGAGAAGGAGGCGGGCTCGCGCGCGGAGGCGCGCCAGCTGGCGTTCCGCGCCGCCGAGATCCTCACGCAGCAGGGGGACGACGTCGAGAAGGCTGCGGCGGCGTGGCGCGGGATCGCCGAACGCTACGGCGCCACGCGCAACGTGCATCTTGCATGGATACCGCTGCTCGAGGCGCAGCGCGATTGGCCCGCGCTTGCGGAGGTGCTCGCGGCCGACGCGGACATCGCGCCCGAGGCCGAGCGCGCCGCGATCCTGGCCCGCCTCGGCCACGTGCACCTCACGCGGCTCGCCGACGAGGCCGAGGCCTTCGAGATCTTCTCGCGGGTGCTCGAGTTCGATCCGCAAGAGCCCACGACCCGCGGCACGCTCGAGAAGCTCCTCTCGAATAAGCCGCTCCGCGCTCGCGCCGCGGAGGTGCTCGAGCCCGTGTACCGCACCGAGCGCAACACCGCCGGCCTCTTGCGAGTGCTGGAGGTGTGCGTCGAGGAGGCCGACGGCCTGCCCGCGCGCCTCGGGGCGCTGCTCGAAGCGTCACGCGTGGCCGAGGAGACCATGCCGGAGCGCGCCGTCGAGCTCGCCGCGCTCGGTCTCCGCGACGCCGCTCACGGCCGCGATCATGTGCTGCCATGGCTCGAGCGCGCGGAGCGCCTCTCGCTGGGGCTCGACGCGAAGCGGCGGTCGGCGCTGTTCTCTGCGGCCCTCGGCGAGCTCGAAGTCGACTCCCCGGGGCTCCTCGCGCTCGCGCGGCGCGCGGGCGACGCGCTGTCGCTCGCCGGCGACGTGGCCAGCGCCCTCGGTGTGTACCGGCGCGCGCTCGCGTTCGAGCCGTCGTCCGAGGAGCTCATGTCGCGGGTCGACGAGCTGCTGAAGGAGCAGGGCAACGCGGAGGAGCGCGTCGCCCTCTACCGGTCCGCCCTGGAGCAGGGCCCCGAGCGCGAGCGGCGCCGGCAGCTCCTCCACGGCATCGGGTCGATCGAGCGCTATGAGCTCTTGAGCCCTCACGCGGCGATCGATGCCTACCAGCGCGCGCTGGCAGACGACCCGAACGATCGCGAGGCGTTTGCCGCGCTCGCGGCCCTCTTCGCCGAGACCGAGCGGTACGCGGAGCTGTGCGACGTGCTCGAGGGCAGCCTCGAGACCGTGTCGCCGGAGGAGTCGCGCCGGCTGCGCGCGCAGCTCGCGGACGTCGCCGCGGCGCACGGGCAGCCCGATCGCGCACGGCACCACCTCGCCGTGCTGCTCGCCGACGCGGCCCTCGCGGGGGTCGAGCTCACCGTCGTCGAGCGCGTCGCGACGACATTGAAGGACGCCGACCTCGCGGAAGCCGTCCTCGAGCGGCGCCTGCGCGAGACCCCAGACGTGCGCGAGCACGTGGACCTGCTCGAGCGGCTCGGCACCCTCGCCCTCGAAGGCAAGGACGACCCGGACCGCGCGAAGGAGCGGTTCCGCGCCGCCGCAGACCTCGCGCTCGCGCTCGGAGAGCAGGACGCGGCGGTGAGGCTCTACGAGACCCTCCTGCGGGTGGCGCCCTTCGACGTGGGAGCGGCGACCGAGCTCGTGAGCCTCTCCGAGGAGCGCGGCGCGTTCGACCGGCTGCCGGCGCTGCTCGACATCCTGCTGGCCTCGGAGGACGAACCGCGGGCGCGGGTCGCCCTGATGCTGAAGAAGATCAAGGTGTTGTCGCAGTCCCTCGGCGACCACCGGGCCGCCCTCGCGACGGCCGCTGCAGCGTTCGACGTGTCGCCCGAGGACCGCGCGGTCCTGTCGATGTTCGGAGATCTCGCGGTGCGCACGGGCGACACGGATCTGTTCTGTGACGCGCTCGACGCGAAGCTCACGGCCAACGCTGACGGCCGCGACAAGGCCCTCCACGCGGATCTCGTGCTCGCGAAGGCGCGCCTGCTCGGCCGCGATCCGGAGCGCTACGAGGAGGCGGCGCTCGCTTACCGCAGCGTGCTCCGTGGGAACGTGCTCGACCACGCGCGCACGGCGAGCGCGCTCGTCGAGCTCGAGGAGCTCGCGCTGTCGGACGCGGCCCCGCTCACGCTGGCGGACGGCTCGATCGACGGCGGCGGCTCGCGGCACGGGGACCTGCGCTGGGTGTGGAACTTTCGCGTCGAGAGGGCCGACGACGCCGAGCGCGCGACGCTGCTCTCCCGCTGGGCCGAGGCGGAGGAGCGCGTGCTGGGCGACGCCGAGCGCGCGCTGCTCCTCTACCGGCGCGTCGTCGAGCTCGACCCCGAGCAGACCGACGCGCTCGACGGAGTAGCCCGCCTGTCGCTCGCCGCGGGCGACGTCGAGGGCACCGTCGCGGCGCTCCAAGCGCGCCGCGAGAGGATGAACGGCGAGGCGCGCAACCTGCTCGACCTCGACATCGCGGAGATCCTGCTGTCGCGCACGACGCGCCTCTCCGAGGCCCTCGCCAGCGTCGCGGCGGTGCTCGAGTCGACGCCGCACGATCCGCGCGCGCTGGCGCTCGGATCGCGGCTGTTGCGGGCCCCCGCCGTGCGCACTCGCGCGGTCGAGACGTTCGATCGCGCGCTCGAGCTCGCCGAAGACCTCGACGCGAAGGTGGCCATTCTGCGCGACCTCATCGCGAGCGCGGAGGAGGCGGGCGAGACCCCCGACGCGCTCTTCCGCTGGTACGAAGAGGTGGTCGACCTCCAGACCAGCCGAGGCCACAGGTCCGAGGCGCTCGAGGCCGTGCTCCACGCGGCGGCACGGATCCCGACCAGCGCCGCGCTGTGGGACCGCGCCGAGGCGCTGTGCCGCGAGCTCGAGACGCCGTCGCCGGTCGCCGAGCTCTACGAGTCCACGCTCGACGGATCGCTGTCGCGCGAAGACGCGGTGGAGCTCGGCAAGCGGGCGGTGTCGTTCTTCGAGGAGTGGTTCGACGACTCGAACCGGAGCGCCCGCGTGCTCGAGCGTATCCTCGAGACCGACCCCAACGAGCCGTGGGCCTTCGATCGTCTCAAGCTTTTGTTCGACGCCGAGGAGCGCTGGACGGATTTGTTCGGGCTCTTCGACCGGGCGATCGTGGCGGCGCCCACCGACACGCGTACGGAGCTGCTGGAAGAGGCGGCGCAAGTCGCGAAGGACTTCGCGAGCGATCCGATAAAGGCCATTGACTACCTCGAGCAGCTCCGCGCGCTCACGCCGAACGTGGCGAGGGTCGACGCCGCGCTCGAGCGCCTCTACGAGCGCACCGGGCGATTCCGCGAGCTCATCGCGCTCTACACGAGCCAAATCCCGAACCTCGCGGAGCGCGAAGGTCAGGACATCCGCGCGCGCATCGCGCAGATCTGGGTGGACGAGCTGAAGGACGTCGCCGCGGCGCTCGCGATCGTCGAGGACCTCGTCGCGCGGGAGCAGGACCTCGGGCCACGAAGAGACGTCGAGGCGATCCTCGAGCGGATCCTCGCGTCCACGAGCCCGAGCGCCGACGCGGGCCGTGACGACGCGAAGTCGACGCGCCCGTCCGGAAAGCGCGCCGGAGCCCGGCAGCGCGCGGCGGCGATCCTGAAGGAGCGTTACGCCGCCAGCCAGCAAGAGGGCGACCTCGTGCGCATCCTGGAGGTCGAGCTCGAGGCCGTGAAGGGCGCCAAAGAGCGCGCGCGACGCCACGAGCAGATCGCCGTGCTCCACGAGACGCTGGGCGATCCGCGCGACGCGCTGGACCACGTGGTGCAGCTCGTCCTGCTCGAGCCGACCGTCAAGAGCCACCGCGATCACCTGGAGCAGCTGGCGAGCCGCGTCAACGACTTCCCTCGGCTCGTCGAGGTCCTCGTGGAGGTCGCCGACCGCTGCGACGACGAGACCCTCCGCGTCGAGCTGACCCTGCACGCGGGCTTGGTGGTCACCGAGCGCCTGGGCGACGCCGATCAGGCGATCGAGCTGTTCGGGCGAGTGCTCGCGAGCCCGCAGGCGTCCGATGAGGCGCTCCTCGCCGCGTGTCGGGCGACCGAGCCGCTGCTCGCCGCGGCGCATCGGAGCCTCGAGCACCTCGACGTGCTCGAGCGGCAGGGGGCCCTCGAGCCCGAGCCCGAGGTGCGGTACGCGGTGTTCGCGAAGGCCGCTCGGCTCGCCACCGACGCCCAGGAGCTCGAGCGCGCGACCTGGGCGTGGGAGGCGTGCCTCGAGCTCGTGCCCGGCGACGCGGCCTCGCTCGACGGCCTCGTGGGACTCTTCGACCGCACCGGGCAGAGCAAGGAGCTCGCGGCGGTGCTCGGCGTGAGGTGCCGCCTCCCCGCACGCTCTACCGCCGCGCGGCGGGCCGACTACGTGCGCATCGCGAACCTGCTCGGCGAGACCCTCGGCGAGGTCGAGGAGGCCATCCGCGCCTGGGACGCGGAGGAGCAGGAGTTCGGCGAGTCCGACGAGAACATTCGCGCGCGCCTCTCGCTGTATCGCGCGTCGCGCCAGTGGGAGAAGCTCGCGGCGCTCCTCGAGCGCGCAGCGCACCGCCAGGCCTCCCCGGACGTGCAAGCGTCGTTCTTGTGCGAGCTCGGCGACGTAGCGCGCGAGTATCTGGAGACGGGCCCCACCGCCGTCGCGAGCTACGAGTCCGCGCTCCAGAAAGACCCTCGAAACGAGGGCGCGCGCGCCGGGCTCCGGGCCCTTCTCCGTCGCCCCGAGGTGCGCGCCGAGGCCGTGCGCGTGCTGCTCTTCGCGTTCTCCGCGACCGACGAGTGGCGGAGCACGCTCGAGCTCACAGAGCACCGGATCGCCACGGCCAAGGACGGCCCAGCGCGCATCGCCGTGTTCCACGAAGCCGCGCAGCTCTCGGAGCGACGCGGCGACGATCGCGAGACCGCGTTCTCGCTGATCCGCCGCGCGTTCCTCCTCGACCCGGGCCGCGCCGACACGGCGACCGAGCTCTTCCGCCTCGCAGAGGCCACCCGGCAGTGGCGCTCGGTGGCCGACGCCCAACGCGAGGCCATCGAGGCGAAGGAGAGCATCGAGGCCGAGCCCCCGTGGCTGCCCGGACTGCGCACGCGCATGGGCGAGGTCCTCGAGACCCGCCTCGACGATCCTCGCGCGGCGCTGGTCGCCTTCGCGCGTGTCGCGGCCGACGACGCGAACAACCTCGAGGCCGCGCGCGCCACCATCCGCAACGCGGGGCGAGTCATGCGCTGGGACGCGGCGTCGCGTGCCCTCGTCGAGTCGGCGTTCGCGGCGAGCTCCCTCCCGCCGGCGCTGGTCGCGACCTTCGAGGAGGCCGCGACCGCGGCGACCGCGTGGGACGCCGCGACCTTCGCGCTGGCCGCCGTCGTGTCCGATCGTGCCGAGTCGTCCGACCTCGCGAGGGAGCTCGAGACCCAGCTCGCGCGGTGGCACCGCGATCGAAGGAGTGACCCCGACAGCGCGGAGGCCGCGTTCTCCCGCGCGCTCGCGCACGGGCGCGACGTGCCAGAGCTCCTCGCCGAGCTCGCGCAGCTCCAGCGGCGCTCGCGTGGGCGCCCCCTGATCGACAGCCTCCTCCGCCTCTCCAACACCACGGGCGGCGACCTCGACCTGCTCCGCGAGGCGGCCGACACGGCGCGCGACCACGTCGCCGATCGCGCCCTCGCCAAGTCGATCCTCACGCGGCTGGTGAAGCTCGCGACCGATCGCTGGGTCGGCGAAGACGCCGACACCGCGGTGTCGTCCGGCATGCCCGCAGAGCCCGCGGGGTACATCCGACAGGGCGTGCGGGAGCTCGTGGACATCCAAAAAGCCGAAGGGGACCTCGAGCGCGTCACCGGCCTCTTGCTCGAGACCTCACTTCTGCCCTTCCCGCGCGGTGAGTCTCGCGCCCTGCGGTTCGAGGCGGCTGGGCTCTTCGCCAGCGAGCTCGACGCGTCGGACCGCGCGATCACTCTCTACGAGCGTCTGTTCGAGGAAGATCCGAGCGACGAGCAGGCCGTCCGCGCGCTCGGGGCCATCCTCACGCGCGAGGGCCGACCGCGTGAGCTGCTCGCGCTCGCGCGGCGCCGCGTGGAGGTGTGCGAGGGCCGCAGCGCGCGGCTCGTGCTCCGCATCGAGACGGCCCGCATCGAGGCGCAGCTCGGGGACTCCGCGCAGGCCATGGCCACCCTCCGCGCCAACCTCGACGAGAGCCCTCGACACGGCGAGACCGTCACCGAGCTCGTGACGCTCCTCGAGCGAGAGCGCAGCTTCACGGAGCTCGCCGCGCTCTACGCCACGCAGGCGGAGCGCGCCGAGGCGGACGTGGAGCCCGCCGAAGCCGCCGAGTGGTTCGAGCGCGCCGCAGAGGTCGCGTCAGCGCGGCTCGCCCAGCCCTCGCTAGCCGCCCAACACTACCGGCGAGTCATCGCCCTCGAGCCCCGCCCCACGGCGCTCGCGGCCCTCGCGAAGCTGGCAACCGACGCCGCGGAGCATGGCGACGCAGCCGAGTACCTCGATCAGCTCCGCCAGGTGAGCCGCGGCAAGGAGCGCGTCGACGTCGTGCTCCGCATGATCTCCGCGCTCCTCAAGGCCGATAGGCTGGTCTTGGCGATCGAGCGGCTCGAGGAGGAGCTCGCGCGCACACCCGAGGCCGAGCCCCTCCGCGCGCGCCTACTCGCTACCTACCGAGAGCGCGACGACTTCGCCAACCTCGCTCGCACCCTCACGGCGGGCGCGCAGTACGCGCCGGACAAGGCGACCCGGCTCTCGCGGCTGCGCGAGGCCGCCGAGCTCTACTGCACCGAAGTGCGTGAGCCAGAGAGGGCGATCCCGCTGCTCGAGATGGCCCGCGATCTGGCGCCCGAGGAGCGCGCAGTGCGGCTCGCGCTGTCCGACGCGCTCGGCCTCAGCGGCCGCATCGACGAGGCCCGCGTGATGCTCCGCGCCATCATCGACGACTTCGCGGGGCGACGTCCGAAGGAGCGCGCGCCGGTGCACTACCACCTCGCGCGACTCGATCTGGTCGTCGGCGATCGCCCCCGCGCGCTCGTGGAGCTCGACGCGGCGACCCGCATCGACCCCGCGAACCCCGAGATCCTGCGCACGCTGGCCGAGCTCTCACGCGACGACGGGCAGCTCGATCGCGCCGAGCGCTCGTACCGGGCCCTCCTCACGGTGCTGCGGCGCCACGACGGGCTCCAGGGCGCCGCGGGGATCTCCCGCAGCGAAGTGCTCGTGGAGCTCGCCGAGATCGCCCAGCGCCAAGAGCAGCACGATCGCGCGGCCGAGCTCTTCGAGTCCGCGCTGGAGGTCGCCGTAAACAACGACGCCGAGGGTCGACGCCTGGAGCGCTCGCTGCGAGAGCGCGAGAACTTCCACGGCCTCGTGCGCGCCCTCGCGCAGCGCCTCGCGAAGGGCCGCGCCGAGGCGCGCGACGCTCGCGATTTCGACGGCACGGCCGAGCTCGCCCGCGTACTCGACGAACACCTGCAGAGCCCCGAGGCCTCGCTGGACGCGTGGCTCGAAGCGATCACGATCCGCCCAGGGTCGCAGCTCGCGCACGAGCAGTCCCTCGAGCTCGCCGAGCGGCTCGGGCTCGTGGCACGCTACGCCGGAGAGCTGCGAGAGCTCGCGCGGGTCACCGAGAAGCCCGCGTCGATGGCCGCGGAGCTGCACCAGCGCCTCGGGCGCGTCTACGAGACCGGCGTGCACGACCCGCAGGCCGCGGTCGCCGCGTACGAGCGAGCCCACGAGCTGGATCCGAGCTCGCACGCGACGCTCGAGGCGCTCGATCGCATGTACGAGGCGTTGGGCGACGAGGCCGGTCAGGCCCGCACTCTCGCCGCGCGCATCGCCCTCGGGAAGGAGTCCAGCGACGCGCTCTACCGCCTCGCGCAGCTCCAGTTCAAGTCGAAGGTGACGGTCGACGACGCATGCGACGCCCTCGAGGACGCCCTCGAGAGCGAGCCGCTCCTCGAGCGTGCCGAGCCCATCCTCCGCCACGCGGCCGAGGCCCACCCGGGCGAGGAGCGCGTGCTCGCGCTGTATGAGCGCGTGGGGCGGCAAGGGTACCCGCGCGCGCTCGTCGACGCGCTCACTCGACGCTGGGCGGCGGGGCTCGCCGAGGCCTACGTGCTGCGCGAGGCCGTCGAGACCGCGCGAGGCCTGCCCGACGCCGATCTCGCGGAGTTCTGGCTCCGTCGATTCCTGGAGCGCGACGGCCACGCGACCGAAGATCGCCTCTGGGCGCTCGTCGAGCTCGCCACCCTGCGCGTGGAGAAGCAGGACTTCGCCGAGGCCATCTTGCTGAAGCGCGAGGCCGCGGAGACCGCCGAGGGAGAAGACGCGCGCGCGCTCTACTTCGAGGTCGCCGATCTCGCCGCCAACGCTCTCGGAGATCTGCACTTGGCCGCGCAGACCTACGAAGACCTGAGGCTCGACAACCCGGAGGACCGCGCCGCCTGGGAGCCGCTGTTCGCGGTCTACGAGCGCATGAACGAGCACGAGAAGGTCGCGCAGTTGCTCGGCCAAGTAGCCGATGTCGTTGACGATCCAGCCGAGCGCTCGCGGCTCCGGCTCCGGCGCGTCGAGCTCGGCATCGACAAGCTTGGCCTTGGTGACGAAGCCGCCTCGCAGCTCAAGGAGATCCTCGACGAGGACCCGAGCCAGGCCGACGCGGCGATCCTGCTCGGCGGCATCCTCGAGCGCAACGGCCGCGAGGAAGAGCTCGTCGAGCTGCTCACGAACCAGCTCTACGCCGCCCTCGACCGCAGCGACACGCCCTCGATCGTCTCGCTCTCTCGACGGCTCGGCGCCTTGCTCGAGACCCGCGCGCCAGACCAAGCGCGCGACGTCTACCGGCGGATGCTCGACGTGAAGGGCGAGGACGCCGACGCCCTCGCGCGCCTCGCCCGACTCTCGGGCGAGTGCGGCGACCCTCGCGAGCGAGCAGACGCCCTCGAGCGCCTGCTCGCGATCACT
Source organism: Myxococcales bacterium (assembly GCA_016720545.1). NCBI lineage: Bacteria > Pseudomonadati > Myxococcota > Myxococcia > Myxococcales > Myxococcales bacterium. Next base: position 53,419 of record JADKKK010000003.1, read on the forward strand.
ACCGGCGAAGGCGCCGAAGGGCTGGCGCTCGAGCTCGGCGCGCTGTTCCGGTCGCACGAGGAGCCGGCGCGGGCCCGTGCGGCGTTCGAGCGAGGGTTCGCGGCCTACCCGCAGAGCGCCCGCCTCCGGGCCGAGCTCGAGGGCTGCTACCGCGAGGACGGCGCCTGGGCGGAGCTCGCGGCCATGTACGAGCTCGAGGCCGGCGCGCTCACGAACGCCGCGCGCAAGGTCGCCACTCTTCGGCTCGCCGCCGCGGTCTACCGCGACGAGCTCCGCCAGAACGGCGAGGGCGCCCGCGTCATGCGGATCGCCCGCGCGACGGTGCCGGACGACCTCAACGTGCTGCGGGAGCTCACGTTCCTCCTCATGGCCTCGGGCGAGCTGGAGGCAGCCGCCGAGGAGCTGGGCCACGCGCTCGCGGAGCTCCCCGCGGACAACCCCGAGCGCGCCAGCCTGCTCTCGGAGCGGGCGGTCCTGAGCGCGCAGCTCGGGCGCGACGAAGAAGCCACGGACGACTGGGAGGACGCCCTCCTCGCCGGCGACCGGATGGTGCTCGAGCCGCTCTGCGCACACCTCGGGCGCGTCGCGACGAAGGCGAGCCACGCGGGCGACACGAAGGCGTTCCGCAAGTGCCGCCTGCGCCTCGCGGAGCTGCGCCACGAGGCGGGGCAGACCGACGAGTCCCGCGCCATCCTCACCGAGCTCTTGAAGGCCGACGGACGCGACCGCGAGACCATCCGGGCCCTCGCGCGCCTCGAGGAGCAGCTCGAGCGGTGGGACGCCGCCAGCGCCTCGTACCGCCGCCTCGTCGCCCTCGAGGAGAAGGACGGCATCGTCGACGTGGCGCTGCGCCTCGCGAACGCGTGCGAGCGCGCGGGGCGCCTCTCGGACGCGCGCGGCGGCGTCGAGCGCGCGCGCGTAGCCGAGCCTCAGAACCAGGCGCTCCGCGACGTGCTCGAGCGCATTTACAACGAGACGCTCGCGCTCCGCGAGCTGGCCGAGCTCTACCTCGAGGACGCGCGCGCCGCGATGGACGTGGCGGGTCGCTTCTCGCACCTCATCCGCGCAGGCTCGCTCCTCATCCAGCACGGCCAAGACCCCGAGGTCGCGATCGAGCCCCTCGAGGAGGCGCGCTCGCTCCGGCCGAACGATCTCGACTGCGTGGCCTTGCTGGCCGACGCTTACACGGCCGGCGGTCGCTACGCCGAGGCCAGCGACGTGCTAGGCGCGGCGGTCACGGCGCACAAGGGGCGGCGGAGCCGCGAGCTCTCGACGCTCTACCACCGCCTCGCGCGGGTGGCGCAGGCGACGGACGATCGCGGCGCCGAGCTCCAGCACCTCACCACGGCGCTCGACATCGATCCGCAGAGCGGCCACGTGGCGTCGGAGCTCGCCTACCTCGCCATGGAGCTCGGCGAATGGGACACCGCGTCCCGCGCGCTGCGCGCGGTGACCATGCTGAAGACCGCGGCGCCGCTCCCGCGCTCGCTCGCGTACCAGCACCTCGGCGAGATCGCTCAGGCCCAGGGCGACGCGCGACGCGCCGTGGGCTTCCTGAAGCGCGCCCTCGACGAGGACCCGAGCCTGGAGACCGCGCGCGAGCTGCTCGATCAGCTCTCCTGACGGCGGGCGCGCTCCCCAGAACTAGTGCACACTGCATGCGATCGCTGCGCGGCCCGCGGGCCGCGCGCGACCGCAGGCTCAGCGTGGGACGTCGGCGCGGAGCGCGCGCAGCGTGCCCACCGGGAGCCCCGCGGCGGCGCCGCGCTCGATGAGCGAGTCGAGGATGAGCCGGGTCTGCGCGCCCACCTTGGTGAAGTGCGCCCGGAGGTAGGTCTCGATCGGGAAGGGCGCGAGGCGCCGCGCGAACCACAGGCCGACGCGAAGGAGCCAGCCCCGCGTGACGAGCAGCGAGAGGGCCAGCGGGGCCCTCCCGGCGGACACCGCCGCGACCGCCAGCGCCTCGCGCGCCCCTCGCACGGCGCGGGCGAGCGCCTCGCCCCGGAGCAGCGCCGCGAGCGACCACCCCGCGGCCTCGAGCGCCGTGAGGTAGACCATGAACGCGGCGTTCGGGAAGGCCGACATGCGGGGCACGTCGGGGTGCCGACGCGCGGGCATCCCGCCACGTTCCAGCGCGGCCACCACGGCGTCGACGCGCGCGGAGCCGGAGAGGAGGCAGGGTGAGGCGGGGGGAAACCAGTAGGTCATCCCTGCCGGCGTGCCCTCGGGCTCGCCCTCGAGCGGGCTGTGGTAGCTCACGAGCGAGATGAGCCCGTCCACGAGGCGCGCGGGCTCTACGCCGGCGGCGAAGAGGAGCGCGCGATCGCCCGGGCTCGGGGTGAGGCCCACGACGGTCGCGTCGCCGACGGCGGCCACGAGGGCGGCGAGCCACGGGCCCTGCAGCCCCGCGGACGACACTGTGAGATAGACTTGGTCGAAGCGCCGCGCCGCGACCTCCTCGGCCGAGCACACCACGTCGCACCCCTCGAGGCGGAGCGCCTCGCGGCGGTCGGGGCCCGGCGCGGGCCCGAGCCCTCGCACGCGCACGAGGTCGAACCCACGCGTCGCCTCTTCACGGTAGCGCTCGCGCACGTAGAGCGTGACCGCCGCCCCACCTTGCGCGAGGTGCTTCGCGTACACCTGCCCCACGGCGCCCGCACCAACGACGAGCACGGAGAGACGAGGCTTCATGGTGTGCATGGCAGCAGACCGCGGCGTCGAGGACAAGGCAGACGAGCGCAGGCCGACCGCTCACTACAGCCCGCGCGCGCCGCCCGCGCCCACGACCGCGACCGCCCGCCCGAGGAGGGCGCGCTCGCTCACCCAGCCGAACGAGCGCCCGTCGTGGCTGTTGCCGCGGTTGTCGCCGAGGACGAGCACCTTCCCGTCGGGCACCAAGGTCGGAGCGAGGCTCGGCCCTGGCCCCGCCTGAAGCGACCGCGCGTCGTCTTCCTCGGCGACGGAGCGACCACCGCGCGTGAGCCGCACGCGCCCGTCGCGCACCTCCACCACGTCGCCGCCGACCGCCACCACGCGCTTCAGGAGCACCGTGTCGCTCTCGGGCGACGTGAGCACCACAACGTCGCTGCGGGCGGGCGTGCGGGGGCCGAGCAGGTACGTCTCGGTGAGCGGGACGCGCAGGCCGTACGCCGCCTTCAAGACCACCACGTGCTCGGCCACCTGGACTGTGGGTTCCATCGACCCCGAGGGCACGTGGTAGTGGTCGGCGAGCGACGCGCGCGCGACGAAGAGCCCTGTCATCGCCACGCCGAGGGTGAGGAACGAGCGTGCGCGAGCCCGCGCTGTCTTGGCCATGCGCGGGCGACACACAAGCGCCAGCCTTTATTCCCGACGTGGGCTCACCCGCGGAGGAACGCGTCGACGCCGCGCGCCACGCGGCGGCCGTCGGCGATGGCCCACACCACGAGCGACTGACCGCGCGAGACGTCGCCCGCGGCGAAGACCCCCGCGCGGGACGTGCGGCCGGCCACGTCGGTCACGGCGTTGCCGCGGCGATCTCTCGCGAGCCCGAGGGCCTCGAGGAGCTCCGGCTCCGGCCCCACGAAGCCCATCGCGAGGAACACGCGCTGGGCGGGGAGCTCGAAGGGCGCGCCCTTGGCCTCGAACGTGCCCCCGCGCCGCTCGACGCGCTCGCAGAGGAGCGCGCGGAGGGCGCCCGCTTCGTCGCCGAGGAAGGCCTTCGTGAGCACGCCGAAGTCTCGCTCGCAGCCCTCTTCGTGGGACGACGAGGTGCGCATCACGAGCGGCCACTCCGGCCACGGGTTCTCCGGGCGGCGCGCGAGCGGCGGCGGCGGCTCGAGCTCGAGCTGCGTGACGCTCTTGGCGCCGCAGCGGTTCGAGGTGCCCACGCAGTCGGACCCGGTGTCGCCGCCGCCGATCACGACCACGTCGAGGCCAGCGGTCGCGAGCGGCGCGCAGGGATCGCCCGCCACGACGCGGTTCTGGAGCTCGAGGAGCTCCATCGCGAAGTGCACCCCGCGGAGCTCGCGGCCCGGAATCGGAAGATCACGCGGCGCGCGCGCGCCGAGGGCGAGGACCGTGGCGTCGAACGGCGCGAGCAGCGTGCCGGCCGACTGCGCGTCCACCGGCGTGCTCACCCGGAGCTCGACGCCCTCGGCCACGAGCTGCGCGACGCGGAGATCGATCGTGCCCTTCTCGAGCTTGAAATCGGGGATGCCGTAGCGAAGCAGGCCGCCCACCCGGTCGTCGCGCTCGAAGACCACCACGTCGTGCCCGGCGCGCGCGAGCTGTTGCGCGCACGCGAGCCCGGCCGGCCCCGAGCCCACGATCGCGACGCGCTTGCCGCTGCGGCGGGGCGCGACGACGGGCGCGAGGCCCGCCGCGAGGGCGGCGTTCGCGATGGTGCGCTCGACGTCTTTGATGGTGACCGGCTCGCCGCGCAGGTTCAGCACACACGCCGCCTCGCAGGGCGCGGGGCACACGCGGCCGGTGATCTCGGGGAAGTTGTTGGTGGCGAGGAGCGAGGCCGCCGCCTCGTCGACCTTGCCGCGGTGCACGAGATCGTTCCACTCGGGCACGACGTTCCCCAGCGGGCAGCCGTCGTGGCAGAACGGGACGCCGCAGTCCATGCAGCGGGAGGCCTGCCTCGCGAGCTGCTCCGGCGCGGGCTCGACGACGATCTCGCGGAAGTCGTGCACGCGCTCGGTCGGCTCGCGCCGCGCCGGCTTCTGCCGGGGCACGTCGAGGAAGCCTCGGGGATCAGCCATGAGCCACCTCCGCGCGGGCGGCCGCGGCGCGCTTCGCCTCGAGCACCCGCTTGTACTCGGTCGGCACGACCTTCACGAAGGGGGCGAGGGGCGCCCCGGCGTCGCGCATGCCCTGGAGCAGCGCGCGCCCCTTCACGCTGTCGGTGCGCGCGACGTGCGCCTCGAGCAGGGCGAGGACCCGCGCGCGGTCGTCGTCGTCGAGCGGCTCGAGCTCAATCATTTGCAGATTGCACATATCTCGCAGAGAGCCTTCCTCGTCGAGCACGTAGGCCACGCCGCCGCTCATGCCCGCGCCGAAGTTGCGCCCCACGGTGCCCAGCACGAGCGCGACGCCGCCGGTCATGTACTCGCACCCGTGGTCGCCCACGCCCTCGACCACCGCGACCGCGCCGCTGTTGCGCACGCAGAAGCGCTCGCCCGCGCGGCCCGCGAAGTAGGCCTCGCCGGCCGTCGCCCCGTAGAGCACCGTGTTGCCGACCACGACGTTCTCGCTGGCCACGAACGTGCTCTTTTTGTGCGGGTACACGGCGATCACGCCGCCCGAGAGGCCCTTGCCCACGTAGTCGTTCGCGTCCCCCGAGAGGGTGAGCGTGAGGCCACGCGGCGCGAACGCGCCGAAGCTCTGCCCGGCCGTGCCCTCGCACGCGACGACCACGGTGTCCGTGGGCAGCCCCTTCGCGCCGTGGCGCGTCGACAGCTCGCCGCCCAGCATGGCGCCGACGGTGCGGTCGGAGTTCTTCACGCCCACCTCGACGCGCACGGGCTCGCCGCGCGCGAGGGCCCGCTCGCAGCGGTCGAGGAGGTAGCGATCGAGGACCCGCGACAGGCCGTGATCCTGCTCGGTCTCGTGCCGGAGGCCGCCTTTAACCGCGGGCGCCGCGGGCGCGAGCACCCGCGAGAAGTCGAGGGTGCGCGCCTTACGGCTCGAGATCGCCGCGCGCACGCCGATGGCCTGTCGCTGCCCGACGGCCTCGCGGAGGGAGCGAAACCCGAGCCCCGCGAGGAGGCCGCGCACCTCCTCCGCCACGAAGAAGAAGTAGCGAACGACGTGCTCGGGCGTGCCCACGAAGCGCGCGCGGAGCGTGGGGTCTTGGGTGGCGATCCCCACCGGGCACGTGTTGAGGTGGCACTTGCGCATCATCACGCAGCCCGAGGCGACGAGCGGCGCGGTGGCGAACCCGAACTCCTCGGCGCCGAGCAGCGCGGCGAACACGACGTCGCGGCCGGTCTTCAGCTGGCCGTCGGCCTGGAGCACCACGCGCGAGCGGAGGCCGTTCATCACGAGGACCTGCTGCGCCTCGGACAGGCCGATCTCCCAAGGCGTGCCCGCGTGCTGGAGTGAAGAGAGCGGGCTCGCGCCGGTGCCGCCGTCGTGCCCCGCGATGAGGATCGCGTCGGCGTGCGCCTTGGCCACGCCGGCCGCCACGGTGCCCACCCCGGACTCGCTCACGAGCTTGACGCTGATCCGCGCCCGCGGGTTCACGTTCTTCAAATCGAAGATGAGCTGGGCCAGATCTTCGATGGAGTAGATGTCGTGGTGCGGCGGCGGCGAGATGAGCGTGACGCCCGGGGTCGAGTGCCGCACCCGCGCGATCACGGCGTCCACCTTGTGGCCGGGGAGCTGCCCGCCTTCGCCCGGCTTCGCGCCCTGGGCCATCTTGATCTGGATCTCGTCGGCGTTCACCAGGTAGTGGCTGGTCACGCCGAAGCGCCCCGAGGCCACCTGCTTGATGGCGCTCCGGCGAAGATCGCCGTTCGGATCGCGCGCGAAGCGGGCCTCGTCCTCGCCGCCCTCGCCCGTGTTGCTCTTCCCGCCCACGCGGTTCATCGCGATGGCGAGGTTCTCGTGGGCCTCCTTCGAGATGCTCCCGAACGACATCGCGCCGGTCGCGAAGCGCTTCACGAGCTCGGTCGCGGGCTCCACTTCGTCCAGTGGCACGGGCGCGCGGTCGGGTCGCAGCTCCCACAGGTGCCGCAGCGTGACGGGCGCCTCGGGCGAGTTCACGAGCGACGCGTACTCCTCGTACGACGCCGCCTCGTCGAGGCGCACCGCCCGCTGAAGACTCGCGACGCTGCGCGGGGTCCACAGGTGCTTCTCGCCGGCGGCGCGCCACGCGTACACGCCGCCCACGTCGAGCGCCGCGAGGTCGTCGCGTTCGCCCGCGAGGGCAGAGAGCGCCGCCCGGGCAGAGGCCGCCTCGGGCCCGTGCGCGGCCGCGTGGCGCGCGCGCACCTCCTCGCCGATCTCGTCGAGGCCCACCCCCGAGACGGGGCTCTTCACGCCGCCGAGCCAGCGCTCGCACACCTCGTCCGAGACGCCGATGGCCTCGAAGATCTGCGCGCCTTGGTACGAGGCGAGGGTGCTGATGCCCATCTTGGAGAGAATTTTCTCCAATCCTTTGTCAAAGGCCTTGAAGAGGTTCGCCTGGGCCTTCTCGGGGGTCACGCTCGCCTCGCCCCGCGACGCGAGCTCGGCGACGAGGTCGAGGGCGAGGTACGGGCACACGGCGCCCGCCCCGAAGCCGACGAGGAGCGCCACGTCGGCGACCTCGCGCACGTCGCCGGTCTCGACGATGAGGCTCACCTTCGCGCGGCGCCCCTCTCGCACGAGGTGGTTGTGCACGGCCGCGGTGGCGAGCAGCGCGGGCACGGGCGCCATCGTGGCGTCGCAGGTGACGTCGCTCAGCACGAGCAGCGCGAAGCCCTCGTCGACCGCCTTCACCGAGTCGGCCTCGAGGCGCCAGAGCGCCTCCTCGAGGGCGGCGCCGGGCTCGCCGTCGGTGGAGAAGACCGCCGCGAGCTTCTTCGCGCGGAAGTCGGTGTACGGGCTCCGACCGAGCTTGCGCAGCTCGGTCGGCGTGAGCAGCGGGTGAGAGAGCTCCACCAGTCGGCACTGGTTGGGCGTCTGGGAGAGGAGGTTGCCCTCACCGCCCAGCGTGGTCGCGAGCGACATCACCAGGTTCTCGCGGATGGGGTCGATGGGCGGGTTCGTGACCTGCGCGAACTGCTGCTTGAAATAGCGGAAGAACGACACGGCCCGGGCGCTCAGCACCGCGAGCGCCGCGTCGTTGCCCATGCTGCCGATGGGCTCCTCCCCGTGCTCCGCCATCGGCGCGAGCAAGAGACGCAGGTCCTCCCGTGTGTAGCCGAACACGCGCTCGAGCTCGGCCCTCCGCGCGGGCTCGAGGGGCGGCGGCGGCTCCACGTCGGGGAGGCGGCGGAGGTCGAGCTTGTTCGCGGCCAGCCACTCTCCGTACGGGTGAAGCGTGCAGACCTCACGCTTTACCTCTTCGTCGGGGACGACGCGCCGCGCTTGGAGGTCGACGAGGAACATCTGCCCCGGCCGCAGGCGCCCCTTCTCGACGACGTCTTGCGCGCGGATGTCGGCGACGCCGAGCTCGCTCGCGAGCACCACGAGCCCCTGCCGCGTGATGACGTATTTCGCGGGGCGGAGGCCGTTGCGGTCGAGCATCGCCCCGAGGCGCACGCCGTCGGTGAACACGAAGGCGGCGGGGCCGTCCCAGGGCTCGACCAGCGACGCGTGGTACTCGTAGAAATCGCGCTTCTCCTGCGACATGCGGGCGTCTTTTCCGTACGCCTCGGGCACGAGCATCATCATCACGTGGGGGATCGAGCGCCCGCTCGCCACGAGGAAGTCGACCAGGTTGTCGAGCGAGGCCGAGTCGCTGCCGCCCTCGCGGATGATGGGCTTGAAGTCGCCGAGGTGCTCGCCGAACGCGTCGGAGGCGAGCAGCGCGGACCGCGAGCGCATCCACCCCTGGTTGCCGCGGAGGGTGTTGATCTCGCCGTTGTGGGCGATGCGCCGGTACGGGTGCGCGCGCTCCCACGTGGGGAACGTGTTGGTGCTGAAGCGCGAGTGCACGAGCGCGAAGCGGCTCTGCACCTCGGGCTCCGAGAGGTCCTCGTAGAACTCGCCGAGCAGCTCGGGGAGCATGAGCCCCTTGTAGACGATGGTCCGCGACGAGAAGCTCGCGACGTAGAAGTCTTCGCCGAAGCCGCCCTTCGAGCATAGCGATCCGGCGCGCTTGCGCACGAGGAAGAGCACCTGCTCGAACCGGGAAGCCTCGCACATGCGGGCGACGAAGAACTGGCGCATGACCGGCATCGTCGCGAGCCCCACGTGGCCAATCTTGGACTCGTCGATGGGCACGTCGCGCCAGCCGATGACCTTCTGGCTGTGGTACCGCGCGACGGCCTCGAGCGTGCGCATCTGCGAGCGACGGCGGTCCGCGTCCCGGGAGAGGAACACCTGCGCGACGCCGTAGTCCCCAGGCGGCGGGAGCTCCTTGCCCTCGCGTCCGAGGAGCCGGTCGAGGTACGCGTGCGGCACGTCGAGCAGCACGCCCGCGCCGTCGCCGGTCATGGGGTCGGCGCCCGACGCCCCGCGGTGGGCGAGCCGCCCGAGCACCAGCAGCGCGCGCTGCACGACGTCGTGGCTCTTGCCGCGCCCGAGATCGGCCACGAAGCCGAGGCCGCAGGCGTCGTGCTCGTCCCGCGGATCGTAGAGGCCGGAGCGAGCAGTTTCGCGCATTTGCGGCCGAGATATAGCTCAATTTAACGCGCTGTGCCACCGCGTCGCTCGGCTACGCTCGGGCCGATGTCCGTCCTCAAAGAGAAGGGCGTGGTCCTCGCGGGCGGCGCGGTGTTGGCGCTCGGCGTCGCGTGGGCGCTGTCGCGCGAGTCGCCACCGGCCGCGCCCGTGCCCGACGCGGCCGCGCCCGCCCCGCTCGCCGCCCACGCCGACACCTCGGCCCGGGCCACCGACGGCGCCGCCGAGGCGCGCGAGCCCGACTCGGACAACGAGCCCATCGCCCACGAGGCCGAGGTCAGCATCGAGCTCGCGATCATCGCGCCCAAGGCCACGTCGAAGCGCCTCGGCGAGCTCGCGGCGATGCCAGCGAGCGCGTGGCCGCTCACCGCCGCCGACTGCGGGCCCGACTGCGCCGGCGTGCGCAAGTTCCTCGCCGACAGCCACCCGACGCTGGAGGTCACGCTCGCGGCCGACTGGATCCTCCCGCCAAAGGACACGCTCTCCACGGTGGCGCGCACGGTGCCCGAGGGCGAGCGCGCCGCCCTGTACGACACGAAGGAGCTCCTGGTGGTGAAGGTGCAGGGCGAGGACACCGCCGACCACCTGCCCCTCCGCGGCGCGTTCGCGCTGACCGCGGCGTTCGCGCGTGAGCTCCGCGGCTACGTCCACGACGAGGAGACCCACCGCATCGACACCGCGAGCGCGTTCGCCGAGCGGGTGCCGCGCGGGCCGCTCGGCGCGCCGTTCTTCGTGCCCGAGTCGCTGCTCGTGCAGCTCCACCCGCAGGACGAAGACGACGTCGCGGGCCCCTACCGGCTGCTCACCTTGGGGCTCTCGCGCTACGGCTGCCCCGACCTCGAGATGCACGGCTTCCCCGAGACCGACGGGCCGCGCCTCGCGAGCGTGCTGGACGCCGTGGCCGCGAAGCTCGCGAAGGGCGAGCGCGGGCCCGCGGTCACGATCGCGCTGGCCGACGTCGCGCAGGTGATGAAGAAGTCGCCCGCGGAGCTCTCGCGCGCGCCCGACAAGTCCCGCGCCGTGACCGTTCGGCTCTCGCCCGCGGGCCGCCGCGCCGGAGATCCCGACAACGAGGTGCTGACCGTGCGCCCACCGCGCCCGCCGGCCGACCCCGAGGCGAGCGCCGAGGCCAGCGACGAGGACGCGCACGGGGCGCTCCTCGCGCAGCTCTTCGCCGAGGAGACGCGCGTGTCCCGCCGAAACACGAGCGCTCCCGACCTGCTCGCGGCCGAGGCGCGCGCGCGCAAGGCGGCGCCCGAGGTCGCGGCGCGGTGGAAGAAGAGCGGCGGCGGCTCGCTCACGCTGCGCGTCCCCTTCCCGCTCCCGGGGCAGCCGGGCAAGGCCGAGGTCATGTGGATGAAGGCCACGGAGTGCAGCGCCGACGGCGTCTGCAAGGGCACGCTCGCGAGCCGACCCGAGCTCATCAAGGGCCTCGCGGCCGGGGCCGACGTGACCGGCAAGCTCAGCGAGGTCTCGGACTACCTGCTCGTGCTGCCCGACGGCACGAAAGAGGGCGGCGAGACCATCCCGTTCCTCATCGGCCGGTGAAGCCGGAGCTGGCGCCCCACGAGGTGGTCCGCAGGAGCTACTGGGAAGGTGAGCGCCAAGCGCGCGTACAACGTATCCTGAGACCGTGAGCTCCTCCCGTATCTCCCGCATCCCCCCGCCATCACGCCGCTCACCCCGCGCCTCGGGCGGCGCGAGACCTCTCCTCGCGCTCGGTCTCGCCTTCTCGTTGTCCGCGGCCGCGCTCGGGGCATGCTCCACGTTGAAGGCGGGCGAGGAGGGCGCCGCCGACGGCGCGACCGACTCCCCCACCGCGCCCACGGGCACAGGCACCGGCACCGAGCTGCTGCCCGACGGGGCGCTGCCCGACGGCGCGACGCCTCCACCCGACGCCGAGCCGGACGCCGAACCCGACGCCTCTGCCAAGAGCGACGCGTGGATCACCCAGTTCGACGGCGGCGCGGTGCCGAAGCCCACGTGCGTCGGCCCCAACTCCGAGAGCTGGGTGCCCGAGCCGGCCTGCGTACCGGGCGTGTCGTGCTTTTTCTCCAAAGTTACACGCAGTTGCAAGAACGGGAGCTGCGCCGACGGCTACTGCCAAGAGCTCGACTGGGTCGCCGAGTCGCCGAAGGCCACGCCCGGCACCATTTACGCGGTGTGGGGGGCCGCGCCCGACGCGATCTGGGCCGTAGGCGACGGCGTGTTCTTCTTCAACGGCAGCACGTGGGCGCCGGTCGACATCGGGGTCACGTTCGACAACTTCACCCAGGCGTTCGCGGTCGCGGGGCTCACCCGGGAGGACGTCACGATCCTCGTGGGCAACCACACGACGGGTCCCATGTTTCTCCGCCGACGCGACGCGACCGGCGTGTGGCGGCCGGTCGCGCAGCTGAACAACGGCGGCGTGTGGGGCGGCGGCCTCTTCGCGCTCGGCAACAACCGGTTCCTCGTGCACCAAGGATCCGACGGCGTGTACCTCGCCACCCCCACGGCCGTGAACCGGCTCGGGTACCTCTACGGCTTCCCGGCCGGCCACCACTACACGAACGCCCTCTCGGGCTTCAAAGCCAACGACGTGATGGTCGCGAGCGCCGGCGGGCAAGGCGCCTTTTTCTACGACGGCTTCGAGCTCAAGTCGTTCGCGGGCTGGCCGGCGCACGCGGTCCTCGCGGTGCCGGACGCGACCGCGCTCATGTCGGTGGGCTCGAAGATCAACATCTTCAACGCGAGCGGCGGGCGGGTCGGCGGCGAGGTGAACCTCTACACCGAGTCGGGGACGACGGACGGCTACTGGCGGGGAATCGACGGCACGGGCCTCAACCGCATGTGGGTCGTCGGCTCGAAGGGCATCGTGCTGCGGAGGAGCGCCACGGGCTGGGCGCCGGAGTCCATTCCCACGCCCTCCGGCATGATCGCCGCGTGGGCGACCCCGTGGGGCGACGTGTACACCACCGGCGGGAAGCTCTGGCACGGCAAGTAGCGCCCCGCGAGCCCGAGCACCTCGGACCGCTCAGGGCCCGAAGAGCTCGTCCCGCGTCCCCGGATCGTTGAGCACGCAGCCCTCCTCGTGCCCGCAGACGGGCACGATCCGGCGCCGATGCGCCGCCCCGAACAGGCTCGTCACGTACTGGTGATAGACGAGCCCGCGCTGGAGGCGGTACGAGGCCCCGAGCGGCGCCTGTGCCATCGCCGCGCAGCTCTTGTCGAGCGCCCCGTAGGCGACCGGGCGGGCACCGGCCGCCGCCGCGTCGCCCTCGCTGAGCACGTAGACCACGGGCCGCGCGACGGTGTTCGCGCGCAGGGTCGCGTCGGGGATCGCGGCCAGGTAACCCGTGCGGTTCGCGAGGCCGTAGCGGTAGTCGTCGTAAGCGTCCCCGCCCGGCTCGACCGCGGGCTCGTCGGTCTGGCACGCGGATCCTGCGTAGGGTGGCAGCACGAACGACGCGGCCGTCAGCGCGCAGTTGCTCGCGCTGGTGCAGACCGCGTCGGGACGCACGCGACGTCCGTCGAGGTACATGTAGGAGCCAGGACTGGCGACTACGTAGCGAGTGGTGATGCCCGGCGTGCGGTCGTGCTCGGTGTTGCCCGCGAGGTATCGCTGGATCGTCTGCCCGCCCGCCGAGTAGCCCGCGATGGTCACGCGGCGGAGACGTGGGAATGCCACTTTCGCCGCCGCGAGCAGCGCGTCGAGGGCGGCATAGGAGTCGATCGTGGCGTTGCGCGAGACGCCGCCTTCTTTCCAATCGCTGCACCCCCAATAGAGATCGTTCGGGGCTTTGGCGTCGAAGCCACACGTGCTGTTGGAGGCCTGAAAGAGCGGCGCGAGCACCGCGGTGCGTCCCGAATCGCGCAGGGTCGCAGCCGCCGCGACGGTGTCGTAGTAGTCCCACGCGTTGCGCGAGTTGCCGTGTTGGATGAGCACGAGGTTCTCGACCGCGGCGTCGGTGCTCTCGAGCCCATGAGAGCGGTAGTAGGGCAGATCTCTCCCCGCGAGCGCGAGGCGCGCGAGACACGCGTCCGAGCGCACGCCCAGGTCGGCCGTCGGGCGCTGGCACGGTGCCTGGGGTCGAGGCCCGGCGTCTGCTGCGTCGGCGAGCGTCGCGTCGCTCGCGTCGCTCGCGTCGATGACGTGACCGGCGTCCAGGCCCGCGTCCAGGTACGCGTCGTGTGCGTCGTGTGGAGCGTCCTGCCGTGCGTCGCCCCCCTCGCCGGCGCGCGCGTCGAGCGTCGCGGCGGCGTCGGTCGAGAGGCCGGCCGGGGGCTCGGTGGCGGCCCCGCACGCGGCGATCACGAGCGCTCCCTGCAGTCCGGCGGCGAACAGCGCCACCGCGCCGACTCGCGCCGAAGAGGTTCGCCGAACACGGAGGCCCGTAGGCACCCAGGTCATGCACCAGCCTCCCACGCCATCGCTGGCGCGCCAACGAACGCCAGGACGTCCGCGAACCGACGCTCGGCGAGCACCCCGAACCAGGGGTGCCGCGAGAGCTTCTCGCGGGTGAGCGCCGGGCTCGTGAGCCCGCAGAGAAAGCGCGCGACCTGACGCGGCTCGGCGAGCGCGCGTGGGTGCTTCGCGCGCAGCGCCCCGAGCCCCGCGCGGAGGTCTCTCGGCACCGGGGGCAGCGCCCGCTCCTCCGGGAGGGTCCGCGGCGTGCCCGAGCAGCCCGAGCAGTGCCCACACGGCCCGGCGCGCACCTGACCGAAGTGACCTACGAGCGCGTTGGTCTGGCAGCCCGCGTGCGTGACGATGCGGAGCACGGCCTCGATCCGCTCGATTTCGCTTCGCTCGCGCCGTTCGAATCGTCGGACCAGGTCCGCGACGAGCGCGTCCACGTCCTCGCGCTCGCGGAGTCGGCGGTAGGGCTGCCGCACGTCGGCCGGCTCGAGGGCGAGCCACCCCTGCTCCTCGAAGTACGTGAGCGCGGTGAGCACGCGCTCGCGAGGCTCGCCGATCGCGGCGGCGGCCGCGGTCGGGTCCAGCGAGTAGAGCGTTCGGCGCTTGGTCGCCTGAGAGAGCAGCCGGGTCACGAGCTCGCGGCGCTCGGCGGCGAAGCGCCCGGGGATCTCGTCCAGTGGCACCACCGGCCGCAAGGTGTAGGCGGCGTAGAATGGCGTCCCCTGCGCGAGCACCCCGTCGAGCTCGAGGTACGTGAGCGCGGTGCGCAGCACGAGCACGCGCAGGTCGTGCTGGCCCGACAGCTCGGGATAGCTCACGTCGAACGCCGCTCCCATCCCAAGGACCTGCGTGAGCAGACCGCGCAGGCTCCCTTCGGTGGGCGTGTCGCCGTAGGCGAAGTTCTGCAGCCCGGCGACGTCGTCGGGGCACGCGAAGAGCTCCACGAGCGAGGGCGCGCCGTCGCGACCGGCGCGCCCAATCTCCTGGCTGTAGCTCTCGAGGCTCTTCGGCAGGTTGTAGTGGATCACCGTGCGAACGTTGGCCTTGTCGATGCCCATGCCGAAGGCGATCGTGGCGACCACGATGCCCTGTTCCGAGGCCATCCAGGCGTCTTGCACGCGTGCGCGAGCCTCAGGATCCATGCCCGCGTGGTAGGCGGCGGCGGGGCTCCCGGCGCGTGTGAGCGTCTCGGCCAGGCGCTCGGCCGTGCGCTGCAACGTCACGTAGACGATGGTCGGCCCGTGCGCCCCGCCCGCGAGCCGCTCGAGGAGCAGCCCATCTCGCTCCGCAGCGCTCACCGGCGTCGTCACGAGGCGCAGGTTCGGTCGGTAGAAGCCTGTGACGATGGCCGCCTCGTCGGGGATCGCGAAGGCGCGGCAGATGTCCTTCACGACCTCCGGAGTCGCGGTGGCGGTGAGGGCGAGCACGCGCGGGTTGCCGAGGCGCGCGCGGAAGCCCGCGAGCTTCAGGTAGTCCGGGCGAAAGTTGTGTCCCCACTCGGAGATGCAGTGCGCCTCGTCGACGGCGAACAGCGCGATCTTGGCGCGCGCGAGAGTCTCGAGGAAGCGCTCGTTGTTGAAGCGCTCGGGCGCCACGTAGAGCAGCTTCAGCGTGCCACTTCTCAGGTCGTCGGCGACGGCGCGGGCCTCGCTCGCGGAGAGCGACGAGTCGAGCCGTCCAGCGTGGATCCCCAGACCGCGAAGGAAATCGATCTGGTCTTTCATCAGCGCGATGAGCGGCGAGACCACGAGGGTGACGCCGTCGAGCAGCAGCGCCGGGAGCTGGTAACAGAGCGACTTGCCGGCGCCGGTCGGGAACACCGCGAGCGCTGCGCCGTGCCCCAGCACCGCGTCGACCACCGCGGCCTGCCCGGGGCGCAGCTCGGAGAACCCGAAGCGCGCCCGGAGGACCTCGAGCGGCGACGACGGACCTATGGAGGGTGGGGGCACGCGGGCGAGTCACCACAGCGAGCCCTGAGATGCAAGGAGTGCATGGCGGGCGCGACTCCACGGCCCCGTGCCCTCCTCAACTGTGAGGATTACGTACCTCGGCGAACCCGCGTAAAGCTGGCGCAAAATGACCAAGCTCAAGCACATCGCGCTCGCCGCAGCCCTCTTTGTAGCGCCCTTCCTCGCGTGTTCGAGCGCGACCACCCCGGCCGCATCGGACGCGGGCGGCGGCGGGGGTGAGGCCAAATTCAGGTTTTGCCTAGGCGGCACCTGCAGTCAGGCCCAATCGGACACCCACTCCGCGTGTATGGTCGCCAAGTGCGATGCGCAATACGCCCAGTGCTACGGCCCAGGCTACAAGACTGGCACTTTCGCGGGCGCCCCCTGCTCCGACGTCCAAGCCTGCGACCAGAAGTGCGCCTGCAACGACACGAAATGCCGAGAGAAGTGCGCGGTGAGCGGAGAGTGCGTGAAGTGTGCTTTCGAAGTGCTCGCGCCGTGCCTGACCGCGGCTAACTGCACGGCCCCTGCATGCTCCGACGACGATGGCGGCAGTGACAGCGGCGGTGGCGGCAACGACAGCGGCGGCGGCGGCAACGACAGCGGCGGCGGTGGGAGTGTGAACTGCGGGGTGCTCGACTTCTGCTGCAAGAGGCTGCCCGACCCGGCCAAGTCGACGTGCGGCGAGATCGTGGACGGCCGCGACGACGTGCATTGCGGGAACAGCAAGAGCCGGTTTTGCGACCTCGACCCGGCCGCGTGCACCAAGCTCGGAGACTGCTGCAACACGCTGAACGGGACCGAGAAGACGACCTGCGAGCTGCAGCTGTCGACCTACGGCACCGACGTCGAGCTGTGCGCCACTGCGCTGAAGTCGTACCCGACCTGCCCCTGACCCACTACGTGGGGCACCGCGTCTCTGCCGGGAACGGTGGATCGATCTCACGCCCGCGCGCGATGACCCATTTCTGAGCTACGCGGGGCGGGGTGCGCTCGGTGGGAGGCTCCCCCCACATGAGCGCGCTCGCGCTCCGCTGACCCGCTGCAACCCGTCACCTCACTCGACTGTGACGGTCTTCGCGAGGTTTCGCGGCTGATCGACGTCGGTCCCCTTGAGGTCGGCCATGTAGTAGGCGAGCAGCTGCATCGGGAGCACCGTGAGCAGCGGCAGGACCTCGCCCTCCGCCTCGGGCACCTCGATGACGTCGGCCTCGCGCGCGGCCCCTCCGCCCCGCAGGCTCTGCGGCGCGCCGTCGAGGCAGAGCTTCGCCACGTCGGCGTCGCCCTTCGTGCAGATCGCGATGACCTGGCCCTCGCGCGCCCGCACCTCCTGGAGGTTCGAGATGGTCTTCTCGTAGTGCACGTCGCGCGGGCACACCACGACGACCGGCATCTCCTCGTCGATGAGGGCGATGGGGCCGTGCTTCATCTCGCCTGCGGCGTAGCCCTCCGCGTGGATGTAGGAAATCTCTTTGAGCTTCAGCGCGCCCTCGAGCGCCATGGGGAAGCCCGTGCCGCGCCCCAGGAAGAGCATGTCGCGCGCGCGCAGGTGGTGCTTCGCGATCGCCTTGATGCGGTCGGCCTCCGTGAGCGCCTCGCGCATCTTCGCGGGCACGTGCCAGAGCGCGTTCAAGACCCGCCTCGCCTCGCCCTCGGGCAGGGTGCCGCGCCGGCGCCCGAGGTAGACGGCGAGCATGAGCAGCGCCGCGAGCTGGGTCGTGAAGCACTTGGTGGACGCGACGCCGATCTCGGGGCCCGCGTGGGTGTACAGCGAGCCGTCCGAGGCGCGCGGGATCGCGCTGTCGACGACGTTGGCGACCGCGAGCACGTGCGCGCCCTGCGCCTTCGCGGCCTTCACCGCCGCCATGGTGTCCAGGGTCTCGCCGCTCTGGCTGACCGCCACGACGAGGTCGGTCGGCAAGAAGACCGGCTCGCGGTACCGGACCTCGCTGCCGATCTCCACCGTGGCCGGCACACGGGCGAGCTGCTCGATCCAGTAGCGCCCCGCCATGGCGGCGTGTGCGCTCGTGCCGCACGCGACGAAATAGACCCGACCTATTTTCTTGGCGAGCTCCTCGGTGACGCCGATCTCGGCGGCGATGACGTCGGCCGCCTGGAGATCGATGCGGCCGCGGAGCGTGTCTTCGATCGCGCGGGGCTGCTCGTGGATCTCCTTGAGCATGAAGTGCTTGTAGCCACCCTTCTCCGCCTGGGTGGGCGACCAGTCGATGCGCTTCGACTTGCGGGTGACGGGCGCGCCGTCGGCGATGACGGTGATTTCGATCCCGGTGCTCGTGAGGCGAGCCATCTCGCCGTCGTCGAGCAGGATGACGTCGCGCGTGTAAGCGAGCAGCGCGGGGATGTCGCTCGCCGCGAAGTTCTCGTCTTGGCCGATGCCGAGGACGAGCGGTGAGTCTTGCTTGGCCACCACGATCTCGCCCGGGCAGTCGCCCGCGACCACGGCGATCGCGTAGGCGCCTCGCACCCGCTTGAGCGCGCCGCGCACCGCGGCGGTCAGGCTCTCGGCGCCCGCCGCGCGCCCCTCGTTCACGAGGTGGGCGACGATCTCGGTGTCGGTGTCGCTGGCGAACCGCACCCCGCGCCCCTCGAGCTCGCGCCGCAGCTCGACGTGGTTCTCGATGATGCCGTTGTGAACCACCGCGATCTTGCCCGACACGTGCGGGTGCGCGTTCGCCTCGTTGGGCCGCCCGTGGGTCGCCCAGCGCGTGTGGCCCACGCCCGTCGTGCCGACGAGCGGCGTGTTACGGAGCGCCGTATCGAGGTTCGCGAGCTTGCCGACCGCGCGCCGAATCTCGACCCCCTTCGGGGTCTGCACGGCGAGCCCGGCCGAGTCGTAGCCTCGGTACTCGAGCCGACGAAGTCCCTCCACGAGGATGGGCGCGCTGTCCTTCGAACCCGTGTACGCGACGATTCCGCACATGACTCTTCTCCTCGGGGAAGCCCGCCGACGCGGGCGCTGCGAACGGGGGGGAGCGTAGCCCTCATTCTCGCCACAGGAGCGAGGAAAATTGCGGCGCGCGACCCGTCGTCGCCGCTGTGCCGGCGCGCGGGGACACCGTATGGTGGCCTGCGTGAGAGCCTCGAAGACCACCGCCGTCCGCGCGCTCGCGTTTCTGTTCTCGATCGCGCTCCTGCTCGGGCGCGTGCCGGTGGCCGCCGCGGGCGTCGAGCCTCCGACCGACTGCCCGCCCGGCTCGACGGGCAAGGCCTCGAGCAGCTTCGCGTGGTGCGAGCCCTCGGTGTGCCTCCACGACGCCAACTGCACCCCGGGCGAGGTGTGCCGCCCCGTCCCGCTCTGCGTCGAGGTGGGGACCCTGGCCGACGCAGGCGCAGCAGGCGAGCAGCGCCTCGCCGCCACCCAGCGCTGCGGTCCGGGCGGCGCGTGCCCGTCCACACAGACCTGCTCGATCAAGGACCGCTGCCTCCCCAAGCTCGCGGCGCAGAAGCTCGGGCTGCTCGAGGCGCCGAAGCCGGCGAGCGCGCCGAGCGCGCCGAGCGCCGAGCCGCCCAAGAAGTCCGCGTGCGGCTGTGACGTGGTCGGCCGCGGCGCGGACGCGGGCTCCGTCTTCGGCCTGGCGGCGCTCGGTCTCGCGGCGGTCGCGGCGCGCCGAGGGCGACGCAAGCCCATGTAAACACTGCATTATTTTCTCACACGCCCCGACCGTCGCGACCGCGCGACCTGCGCGCCGCGAGCGCGTCGCGAGCTCGCGCGAGGCCTTCGCGCCGTGTAGCCAACGGTTTCTTGTGAGATACTCTACAGGTGCCGGAGAAGACGAAGGCCAGAGAGCAGGGGCTCGTGCTCGAGCCCGAGTACGACGACGAGGCCTCCATCAAGGTGGAGATCCCCGCGGGCCTGCTCGCCGAGCGCCTGCCCGAGCCGCTCGCGCTGCAGCTCTCGCAAGAGCGCATGAGCGACACGCTCACGGGCGCGCTGCCGCCGTCGATGACCGAGCTCAAGATCCCGACCGGCGGCGAGTTCAAGGTCGAAGGCTCGCTCTTCAAGCGCACCTCCCGGGCAGACGGCACCTTCCTCGGACAGCTCCTCCTCGCGTCCGGCGCCGTCACCGAGGCCGACATCGAGCGCGCGCTGACCGAGCAAGAGGAGCGCGGAGGCCAGCTCGGGCGCATCCTCGTCGGGCTCGGCGCGTGCACCGAAGACCACATCGCCGACGCCGTCACCGAGCAGATCCGGGTCCGCGCGAAAGAGGGGTACACCGACCTCTCCAGCGCCGCGCGCGCCAACCCGGCGGTGGCCGGCCTCGGTGTGCTGTCACGGCCGGCGCTGACCTCGTTCGTGCTGCTCGCGGTCGACGCCACCACCCTCATTTTCACGGCGCTGATCGGCACGCTCGTCGACTGGTACCTCGCCGACGGCTTCGTGCTGGTGAGCGAGGCGTACGTGGTCGGCCCCACGCTGCTGCTCTGCATCCTCGTGTACGCGTTCCTCGACCTCTACTCGCCGCTCGCCAAGTCCGCGCCCGACGAGCTCCGGGAGGTCGTGCTCAGCACCTCGATCGTGCACGCCGCCATGTTCATCCTGTCGGTGAGCGGCAACCTCAGCGCGCGCTGGCACCTCACGTCGAAGCTCGTGTGGTGGACCTCGACCATCGCCCTCGTGCCGCTCGTGCGCGCGGTGGCGCGGGGCAAGTTCTCGCGCCGCCCGTGGTGGGGGATCCCGGTCATCGTGCTGGGTGCAGCCAAAACCGGGCGCCTCGTGGTGCGCACCCTCCAGGCCCAGCCCCGCAGCGGCCTGAAGCCCGTCGTGCTGCTCGACGACGACCGCGCAAAGCACGGCACGCTGCTCGCCAGCCAGGTCAACGGCATGGACGTCGACATCCACTCGATCAACGTCCGGGCAGCGACCTTCCTGTCGGAGTCCACCCGGGCCGCCCTCGCGGACGACTTCTTCGGCGACGAGCCCAAGTCGAACAGCGAGATCGAGGCGGCGCGCGAGGACGAGGGCCTGAGCTCTCACCCGCCCAACGCGCCCATCGACATCACCACGCCGAGCTCGGCCTTCCCCGTGCGCAGCTCGAACTTCCCGCGCGGTAAGTTCGCCGAGGTCGAGGGAGTGCCGCTCGTAGGCGATCTCTCGCTCGCGCCGCTGCTCGCGAAGAAGCTCAAGATCCCCTACGCGATCGTCGCGATGCCCGGGCAGCCCTCGTCCACGCTGCTGTCGATCGTCGAGCGGGTCGGCGGGCAGTTCTCGCACCTGCTCCTGATCCCCGATCTGTTCGGGTTCGCGACGCTCGGCGTGCCGGCCAAGAGCGTCGGCAGCGTCCTCGGGGTCGAGGTGCGGCAGCAGCTCCTCCTGCCCGCGCCGCGGCTCGCGAAGAGGGTGCTCGACGTGTCGTTCACGCTCGTCGGCAGCGTGTTCATCTTCCCCTTCCTCTTGCTGATCGCGCTGCTCATCAAGCTCGACTCGAAGGGGCCTGTATTCTACATGCAGAAGCGGCTCGGCCGCGACAACCGCCACTTCATGGCGGCGAAGTTCCGCACGATGCACGGCGACGGCGAGGCCCGCCTCAAGCAGGTGCTCGAGGCCGATCCGGAGCTTCGCAAGGAGTACGAGGTCTTCCACAAGCTGCGCAAAGATCCGCGGGTGACCCGCATCGGCCGCGTCCTGCGCAAGTTCAGCCTCGACGAGTTCCCGCAGCTCTGGAACGTGATCCGCGGCGACATGAGCCTCGTCGGCCCGCGCCCGTACATCGAGCGCGAGCTGCCTGAAATGGGCGGCAACGAGAAGCTCATCCTGCGGGCCACGCCGGGCATGACCGGCATGTGGCAGGTGAGCGATCGGAACGCCTCCTCGTTCGCCTGGCGCGTGCAGGTCGACGTGCACTACGTCCGCAACTGGTCGCCGTGGCTCGACATCTACATTTTGGCCAAGACCGTGGGCGTGGTGGTGCGAGGCTCGGGGGTTTGAAAATGACGGGACCTGCGACACCCAAGCCCGAGGGCGGGCTCTTCTCTCGGCTCCTCACCGACGCCGTGGAGCTCACGCGCGCGAACGGCGGCGAGGCCTCGCCGGGGCCGAAGGCGATCCTCAGCGTCGCCGCCAGCCAGGACAGCTACCGGGTGCTGCTGCTCAACCGCGTGCGCGAGGCGGCGCGCGGGCGGGTGCCCGGGGTGAACCACGCGCTCCGCATGGTGCAGACCGCGCTGTTCGGCATCGAGATTGGCAAGGACGTGACCCTCGGCCGGGGCGTCAATTTCACCCACACGCTCGGCATCGTCATCGGCGGCGACGCCCGCATCGGCGACCGCGTGAAGTTCATGGGCAACAACACGGTGGGCACCGCGAAAGACAACGGCTATCCGATCATCGAGGACGACGTCATCGTCGGGTGCGGCGCGCGAATCCTCGGCCCCGTGCGCGTGGGCGCGCGCGCGGTGATCGGCGCGAACGCCGTGGTGCTGAGCGACGTCGAGCCCGACACGGTGGTGAGCGGCATCCCCGCGCGCCCGCACAAGAAGCGCGCCGAACGCGCAGACTGAGCTGAGCGCGCCGCGCCCGCCGGTGACGAGCGCGGAAAGGCCTGCTAATTCTAAGGGGATGAAGCTCCGCGCCTATTTGCCCCTCTTGTCTTGCCTGGCGACGGCCGCGTACGCGTGCTCCAGCACGCCCGACCCAGGCGGGCCAGGCGCGACGCTGCCCACGGAGGGGGACGCGGCGACCGTTCTGCCCGACGGCGCGGTGGCCCCGGTCGACGACAGCGGCGCCCCGAAGGACGGCGCGACGCCCCCCGTGGGCGACGGCGCCCCCCTGCCGGACGGCGCGGTGGACCCCAACCCGCTCGCGGGTGTCACGCCGCGCGAGCACCTCTCGGTCGCCGACGGCCAGGCGATGGGCCTCGGCTACATGGACGGCCTGCTGTGGGCCGACGGCGCGCTCATGTTCACCGATCCGTTCGCCGAGGGCAGCTCCGGCCACGTGTGGCGGCTGCCGCGGGTGGGGCTCGCGCCCGCCTTCATCCGGCCGTCGGGGTCGGCCATCGGCCTGTGCTTCGACCCCGAAAACGGGGGCTCGCTCGTGCTCACCGAGACCAAGCCCTCCGCGGTCGCGCGCCGCAAGGTGGACGGCACCTCGCGCGCGGAGCTCGCGACCACGGCCAACGGCGTGGCGCTCAACTCGCCAAACGACTGCGTCGTCGCCGCGGGGAAAGGTGTATACTTCACCGATCCGAGCTACCAGGGCGGGGCCCAGGCGATGGAGGGGGTGTACCGGGTCGCGGGCACTCCGCCGACGGTGACGCTGCTCGCCGAGTACGCGAAGGGCAAGTTCCCGAACGGCATCGCGCTCTCGGCCGACGGCGCGTCTCTCTTCGTTTCGCTCACGGGCGAGGCGCAGCTCGTTCGCTTCGCGCTCGCGGCCGACGGCACCGCCGCGGGACCGCCCGCGCTCTTCGCGGCGACGGGCCCGGCGCCCGACGGCGTCGCGACCGACACGGCCGGAAACGTGTATGTCGCAACCTCTGCGGGGGTGGAGGCGTTCTCGTCGGCGGGCAAGAAGTGGGGCGTGCTCCCCCTGCCCGCCAACCAGCAGCCCACGTCGCTCGCGTTCGGCGATCCCCAGGGCAAGACGCTCTTCGTCGGGTCCACCCTGGGCCGCGGCGTCTCCAGCCCGGCGATCTACGCGCTCGCCATGCGCACGCCCGGCGTGCTCTGAGAGCTTGTTGAGAAACGGACCGAGGCCGCGTGACCGCGCAGCGCCTCAGAGCTTCGCGAAGAACGCCCAGGTCGCGGCGTCGCTCTCGGACCAGATCTGGTGGCCCATGCCCGGGATGAGGCACCAGACCACCGGCTTGCTCGCGGCGCAGCCGGAGACGCTCTTGCACGGCGACGGGGCCGTGTCGGTCTGCTTGTTTTTGTCCGGGCACTCGTTCGCCCAGGCCCAGTGGTCGAGGGACTTTTGTCCCTCCGAGGGGCTGTCGTTCGTGCCGTGGAAGATGATCGTGGGCACTCCGCGCTGCGGGCAGACGAGGTGCCCCGTGGCGTCGTACTGCTTGCCGAAGGGCCCGCCGGACCCGCTCGACGCGATCGCGCGGAGCGCGGCGCCGCGCCAACAGCCGAGCTGGTTGGCGAAGTAGCCGCCGCGGCTGTAACCGGTCGCGAACACGCGCTTCGTGTCGACGCAATACGACGCCTCGAGCTCGGCGACGAGGCCGTCGAAGAGCGCGACGTCGGGGTTCTGCTCGGGCGCCGTGTCGAGGTTCCAGGTCTTGCCGACGCCGTCGGGATAGACCACGAGCGCACCACCCGCCGAGACAGCGTCGAGCTTCATGGAGCGCTGTAGCGCGGCGCCCGTGCCCCCGTCGCCGTGGAACGCGAAGACGAGGGAGTACGCCTTCGTGGGCGCGTAGTCGTCCGGCACGAACAGCGAGTAGCTCCTGGAGCCGCCGCCGACCGTGAGCGTGCGTCCCTGGCCTCCCGGCGCGGCGGACGGCTTGGCGCAGCCCGCCGAGCCGGCCACGGGTCCGGGCGGCACCGAGCCGGTGGGGCCTGGCACGGGTGTGGATCCGTCGGGAGAGGTGCCCGCCTCGCCCGGAACCGACGGAGACGGCGAGCTGGCCGCGCACGCGGCGATCGCCACCGCGACCGCGGCGAGGAGGCCAGACGACGCCGCGCCGGGAGCGCCGCGCTCATTCGACGACGATGAGGTCGCCAGGCATGAGCGTGATGTTGGTGGTCACGCCAGAGCGGAGATCGGAGAAGCGAAAGCGGACGCGGTCGGTGAGCGTCTTGCGCACGAGAAAGATTTTGTCGCCGTCCGCGTAGTCGTTGAGTCCGCCCGCCGACGCGATGGCGTGGAGGACGTTCGCGCCCGGCTCGAGCTGGAAGGTGCCGCTCTGCCGGACCTCGCCCGTGACCGAGACGGGGATCTGAACGGGCTGCTCGAGCACGAGCGACACGCTCGGCTCCTTCAGCATGGTCTTGAGGCGGCCCTCGATCTCCTTCGCGACCTCGTCGGGCTTGCGCCCGCGCACCATCACCTCGCCGACGACGGGCACCGAGATCTTCCCGTCGGGCCGAACGTGCTCCCGGGTGGAGAAGGTGTCTTCGCGGAACACGCGGACGTTCACGATGTCGGCCGACGTGATGACCGTGTCGCGGGCCGCGGGCTGCGGAGGCAAGCTGGTGGCCCAGACGAACGGGCCGGTGGACCCACACGCCGCGAGCGCGACCGCGGCAGAGAACCCAAGCGCAATCCTCAGGGTGGACATCGCGAACAGCATACACGGGTTCTTCAAAAACGGATGCGCCGGAAACGCGACCCGAGGTCGGGCGCGCGCGGGGCCACGGGAGATCAGGCGGCGACAGGGCGCGTCAGGCGGGGGCGCGACCGCGGCGCGCGCTGACCGCCGGACGGGGCGCCTCGACCAGGGAGCGCGCGGGGACCGACTCGCCGAGCACGCAGCCCGCCATGATCTTGCTGCTCTCCCCCACGGTGATGGGCCCGTAGAGCGTCGCGCCCACGCCGACGTGCACGTTCTCTTGAAGGGTCGGCGCGCCGGCGCGCCCCTCGGTGTCGTTGCCGAAGCCGAGCGTGACCCCCTGGAAGAGGATGCAGCCGCGCGCGACCTTGGCCGAGTGGCTGATGGCCAGGCCGAAGCCGTGGACGATCATCACCCCCGGCGCGAGCTCCGCGTCCCAGTGGATGTCGGAGGCGTACAGGTGCCGCATCAGGCGGCTCGTGAA
Source organism: Myxococcales bacterium (assembly GCA_016720545.1). Lineage (NCBI taxonomy): Bacteria > Pseudomonadati > Myxococcota > Myxococcia > Myxococcales > Myxococcales bacterium. Next base: position 78,805 of record JADKKK010000003.1, read on the forward strand.
CTGCGCGGCGAGCCTGTCGCCGCGCGCGCGAAAGAGTCGCATGAGGCGGTAGGCCACGAGGATCTGGAAGCCGATCTTCTTCACGCCGTCGGAGGGCAGGCTGCCGCCCCCCTCCCCTTGGCTGTACTTGCCTTGGTACGCGAGCATCACGGCGTGGTCCTCGCGCACCGCGGCCGTGAAGTCGGCGAGCGCGCCGCCGCGGTCGGTCGAAGGGTCGCTGCCGGGGCCGAGGTCGCGGAGCGCCGAGCGGAACGCGCGATACTCGCTCCACAGGCCCGGGAGGCTGCCCGCCTCGTGCCTCACGCCGCGATAGAACTGGATGCCATAGACCAGGGTGGCGCCGGCCACGCCGAGCCGCTCCAGCCCGAGCTTGTCGGCCGAGATCGCGACCTGCACGGCGAGCTTCGCGAGGGGCTCCGCGGCCGCCGGCAGGCCAAGGCCAAGACCTAGAAACGGCAAAGATATCGGAGAGATATGCTCGAAGTGGCGGAACGGGCTCGCCGAAGGAAGATCCCGGTGCTTGCGGCCGACGCGCACCGCGTAGGCGCCGTCGTTGTAGCTCCTGGCGAGCCACTTCTCGAGCGAGGTCTTGTCGGAGCCGTGGAGGCTCGAGCCGCGGTCGGAGAACAAGAGCCTCGCGCCGGCCTTCTCGAGGCGAATTCCGAGCTCCTCGTCCTCGAGCGCGCGAAACTGCGGATCGAAGCCGCCCACGCGGAGGAACAGCTCGCGGTCCATCGAGACGTTGCCCGTGTACACGCCGTGACCGCGGAGGGGCTGGCCCGCGAGGAGCGAGTCGGCCTTGTCGGAGAGCATGCGCGCGAAGAACTTCTCGAAGAGCGGCATCTTCGCGATGTCGGTGTCGGGGCGGAGCTGGCCGAGCACCACGGTGTCGGGCGCGTCGTGCAGCGCGAGGTGCCCCTCGAGGAACTCGGGGCCGACGCGCATGTCGTCGTCGAGGAAGAGCACGACCTTCCCGCGGGCGAGCTCGGCGCCCGCCTGTCGCGCGCGCGCCGCGCCGGCGTTCGCCTGACGGTGCACGGTGAGCGAGAAGGGGTAGTCGGCCAACACGACCTCGCGCACGTCGACCTCGGAGCCGTCGTCGACCACGATCGCCTCGAACCGAGACGGCGGCACAGCTGGCGACTGCGCGGCGAGCTCACTGAGGAGCCGGCGGACGAGCTCGGGGCGGTTGTAGTTGGCGACGACCACGCTGACCCAGAGGCCAGGGCCGAGGTGGGCTTGTGCGGCGGGTGCGAGCAAGTGCGGCTCCTCGGATCAGCGGTTCAGGACGTACGAACGGAGGAAGCTCCGCGGGTGCTTGGCGAAGTGGCGCACCCAGGAGGCCGCGTCGACGAGCGCCGGCTTGCGGTCGTCGGGATCGCGCACGGCGTCGGTGGCGCGCGCGCGGTTGTCGCGGAGCCACGAGCGCCAGCGCTTGACCTCGTCGCGCGACATCTGCCCGCTGAGCCCCTGGAGCCCGAGCACGAGATCGAGCATGAGCTCGTGGCAGTAGACGTGCTTGCCGGCGGGCTGCCAACGGGTCGCCTCTTCGAGGACGCGATCGGCGTCGGCGTCCTGGCCGGCGGCGCGAAGGGCGACGACGTAGGGCAGCGGCAGACCGCGGGCCACGTCGAAGGCCATTTGGCTGTAAAATCGAGGGTTGACGTCGATGAGGAGGCGGCGGTCGCCGTCGGCGATGAACTCGGCCTCGAACGCCCCGCGGTAGCCGACGCGCGTGAAGAGCGCGCGCAGCTGCGCTGTGACGGCGGGCTCGGGCTCGCGCCCCTCGAAGCAGAGGCCGATGCCGACCTTCCGGGGGCGCTGGAGCACCTTCATGGCCGAGCGCGACACGAGGTGGGCGTCGTCGGCGTAGCCGGACACGCTGAAGATGCTGGTCTCCGCGGCGGGGTGGTAGGCCTGGAGCATCGGCCGCGCGATGTCCGGGTGGCGCGAGGTGAGCGCGGGGTTGAAGCGCACGAGATCGTGGTAGCGGGCCAGTGTGGCGGGCAGCTCGGAGAGCCGCTCCACGAGCGAGCCTTTGATGCCGCTCTCCAGGTAGATCTGCGTGCGCGGCTTGATGAGCAGGGGGAACGTGGCGCGCTCGGCGAGCGCGAGCAGCTCGGCGTCGGTGTCGGCGTAGAGGGTGAGCGGCACGTCGATGCCGAGCTCGGCGCAGACCGCGGAGAGGCGCCCCTTGTCGAGCAGGTCGAGCGTGGTGCCCTCGCCGGGGTGCATCGTGAGGAACACGTCGCGGATGCGCTCTTCGTGCGCGGCGAGGAGCCACGCGAGGTGGTCGTTCGTGGGGTAGATGACGGTGCCGGGGTGCGCGCGGCCAAACGCGACGAGCCAGTCGAGCAGCGCGTCCACCTCGCCGAGCGGCGGGTGCTGGAGCCGCTCGGCGGCGTACCGAGAGAAGAGCGCGCGCGCGTCACGGGTCTCGTCGGCGACGAACACCCGCACGCCTCGCGCCCCGAGGCAACGCACGGCCGCCAGCGTGCCGTAGTAGTCCGCGCCGAGGAGGAGCACCTGCATGCCGCATCATGCCGCGAAGTCGCGCGGCGACTCAACCGCAAGCAGCGTGCATACTGCACTCATACGCCGCGGCGAGCGACGCGCGGGACCTACCCCAGGAAGCGCCCCTTCAGCTTGAGGAACGGTGACTCGAAGTACTTGAAGCTGAGCTGAGAGGCGCCCCAGACCAGGCCGATCGCGCCGAGGAGGAACGCGGTGTTCACGCCGAGCTGACCGAGCTCCGACAGGCCCACCTGCAGGCGCTTGAGCGTAGGGATGGCGAGGATGAGCACCGGCCAGTGGAAGATGTACATGCCGTAGCTCACCTTGCCGCACGACACGAGCACCCGGGAGGTGAGGAAGGCGCGCACGCGCGGGCCGATCTGGCCGTCGGCGCAGAGGGACACGGCGCTGGCGAAGAAGAGCGCGAGGAGGAAATACCCGGCGACCACCACGCGGCGATCGTAGCCGTTGAGCCCCTTGGCGACGACATAGAGCCCGACCACGCCCACCCCCGTGAGCACGAAGAGCGGGAAGCGCAGGCGCCGCCAGAGGTGCGAGATCGTGTGGGACGACTCGCGCTGGAGCGTGGCGACCAGCGCCCCGAGCAGGAGCCCGTCGGCCCGGGTGAACGTCGCTCGGTAAACGAACTTGACGACCGTGAGAGGCTCCCAGAAGTGGGCCTTCAGCGTGAAGCCCGCGCGCAGGACCAGGCACGCGGCGATGAGCGCGAGGGTGAGCGGCACGAGGCGCCTTCGAGGCGTGACGAGCGCCACCACCGGCCAGACGAAGTAGAACTGCTCCTCGATCGCGAGCGACCAGAAGTGCGCCGTCCAGCGGAGCTCCTCGGGGTCGAACGCGAGCACGTAGTTCTGCATGTAGAGCCAGTACGCGGGGCCGGGGATCCAGTGGCCGAGCGCGAGCCCGATGACGCTGCCGACGATGATGAAGGCGTAATACAGCGGGAAGATGCGGAGCACGCGGCGCATCCAGAACATCTTCATGCGCGTGAGCAGCGGCTTGTTGCTGGGCGCCACGAGGCCGCGGGTGATGAGGAACCCCGAGAGCACGAAGAAGAGGTCGACGCCTATCCAGCCGGTCCAGAGCACGCGCTTGACGTGCGTCGCGACCGCGCCCACCTCGGGGAACTCCCACGAGAAATGGAACGCGAGCACGAGCAGCACGGCGATGCCGCGCATGCCGTCGAGGGTTTGGATGTGGTCGTGCCCGCTCGTGGCTTCCGGCCCGGGCGTGGGCGCGGGCGCGGCCTCGTCGAGCGCGGAGAGATCGTCGGCGTCCCGAGAGAGGCCGAGGAAGAGCCCGAGCCCGACGAGCGCCAGCGCGAAGCACACCCCGAGGTCGACGCCGCGGGCGGGCTCGGGGGCCTTGAAGCCCACCTTGTCCAGCACCGCCTCGAGCTCGGCCGCCGTGTCCACCTTGGCGCCCACGAGCTCGGGCTTCACGCCGGGCGCGCCGCGTCGCAGGAGCATCTCGTTCGGGAGCTTCTCGAAGCCGAGCTCGTCGATGTACTTCTCGTCGGCCGGGTTGAGGTCGACCGGCTCGACGATGAGCTGGGTCTTTCGCTCGCCGAGGCTCCACGTGTAGTCCCACTTGTCGTGGCCCGGCGAGAAGACGCCCTTCGGGGGCAAGTGCGCGATGTGCGCGTCGTTCTTGCCGAGGAGGTCCTCGGTGGGCCTGCGGGAGAAGTAGGGTGTGGCCCCGGCGGCCGCGACCGCGATGCGGTGGTCGTCGGGCGTGGTGGCGCGGAGCAGGAAGCCGAGCCGCGTGTACCGGGCCTCATCGATGTATTGTGCAGCGTTCTGCGTGGCCCACCGACCGAGCGCGACGGCGTGCGAGGGGAACCACACGAGCCCCATGGCGACCAGCGCTGCGGAGGTGACCGTCGCGCGCGAGGCGAAGCGCGAGCGGAGCCAGTCGAGCCCGTCGCGCACGCCTTCGCGCAGGTCCTTCAAGAAGAGGAACGCGGCGCCGAGGCCGAAATACAGGCCGCCGAACGCGAACGGCGTCTTGCTGAAATAGATGGTGCGGGCGACGCCCTGCTCGGGGCGCAGCTTGCCGTACACGTTGAGCAGCACGAGCACGAGCCCCATGGTCATGAGGGCGCCCGCGAACTTGCGCGCGGCGAGCTCGCGCGCGGCCTCGCCTTCGCGGATCAGATCGTCGATGCACAGCGCCACGAGGAGGATGAGCGCGGGCATTCCGACGCACGTGTAGCGGTTCGCGTAGAGCATCCACTCCCACGCGTCGCCGCCGACGTACGTGGCGTAGGCGATCTGCGCGGCGAAGAGCGCGCCGAGGAGGACGCGCCGCCGCGTGGGCGGGTCTTGGTAGAAGGTCTTCTCGGGCTTGCCGAGGCGCGCGGCGATGACCGCCAGCGGCACCGCGAGGTGCATCGCGAGCATCTCGAGGGCGACGAACACGCCGCGCTTGAGGCGCGCCGACAGCGGAATGCCGATGAGCTTGAGGTAGGCGGTGTTGGGCAGTCGATCGTGGAAATACGCGATGCGGAACGCGGTCTGCGCCCCCACCGCGCCTCCCGCGCCGGCGGCCATGGTGACCGCGAACAGCACCCGCTTCTCGGCCGTGTAGAGCCCGTAGACGCCGATGAGCGCGATCGGGACCACCGAGTCGGAGCGGAGCAGCAGCGCCGCCGCGGTCACGACCGACATGAGCACCGTCCGGCGCAGGGTGAACTTCACCTCGTTCTCGAGCACGAGGTAGAGCAGCACGTCGACCAGGAGGGTGAGGGCGCCCACCTCCATGCCGCGCAGCGTCCAGAACACGAGCGGATAGTCGAAGAGCGTCGCCGCGAGCACCGCGAGCGGGAGCCACTTGGCGTCGGAGAGGCGCCGGGCGATCTTCGCCACGACCCACGCGTTGGCGAACAAGATGCCCACGCCGGTGAGCATGATGAAGAGGGAGATCTTCGCCTCGGAGAGGTGCAGCATGTGCGCCACGCTCATCCAGAGCACCCAGAGCAGGTTCGTGAAGCCCTCGATGTGCGCCTCGCCCGGGTTCCACACGAGGCCGTGGCCCTCCGCGAGGTTCCTCGCGTAGCGCATGGAAATCATCGCGTCCTCGAAGAGGACGAAGGTGCGCGTCCCCCCGAGGACGAAGCTCGTGCGGTAGATGAAGACCGCGTAGAAGGCGAGGGCTGCGAGCGCGACGCCGAGGCGACTCTTACGATTGTCCAAGGTGAGCCGATGCTAAACGATCTGCAGCACTCGCCGCGCGACGAAGCGCCGCCCGGGCGCTAGAGCCGCGTAGCCGATCGTTAAGTCGGACTTAACTGAATCCGGGCGTCAGGGGGCCGGCGCGAGGCCGAGCACCGCTCGCATGACCGCCTGGGCGCGCGCGAGGCCGTGCTCACGCTCGAGGAAGTCGTAAGCGCCCTCGCGCAGGCGGGCTTGGAGCTCCGGGCTCCGGAGGACGTCGGCCACGTGCGCGGCGTACGCGCGTGGGTCGTCGGCCACGAGCAGCTCGCGACCGCTGGTGAGCGGCAGACCCAGCGCCCCGGCGGAGGTGGTGACGAGCGGCAGGCCGGCGCGGAAGCCCTCGAGGAGCTTGATGCGCACGCCCGAGCCGCCGAGGATCGGCGCGATGAACGCGCTCGCGGTGGCGTAGTGCGGCGCGAGCTCCTTCGCGAAGCCGTGCACCGTGATGCCGGGCAGACGCCAGCGCTCGGGCACGATCTCGGTGCCCGACGGGTCGCGCGGGAGGCCAGAGCCGACGACGTCGAGGGTGACGTCGGGCACGTCGCGCCGGAGGACCGGCCACACCTCGCTCAGGAACCAGTCGAGCCCAGCCACGTTGGGGTGCCAGGAGAGGTTGCCCACGTAGACGAGGCGCCGCGCCGCGCGCGGGCTCCACGGGGTGCGCTCGAAGGTGACGACCTGCGGGACCAGATGGGCCGTCACGCCCGCGAGCTCGAGGAACGCCGCGGCGTCGCTCGCCGAGATGGCCACGACCGCGTCGGCCCGGCGGAGGGCGGCGCGCTCGAAGCCCCGAGCGCGGCGGGTCTCGAGCGCCGCGGCGAGGCGCACGACGCCGGTCTTTCGCGCGGCGAACTGGGCGAAAAAGTCGCTCTCGACGTTGTGCTGACCGAGCACGAGGCGGGCGCGCGGGGCGAGCCGGGCGAGGAGGCTCGCGTACACCATCATGCCGAGGTGATCGATGGTGACGACGTCGGGAGCGCGGGCGCGCACGGCCTTGACGAGGGCTGCGGCGACGCGCGGGCTCGCCCACTTGCCGGCCAAGTACGGGAAGCCCGGCACGAGCTCGAGCGCGGCGACCAGCGCGAAGTAGTGAGGGAAACGCTTCAGGTGGATCGGGTGGAACACCGGGCCGTGGAGCGTGACCTTCGGCAGCGCCGAGAGAGCGCGCGCCCCCTCCTCGCCGCGCGGAGACGACTCCTCCTCGACGCACACGAGATCGATCGAGCGCACCTCCTCGAGCGACTGCAGCAGCCGCAGATCGGCGGCGGTGCGGACCTGCCCGCCGCTCACGGGCGGGAACGGGAGCTCGGTCGTGAGGTAGAGAACGTGCATGGTGCAGCTAGCCCGGATGCTCCCGCGCGGGCGGTCGGTCAGCGTGGGCTCGCCGGCGGGAGCGGGATGGCCTCCAGCGCCACGAGCATCTCCTGGGCGCTGGCGAAGCGCTCGGCGGGCCTGCGTCGCATGGCGCGCTGCACGAGCCCCGCGAAGGCGAGCGCGGTCGGATCGGAGCGCCCGGTGACGACCGCCGGTGCCTCCTCGGAGAGCTTCACGCGGAACGTGCTGATGTCGAACGCCGGGGCGCCGACCACCGCGTTGTAGAGGATGGCGCCCACGGAGTAGACGTCGGCGGACTCGTTGGCGCGGCGCGCGTCGACGATTTGTTCCGGCGCCATGAAGGGGATCGTGCCGATCGCCGAGCCCATGGCGGTGAGGTTGCCCTGGGGCCGACCGTTCTCGTCGGTGCCACCTTTGAAGCGGCTCAGGTTGAAGTCGAGCACCACCGCGATCCAGCCGCCTTCGATGGGACGGAGCATGACGTTGGCGGGCTTCAGGTCGCGGTGGATGATGCCGCGGCTGTGCATCTCCACCACGCCCCGGAGGAGATCGGCGCCCAGGTGGATGGTGTCTTCGACGCCGAGCTTGGTGCGCTTGAACACGCTCGCGAGCAGCTCGCCCTGGATGTACTCCATGACGAGCGCGAAGCCGAACGGGGGGCCAACCACGAACTCGTACATCTTCGCGATGTACGGGCTCGAGAGCTGCTCCAGCGCGCGCGCCTCGCGCCGGAAGCGCTCCACGCTCTCGTGGGACACCGCCTGCGGGTGCAGCACCTTGATGGCGACCTTCGAGGCGTTGTCCTCGCGGCGCGCCAGCCACACCACGCCGTACGCGCCGACACCGAGCGGGCGTTCGAATACGTACGGACCGAGCTTGTTTCCCGCGACGATGTGCAAGCCGTCCATATGTAACGCGAGCGCGCCGGAGACGCGGCGAAAATGCGCCCGAAGCGCAATTTTCGCCGCCGAGGACCCGCGCGGCCGCGGCGCCACGACGAGCGCTAGGCCTGAGCGGTGCCTTCGCTGGCGAGGTTGCGCCGGTTGCGCACCATCTGGACGACGGACTTGACGTCCCCGAGGCGCACGCCGCCCGTCCCGAGCACGACGACCGCGTAGGTCAGGCCGACGAGCACGAGGCGCGCGTCCCCCAGCGGCTTGGCGAAGTGGTCGACGGTCCACGACGCGGCGTACGCGAGCAGCGACTTGGCGAGCGCGGCCACGAGCCGCTTGTCGAGCGCGCGACGCCCCAGCGTGATGAGGAACACGACCGACACGTAGAGCTCGAGGAACGTGAAGCAGAACGCGTCGCCTACCCCGGCCCCGCCGGGCCCGAGCTTGCGGTGTGCCCAGGGGATCACGAGCCACATGAGGAGCGGCTGGAGCAGCAGCCGCGAGATGGAGATGAGGGTGACGCTCCACGAGCGCTTCATGATGATGAGCGCGGTGGCGAACAACACCGCCGCGTACGTGAAGACGAACGAGGGCGCGAGCTGCTGGAGGGCGGGCGCGGCGGCGAGGAACTTGCTCCCCGTGGTGATGCGGATCCAGAACGTCGCGCCGAGGCTTATCATCATGGTCGCCGGGATCGCCACGACGAGGATGCCCTCGACCGCGCGGCGGAGGATCGCGAAGAACTCGGCCTCGCTGCGGCGGAGCGCCCGCGTGAGCAGCGGCGTGATGACCCAGGCCTCGAGCGGCGCGAGCAGCATGGCGAGCGAGGCGAGGTTCTGCGCGGCGCCGTAGAGGCCCACCTCCACCTTCGCGGCCTGCGCGGCCTCGGCGGCCTCTCGCGTCGCGTCGGTCGCGAGCGACTTCAGGAGCGCGATGTCGAGCTTGTTGCCCATCGTGTAGGAGATGGTGTTCACGAAGAACGGGATGCACGCGATGAGCACGGTGCGTGTCACCTGCCGATCGAAGCGCAGCTGGAGCCCGACCTCGCGCCGGACCGAAGGCCAGAGCACCAGAGCCTTGAGCAGCTCCGACAGGAACATGGGCAGCGCGAGCAGCGGGAAGCGGTGCGTGATCTGCACCATCGCGACGACGCCCACGCCCCACACGAGCTTCGCGGCCACGTTGGCGACCGCGAGCCGACCGACGCGGGTGCTCGCTTGCAGGAGCGCCGCGAGGGACTCGTTCGTGACGACCAGCGCCTGGGTGAGACCGAACACCAACACGGTGATGTGCAGCTCGGGATCGCGGTCGGCGTGGGACGCGTACCCGTAGAGCCCAACGAAGAGCGCGAGCATCACGAGGAGGCGCGCGACGAGCACACCCCCGAAAAAGTCGGAGGCGTGCGCGGGGCGGACCGACACCTCGCGCTGGATGTACGTGTTGAGGCCGAGGCCCGCGAAGATGAAGGCGAGCGCCGCGGTGCTCTCTGCCCACGCGTACTGCCCGAAGCCCTCGGGACCGAGGAAGCGGGGCAGGATGAACCGAACGCCGAGCGCGACGGCCCAGGTCGCCATGAGCGACAAGCCGAGCTTCAGCGCGTTGCGCATCGCGGTCGCGACGTCGCGGTGGGCGTGCGCCTCGGAGGGGCGATCGCCGTCCGCGGAGGCGTCGGCCGGCGCGGCGGGGTCCTTGGCCGCTGCGGCGGGGTCTTCGGCTTCCGAGGGCACGTTTCGCTCCGAGATCTCGCCCGCGCTCAGAGGCGGAGCGAGGGATCGGTGTGGACGGTCAGACCGCCGAAGAACATGAGCTGCTGGGTGTCGAACCTGCGCTGGGCGTTGCTAAACAGCTGGGTGGTCGTGCGCACGCCCACGTCGGCCGAAAAGATGCGCGTGAACTGGTAGGCCACCGAGCTCTGGGCGGTCGCGAGCACGTACTTCGAGATGACGTCGGTGTTGCCAGCGATGACCCCCACCGACGCCTGACCGCGCAGGGTGGTCCGGTCGATGCGGTGGTTGATGGCGACGATGCTCTCCACCTTCTGCTCGACGTCGCCGGACAGAAGGTTGATCCACGGGCCCACCTTGGCGATGGTCGCGAGTCGCGTCTCGCTCGCGCGGTGGTCCCAGCCGAACACGGTGTTGGCCTCCACCGTCGGGTACATGCGCGCGCCGAAGGTGGGGTTCTGCGCGGTGCGGGCGCCGGCGGCGATCTCGCTCGTGATGAGGGGGCGCCACTGGTGCACGAGGCGCTCTTCAGCCTCGAAGAGCACGGTGGGCGAGCCGACGCGGTCGTCGTTGAAGAGCGCCGGGAGCTGGTAGCCGCCGCCGAGCGAGGTCTTCCACGTGTCGAGCGGCGTGCTCTTGAGGTCGAGCGTGAGCCGGTAGGCAGGACCGTACGTGAGCGGGATCGTGCGGCGCGACAGGCTCTCGGCGCCGCCGAACGCGCCAAAGCTCGCCTGGGGCGTGAGGGTGACACGCCGAGTAAGTCGAATGTTTACGAAGCCTTGCGCCTGGAGGAAGAGCAGGTTGAAGCTCGCCGCGCCGAGCGTGGGGATGATGGGGTAGGGCGAGGCGGGCATGCCCTCGCCGCTCCACGGCTTCTGCACGAGGAGGGCCGTGTTGGAGATGGGCCCGTACCCGCCGAAGCCGTAGAGGCCCCAGTGCGTGCGCTTCTGGTCGATCTCGAGGCCGAGCGCGAAGTTGTGGAACGCGCCGAACTGAGGCGGCAGCGGCGTGTTGTTGGCCTGCGAGTCGTCGCGCTCCTGCTGCGTGGGCGCTGAGAAGCGCAGGGTGTCGATGTTCGTGGTGTCGGGGATGATGAAGCGCGGCGCGTAGATCGCCACGAAGTGCGAGAACCCGTGCCGCCAGAGGAGGTCATACCGGAGCTGGGGGGCGAGCTCGCTCTCGAGGACGGGGCGAGTCTGCGGCGTGACGGCCGCGCTCGTGGTCTCTGCCGTGAAGCGGCCGCGGCCCTCGACGCGCACCTGAGCGGCCACGAGGCTCGTGGTGTCGAGGGGCGGGAGGTTCGCGAAGGGCAGCATCGTGGGAGTGCAGGCGCTGGCGCGCTGGCGCGCGGGACTGGCGGGCTGTCGGGACGGGACCGCGCGAGAGCTCGAACTGCTCCAGCGATACCATGAACGGCGGGCGAGTGGGCTCCGTTCAGCGTCGACCGCGGGGGGGGGGCCGGGGAGGCGGCGCAGGCGCGGGGAAGGGCCCCGCCCCGCGCCCCGCCTACCACTTCATGGTGCCGAAGACGGGGATACCCAGCCGGTCGCGGACGTGACGCGGTTCGAAGAAGATGCCGGAGAAGCGGTCGGCGATCGCCGCCGTCGCCAGGCCCGCGACGATGGTCAGCATGAGCCCGATCACGGCCGCGATGAGGCCCGACGGGCGTTTGGGGCCTGCCGGCAGCTCCGCGGGGTGGGTTACCGAATAGCGTCGCTTGAAGCCAGCCTCGGCGGTCTGCGCCTCGATGCGGGCTCCCTCGAGCTTGGTGGTGAGCTGGTCGTACTTGTTGCGCGCGGTATCGAACTCGGCCTGCACGTCGCTGATCGACTTCGGACGAGCCGGCGCACCGGCGTCGACGGGCACCACGACCGGCGTCGCGACCATCGCGCCCTTCGGCTCCTCCTTCGGGGCGGCCTTCTTGGCGGCCTCGATCTGGGCGAGCACGTCGGTCTCTTGCTGCTTCAGCGCTGCCAGCGCGGGCGTGTCGGTCTGGGCAGCGCGGATGTTGTCTTTGACCGCGCGGACGGCGGGGTGACCGTCGGCGTACTGCTGCTGCAGCTCTTGGAGCTGGGTCTGCAGCTGCGCGACGCGCTGCTGACGCTGCTCGAGGATGGCGGCCTTCTCGCCGCGAATTTGCTCGAGCTTCTTGGCGAGCGCCGGATCGGCGCCGACCGGAGCCGGAGCGCCCCCCGCGCGCTGCACGTAGCGCAGCACGGTCTCGCTCGCGGGCTTGCCGTTCAGATCGCGCTGGCGAATCGCGAGCTCGGTGGCGGCCGCCGCGACCTCGCCTTGGGCACGCGCGACGTTCGACTCGAGGATCTTGAGCTGTTCGTTGATGCCGCCGATCTCCACGCCATACCGCGCGTCCTGGAAATTCTTCATGGCCGCGGCCACGATGTCGCGCGCCGCGACCGGATCGGACCACTCGATGAGGATGGTCACGGTGGCGTCGTCGACCACGACCCGGAGCTTGGCGTCCAGGGTCTTCATGATTGTGTCGAACTTTTGCTCGTCGGTCGGCGGCTGGCTGCCGAGCTTCTGGGTGAGCTGATCGATCAACCGGCGGTGCGGCTGGCGCATCGAGTCCCACCGCTCCACGAGCTGGGTCTGCTTGATGAGCGAGAGGATGTTGTCGCGCGCCTTGACCTGCTCCTCGAACTGACGCGCTTGAGCCTTCTGCTCCTCGGGCGTGGGGCCATATTCGTTGGCGGCGCCGATCAGCCGCGCGCGCGTGACGAGCACCTTCGCGTCGACCTCGTACGACTTGGGGGCGAAGATCGACGCGACGACCGTCATCGCCAGGCAGATCACGCCGACGAACGCGGTGAGGCCCTTTCGGCGCCCGGCCGCCTTGGCCGCGTCGCGGACGCGGTCGGAGAGCGAGCCCTCGGGCTCCTCGTCGTCTTGGCGGCCCCGGCGGCCCCCTCCACCGCCGCCCCGGCCGGGTGCAGTGAGCTGGTCCGCGCGTTGAAATAGCGTGCCGTCTGCTGCTCTCGCCATCTCTGAAAGAAACCTCCGTCACCACGGTATCACAGCGCCCTCGGAGACCTGCAACTCTCCCAGGCAGTTTCATCGCGACGCCCTCCGCTCGGCCTCGCCATCGACGTTCGTTCGCCCTCTTGGGGGTCACTCGTGGGTCGTCGCGCCTCGCACGGCTCGCGACTCGGCGAACTTCCTCGGTCATCAAGCGGTTCGGCGCGCTAGTCCCCTGGAGTCGTGGTTCGTATCAGAAGTCCGGTCTTCGGTGTCATTCCGAGGAGCGAGGGGGTGCCCCGTTTTCGGCGGCGGCGGGCCCGTCCTCAACTCGGACGTCGTTCCGCGCGGTGGAGGCGGCGCTTTGGGCTCAGGGGACAGTGGTTTCGGGTGTGACCGCGCGAGAACGCCGACCCTCGAACATGAGTATCCTCCCACCGCCGCCGAAAACGGGACACCCCCTCGCTCCCTTGTGGCGAAAGGCCGAACCCGCGCGACTTCTGGAAGGGATCACGCTTCCAGGGGACTAGCTCACTGGAGGAGCTCGAAGTCGGCGCCCCCCGCAGGCGTTGGCGCGGGCGTTGGCGTTGGCGCAGGGGTCGGCGTCGGCGTCGGCCCCGAGGGCGAAGCGGCGGGCGGGCTCACCGGCGCGGCGGTGGGCTTCACGGCCGGAGCAGGCACGAGCGGCGGCGGCTTCGGCGAAGGCTTCAGGGCGTCCGGCGAGACGGTGGGGATGAAGCCGCTCGCAGAGGGAGCGGCGCCGGGAACGACCAACACGGGGGGCGGGCTCGACGGGGCGAGCGACGGCGGTGGCGGGCTCGACGGGGCGAGCGCCGACGGCTCGGGCACGGGCACCGTGAGGGGCGCGGGATCCGGAGGGGTGGACACGCGCCGGTTGGCCCTGAGATAGACGCCCACGGCGGCGGCGAGGGCCAGCGCGGCGAGAACCGCGAGCACCAGGGGCGCGAGCGAGCGCGTCGGTGCCGGCGCGAGCGCAGGCAGACCGCCGTTGGGCGCACCGTTGGCCAGCAGAGGGTCGGCGAAGAGCTGAGGACTGGAGGACGGCGCCCCCTCGAGCGAGGTGCTCGACTTGTGCTCGTCGTAGAAGAACCCCACCCGACCGCTGTCCGTGACAGGGGGCGCGGCCAATCGTCGACCGCTCGCCGTAGGCGGGAGCGGCATTCGCCCGTAAGGGTTCGACATGGCCACCATGGTGGAGTCGGATGGCGCCTGGTCGTCTTCGCTGGCCGCGTTCGCCTGCGCTTGCGCGCCCTGCAGCGGACCGGCGGCCGAGCCGCCCGTGCCGCCCGTGCCGCCCGAGCCCCCCTCGCCGAGGCTGCCGAGGCTCGCGCTCATGGCGTTCGCCATGGCCTGATGAGCGGCCGCGTCCACGTGGTTCTGGGAGCCCGCGCCGACGAACGAGATCGATGTCGGGGCGGCGTCGTCGTAAGACGCGATCGGCGCCATCGCCTCGGTCGCCTCGTCGTCACCGAGGCTGGCGCCATCGCCAGGCACGCTGATTCGCGCGCTCGAGGGAGGCGGAGGGCGCAGCGTCTCACCCACGAGCCCCTCGCCGGCCTCCTTCAGCGCGCGCCGCATTTGCGTCACGGTCTGCCAGCGGTCGTCTTTGCGAAACTGGAGCGCCTGATCGATCACCGCAGCGATGGGGCCGGGGAGCGTGGGCAACACGAGGCCGATCGAGCGGGCGCGCTGGGTCGCCGCCGCGACCAGCTTCTGCTGCACGCCCTCGACCGGGTGGACGTACTCGCCCGTGAGCAGGGTGAACAGGATGGCGCCGAGCGCGAAGATGTCGGAGCGGGCGTCCACCTCGTCGCGTGCCCCGCGCGCCTGCTCGGGTGCCATGAACGAGGGCGTGCCGAGCACCATCCCCACGAGGCTGAGCTTGCTGACCGACTTCTTGTCGGAGAGCTTCGCGACGCCGAAATCGAGGAGCTTGATCTGGAGCTCGGACGTGAGAAACACGTTCGAGGGCTTCAGGTCGCGGTGGATGACGTTGCCCGCGTGGACGGCGGCGAGCACGTCCATGATCGAGTCGGCGATGCCGAGCGCGGTGCCGAGGGGGATCTTCGGCCCCTTCGCCTCGCAGTAGTCGTCGAGGGTCTCGCCCTCGAGCATCTCCATGGCGAGGAACGGGCACCCCTCCTCGGTCATACCGTCGTCAAATACCCGAACGATACCGGGGTGCTTGACGACGTTGGCGAGGTACCCCTCGCTCAGGAACCGCTCGACCACGAGCTCGTCGTTGCAGAGCTGGGCGTGGAGGATCTTCAGCGCCGCGCGCGAGCCGTTTCGGTGGGTGACGGCGTAGACCGCCGCCATCGAGCCGGACCCCAAGAGAGAGTCCACCCGCCACTTCCCGATGACCGTGCCGATGCGTCGCTGTTCGAAGCCCATGGAGGGGAACCCACGTCAGGTAATCATGGAGCGTAGCCCGCTACGGCGCCGCTAGTGGAAGGATGTCCCCCCCGGACCACACGGGCCGAGACCGTAGCTCAAGGCGCCTGGCAAGTCTATTCGTCACGCGACCTCGCCCGCGGCCTCCAGGCGGGCGAGAGAAGCGAACGCGACCGCGAACAGGATGAGCGTGAGGTAGCTGTTCCAGCCCTGATCACCCCAGATTTGGGCGATGACGGCCACGACGACCCCGATCCCGGCGAGCGACGCCGCGCGCTCGACGGGGTTCTGGGCGGTGCGGTAGGCGCGCATCCCGAGGGTGATGGTGAGCGGGTAGATGAACCAGAGGGCCGTGAAGCCCACCACGCCACCGACCGACCAGATCCACAACACGCCGTTATGGGCGATGTAGCGATAGAGCGAAAATAGTTCCGAAATATCGTACAGTTGGAGTTTCTCTTTGTACTCCCACCCGAAGCCCTGTCCGACGGCGGGGCTCTGCGACATGGTGTAGATCAGGTTGTAGTTCTCGATGTCGCGCGACTCGCTCGAGGAGTCTTTCTGGTCGAGCACGCTCATCGCGAGCTTCGCGGGCTTCCAGAGCGGCGAGTCGCCCTCCATCTGTCCACCGACGATGAGGTAGACGAGCACGAGGCCCACGACGACGAAGGCCGCGCGGGTGACCTTGCGCTTGGTCGGGCTTGGCTTCAGCGACAGGTACATCATCACGGGGGCGGCGCCGAGCGACACGAACGCGAGCCGGCGATTGTTCAGCGCGACGCCCGCGAAGATCGCCGCGGTGAGCCCGATACAGCGGAGCACCGTGCGGCGGTCACGGGTCTCGATCGCGTAGGCGATGAGGATGAAGATCGCCGCGGTGAAGAGCACTGTGTCGGCGTGCGTCGTGACGAAGAACCCCTCCTCGTTGTGGAACCTGGCCGCGAGGGTGAAGTAGGTGAAGGTGCAGAGCGCGCTGCGCGCGACCGCCGCGGTGACGATGATCGAGCCGATGGCGGGCAGGTCCTCCGGGCCGCGAAACGCGTAGAGGAACGTGAGGCCCACGAGCGGCATCGTCACGAGGTGCAGGATCTGGAAGAACGACGGCTGTAGGTTGCCGCCGCGAGCGAGCCCCCAGGCCTCGACCGAGAGGACCGCGACGAGGAAGAAGGTCATCGCCTGCACGGCGTGACGCGGCGGCGGCGTGAGCTCCTCGCGCTTGCGGAGGTTCTTGCGCGCGCGGTGCAGCAGCCCGATGGCGCCGAAGAAGAAGATGGGCAGCGACAGCCCCGGCACGCCCGCGAAGTCCTTCAACGACGCGTAGTACGCCATGTCCGCGAAGGCGAGGGGCGGGTGCCAATAGGTCGGAATGTCGGTCGCGGCCTCGAGGAAGATCGAGACGCCGAAGAAGTACCGCGCGCTCTCGTGGACCGGGAACCGCGTGACCATGTGGTACACGAGGCCGGCGACGATCACCGCCACGAAGCCGTTCGCGATGCGCGAGGCCGTGCCCACCGTGTAGGTCATGATGGCCGACGCCGCGAGCAAGCCGGCCATCACCTTGAGCATCGGCCGGACGTGGTTGTCCTCGAGCGGATCGTGCGACACGGCGGCGGCGTCGCGCTCACCGAACTCGCCGAACCGCTGGCTGATGCGGCGCTGCATCGCCTCGTACTGGATCTGCGAGGCGGTCCTCGGCCGCTGCGGCCCCGGGCGGTAGCTCTGGTTACTCACCGCCTCACCAACAAAGCTTCGATTGGATCGCCTGCACGAGCTGGCTCGCCGCGAGCTCGTGCGTGCGGGGGCTAGGGTGACCCGAGCACCCGAGTCCGTCCCGCGCCTGGCGCTGCTCGATGAACTGCATGTAGTAGGCCCGCTTGTCGCCGCGCTTCACGGCGGAGTCGACGATGGTTCGGAGCGCCGCGGCCGCGCGTGTGCGGATGTCGGCGCCGAGAGAGTCGCTCAACATGGGGCTTAGGGCAAAAAAGAGGTGTGCTTCCGGGTAGATCGACCGGACGCGCTTCAGCAGGTCGATGCCGCTGGCGACGAAGACGTCGTCGGCGACGTCGAAGTTGAAGTCGTTGGTGCCGAGGTTCACGACCACCACCTGAGGGGCCGTGTCGGGTCGGGGAGCGACGAAAATGCCCCCAGGATCCGGGATGCCCGGGACGTCGGGGTGGGCGACGTAGACGGCGCTGTAGGTGGGGTTGGCGGGGTTGGTCGCGTCAAGCCGGCCGTAGAGCTGCGGGATCGCGTTGGCGATGGTGCCCGGGGGATAGGCCGGATCCCGGGTGGGCTGCCCGCCGTCGTCCCCGTTCTCGTTGCGCGTGAGGCCCTTGCCCGACACGCACACGCTGGTGAGGTCGGCGTCCAGCGTGCGCGCGGCGAGCGCACCGTAGCTGAGCGAGTGGCGCTGCGTTCCGTAGGTGAAGGGGCACGCGCCGTCGGCCCCGAGCACGCCGTAGCCGCAAGAGATGGAGTCGCCGATGATCTCGATGCGGCGAGTGCGCACGCGTGGCGGAAGCAGCTCGCCGCCGGGCGCGGGCTCGAAGCCGTGGAACACCGAGAGGCCCCCCGCGGCCTCGAACTCGCGGTGTAGGACGACCTCGTGGACGGCGTTGGGGTCGAGCCCGCTGGCGAGCTGGTACCGGTTCTTGCCGGCCTTGCTGGCGACGAGGCTGGCCTTTCCGTCGACCCAGGAGGTGAAGACGCGGTCGTCCTTTGCGGGGTCGTACTCGGCGTCGGGCGGGGGCAGGAGCTCGAGAGTGACCGCGAGACCGCTGCCCTTGAAGCGGGCGGTGATCTCCGAGCCGGACCACGCGAACTGCCCGGTGGGGGAGAAGCGACCCACCAGCCGGGGGCCCGCCGCGCCCTGGGGCGAGCTCAGCGGCTCCTTGGGGCCGGCGGAGCAGTCGGCGCGCTCGCCCGTGACGTCGCCGTCGGGGCCGGGCTCCTCCCGGTCGGAGATGTTCCATACGCACGCGCTCGTGACGAACGCGAGGAGGAGGAGCGGAGGGAGGGCACGCGCGCGGACCAAGGCAGGGCAAAGGGTAGCAGGATTTTCGACTTGCCGACGCGCCGAAAAGCGAGCAGTTCTCTGGAAGAGGTCTTGAGCCATGCGAAACGCGCTGAAGGCGGGCACGCGCGCCCGCAGGTGGATGGGCTTGGTCGCGGTGACCGCCTTGACGGTGCAGGGGCTCGGCGGGCTAGGCGCGTGCAGCTCGACCGACCCGGGAGCCGCGGACGGGGGCTCGCCCGATGCCACGACCGCCGACGGCACCACCCTCGACGCGACCCGGCCCGACACCGGGAACCCGGAGACGTCGGTCCCCGACACGTCGGTCCCCGACACCGCCGTCCCGGACGCGGCGCTCCCCGACACCGCCGTCCCGGACGCGGCGCTCCCCGACACGTCGGTCCCCGACACCGCCGTCCCCGACACGTCGGTCCCCGACACCGCCGTCCCGGACGCGGCGCTCCCCCCGATGACGCTCACGAGCGCCACGCTGACCGACGGCGGACGCTTCCCCGCCGCGCACACCTGCAGTGGGGTCAACCGGTCGCCCGCGCTCACGTGGACCGCGGGTCCCGCGGGCACCCTCAGCTACGCCATCGTCATGAAGGACCTCACGGTCCCCAACATCCACTGGACCCTGTACGACATCCCCGCGAGCACGCTGTCGGTCGGCGCGTCGGTCCCGGTCGGCTACACCCCGGGCGCGCCCGCGCCGGCGGGGTCGAAGCAGGCGGGCGTCACGTTCTCGCCAGGCACCCTGGGCTACCTGGGCCCCTGCCCGCCGTCCGGCGACCACACCTACGTCTTCACCGTGCACGCGATCTCCAACGCGACGCTCGCGGGTGTGGCGATGTCGGACACGCCGGAGGCGATCGAGGCGCAAATTCTCGCGCAGCAGGTCGCGGGCGGCTCCGCGACCCTCTCGTCGAACTACAGGAAGCCGTAAGGTTCGTGCCGCGTCTCGTGCCGCAACTTGCCCGTTGGGCCACGATTTCCGCTAGAGTGCGCGGAGTATGACGACCCCGGTCTCGGGCGGACAAGGCGCCGCGGCAACGCTCGGAAACCCCATTTGGCAGCGTCTCTGGCTGCGGTGCCACCAGTCCGATTGGCAGTCGCTCGCGCTCGTCGGGTCGAGCGCCCGTGACCCCGAGGCGATGCTCGAGATCGCCCAGGGGCTCGCGCGCATCGGCAAGGAGCTCGGCCAGGAGCTGGCCGTGTTCGACGCGCGCAAGATCGGCCTCGTGGACATGGACGGCACCCTCCAGCAGGTGAAGGCGCTCACGCAGAAGGGCAAGCGCTGCCTCGTGGTGCTCAACTTGGTCTCGGAGAACGCCACCACCGTGCCCATGGTGCAGAGCCTCGACGCGGCGCTCATCGGCGTGTTCATCGGGGAGACGACCGTGGTGGCCGCCTCGCGCACGGTCGACGAGGCCGGGCGCTCGAAGTTCCTCGGCTCCATCGTGCTCCAGCAGCGATGAGCGACACGCCGAAGCGGGTCCGCGTCGGTCGCGTGCCCATCGACGTGCTCACGTTCGAGCAAGCGGTGGCGGCCGTCCTCGCCCTGTCCGACGCGGGCGCCGGGGGCTTCGTGGTCACGCCCAACGTCGATCATGTGGTCATCGCCGACGAGGACCCCGCGTTCGCGGCCGCCTACCAGGCCGCGAGCCTGAGCCTCGCCGACGGGTTCCCGGTGGTGTTGACCTCCCGCTTGATGCCCACCCGTCTGCCGGCGAAGATCTCGGGCTCCGACCTCGTCGGTCCGCTCGTGGCGGCCTGCGCGGAGCGCGACAAGCGCGTCTACTTGCTCGGCGCCGGCCCCGGGGTGGCGGAGCTGGCCGCGGCGAAGCTCCGCGCGCGGCACCCTACGCTGCGCATCGTGGGCACCGACGCGCCGATGGTCGATCTGTCGAAGCCCCCGTCGACCCGCGCGCCCATCGTGGAGAAGCTCCGCGCCGCGTCGCCCGACATCGTGCTCGTGGCGTTCGGCGCCCCGAAGCAGGAGCTCTTCTGCCACGAGATCGCAGAAGCCGTCGCGCCGGCCGTGCTGCTCGGCATCGGCGCCTCCCTCGATTTCGTCGCCGGCACCGTGAAGCGCGCGCCCGCGTGGATGGCCGATCGCGGCCTCGAGTGGGCCTTCCGCCTCGCGCAAGAGCCGCGCCGCCTCTTCCACCGCTATTTCGTGCGCGATCCGCAGTACCTCGCGATCGTCGCGCGCCAGTACGCCAGCGCACGCCGGGACGGCCGCCCGTTCGGCGACGCCGAGGGCTGAACGATGCAGAAGCTGCTCCTCTTCTCGCTGCTGGTCGTCACGCTCCTCATCCCGCTCTTCGCGGCCAACGCGCCCACGACCAAGGCGGCCATCCAGCGAAGCGTGGGCGCGACGATCGCCTTGTGTGTACTCTACATGCTTGGCCTGCTGTTCGTGTACCCCGGCCTGGAGCGCAAGCGGCGCTGAGCGGTCGCGGCCCCGCGCGCGGCCGTGTAGCGTGGAGAGATGCCGCCCGCCGAGCCCGCACGGTCCGTCGCCCCGACTCTCTCACCGTCTGTCGCGTCTCTGGCCCTCGTCGTCGACGACGCCGTCGCTGCCGACGCCGAGGCGTTGCGCCGTCTGTGTCGTGACATCCACGCGAACCCCGAGCTGCGGTTCGAAGAGGTGAAGGCGTCCGCGTGGGTCTGCGAGCTGCTCGCGGCGCGTGGCTTCGCCGTCGAGCGTGGGATGGCGGGCATGCCCACCTCGTTCGCCGCGCGCGCGGGCAAGCCCGGCGGGCCGAGCGTGGCCATCCTCGCGGAGTACGACGCCCTGCCCCACATCGGCCACGCGTGCGGGCACAACCTCATCGCCACGGGCGCGGTCGGCGCGTTCCTCGCCGCGGCCAAGGGCGCCGAGGCCGCCGGGGGCGAGGTGGTGCTGCTCGGCACTCCGGCCGAGGAGGGCGGCGGCGGCAAGATCAAGATGCTCGAGGCCGGGTGCTTCGCGGGGCTCGACGCCGCGATCATGTTCCACCCGTTCGATCGCGACATCCTCGCGCACCCCGCGCTGGCTTCGCTCTGGGTCACGTTCACGTTCCACGGCAAGCCCGCGCACGCCGCGGCCGCGCCGCACGACGGCAACAGCGCGCTGACCGCGTGCATGGACACGTTCCGCCTCGTCGACGGCCAGCGTGTGCACTTTCGCGACGGGGTCCGCGTGCACGGCTTCATCACCAACGGCGGCCAGGCCGTGAACATCATCCCCCGAGCTCGCGGCGTGCGAGTTCGGCGTCCGCGCGAAGGACGGGCGCGAGCTCGAGCGCGTGCGCGCGATCGTCGAGCGCTGCGCGCGTGGCGCGGCGATGGCGAGCGGGGTCGAGGTGGAGGTCTCCTCGCGCACGGGGTACAGCGCCATGCGGAACAACCTGACGCTGGCGAGGCGCTTCGGCGATCACCTCGCCTCCGGCGGGCGCACGGCCGACGAGGTCACGGACCAAGTGGGCGCGGGCAGCACCGACATGGGCGACGTGTCGCAGGCCGTGCCCGCCATCCACCCGTACCTCGCGATCTGCGACGTCGGAGAGAGCCTGTGCCACGAGCACCGCTTCGCGGAGTGCGCCGGCAGTGAGCGCGGCTTCGCGACGGCGCTCGACGGCGCGCGAGCGCTCGCCAAGACGGCGCTCGAGCTGCTCGTCGACGCGGAGCTGCGTCGGGCGGTGCGCGCCGAGTTCGACGCACAGAGGTAGCGGGCGAGTCTCGGTCGAGCGTAGGTCGGAGGTCGTTCGATCGAAGGCCATGTGACCGCGGATTCAGCGCAGTCGCGTGACCTGCTTGCCGCGGGCCAGCGCCACCTGCTCGAGCAGCGACGAGAGCCGCGCGGGCTCGGCCACCTCGGGGAGGCGCTCGTACCGGCCGTCCCACAGCTCGAGCATCACGCCACGGTCGTCGACGATGAGGCGGTCGACCTGAGCCCACGCCCACGACTTGATGCGCGGCAGGCCGAGCAGAAGCACCTCGCGGGTCTGGATGCCCTCCGAGGTGACGACCACCCCGCGCATCCACGAGCGAATCGCCGTGCCTAGTGCCGACACGGTGAGGAGGATGGAGAGCGGCTGGGCGCCGATCGGGCGCCCGCGATCGCCCTCCACGATCCACACCCAGAGCCTCGTGTTCGAGCTGCCGTTGTAGGCCGTCACGACGACGGCGGCGACGACCAGCGCGAACGCGAGGTACACGAGCGACGGCGCCCGCGCCTTGAACGGCGCGATGAAGACCTCGCGCATCGGCTTGTCGGGCGCGAAGCTCATGTCGAAGCGCGCGACCGTGCCGTTCACCTCGGTGATCGACGGTCGCTCGTCGTCCGCGTCCAGCAGCTCGGGCAGCTCGGCTCGATCGGGAGCGCCGGAGCCGGGGGTCGGGGACTTGGCCTGGTCGTCGGTGGTCACGAGGTGCACCCGAGCAAAACACGAGGCCGCGCGGCGACTTGGGTATTTTTCAGAAGTCGCGCGGGGGCGAAAATTTCCGCCACGGCGCTCACGTCTCCCCGCCGCCGACGTCGCGGGAGGACTCCGCCGCGCGCCGGCCCACGTCGGCGCGCCGCAGCTCGCGCACGCTCGCGATCTCGCCCTTCGTGGGGTTGATGACGAGCAGCCCGTGGTCGGCGTCGAGCACCGCGATGTCGCCGTCGGAGGCCCACCGAAAGAGCCCCTGGACGCCCACGATGGCCGGGACGTCGAGCAGCGTCAGCAGCGTGCTCGTGCGCGGGCCGAACGCCCGCTCCGAGAGCGCGACCCCCTCGGGTTGTGCGCGCGCCGACACGAGCAGGTCGAACACGGTGAGCGCGTCGCCCACCAGGATGGCGCGGGAGGGCAGCTCCGCGCGCTTGTCGGTGACCGCGAGCATGCTGAGGGCGTCGCACAGGTCCTCGACGTCGCGCGCGCGCTCCTCGAGGAACGGATCGCGGGTGACGCTCGCGGCGGTGCGCGTCACCTCGCGAGCGACGCGCGACAGCGCGTGCGCGACCCCGCCGCCGCTCTCGACGAGCTCGAGCGCCCGCTCGCGAAAGCGCTGGTCGCCGAGGATCTCCAGGTAGGTGCCGAGAAACCGCGCGCCCTCGCCGAGCCGCAGGTGGCGCGCCTTCTCGGCGAGCGCGGTGATGGCCTTCTCCGCGACGTCGAACGCGCCGCGGAGGCGCCGGAGCTCTTGCTTCGGATCCTCGGGCTCGCCCGTCCGCTCGACGGGGTGCGCAGAAGGACGCCGGAGCGCCGCCACGGCGCCGAGCGCGCGGCCAGGCACGAAGGGACGCCCAGGGAGGGTCACCTTCCGCGTGCCCCCGCCCGCGCGCCGCTCCTTCCGCTCGCGGCGGGCATCGAGGAGCTCGGCCTGCGAGATGCCGGCCGCCAGGAGGCCTCCCATGAGCGCCACCAGCGCGATGTCCTCCGAGGTGAACGCGCCCGCCGTTCGCTGCAGCACGAGCGCCCCCAGAGGGCCGCGCCGCCCGCACACGGGGACCGCGAGGAACACGGGGAAGCGCTCTTCTCCCAGCCCGTCGACATGCTTGTAGGATGCATGTACACGCGCCTCGTCGGTGGAGACGGGGCGCATGTACTCGACCGCGCGCCCCGTGATGCCCTCGCCCACGGTGAGCCGCACGGTGCCCACGGCGCGGCCGTCGAACCCCACGTTGCCCCGCATCACGAGCTCGTTGCCCTCGCCCTCGAGGATGTACAGGGAGCACACGTCGGCGCTGAAGATGGCCGCGATGCGCCGCGGACCGGCGTCGAGGAGGGTGGCGAGCGGCATGGGCCGCGCGGCGAAGGCGACGAGCTCCAGCACGCCGTCGAGCCGAGCGTCACCCTTCGCGTGGACCTTCTCCCTCTTCGCCATCGTCTCCGGGGAAGTATGGTGGCCGATGCTCTCCGGGCCGTCCACCGTGGCGTCACGGCCCGTCGCGCGCGCTCCCCGTTTCCTCGCCTTCGCCTCGCCTTCGCCTCGCCTTCGCCTCGCTTCCCCGGTATACCCGCGGCCATGTTTGACTTTCCGTCGACGGAGTGGGCCGAAGCGTACAAGGACGCCATCAACGCCAACGCGGACTATCGGCTCCACGGTAAGGACTGGACCCACGGCGTGGTCGCCTTCGTCGTCAAGGCGGACCCCGCGCTGAACCTCCCCGAGGACACCGCGCTGTGGCTCGACGTCCACGGCGGCGAGTGCCGCGGGATCCGCCTCATCCCCGCGACCGAGGCGCAGGCCGCCCCGTTCGTGATCGTCGCGCCCTACGCGATGTGGAAGACCATCATCAAGCGTGAGGTCGACCCCATCAAGGCGATGATGCAGAACAAGGTGAAGCTCACGAAGGGCAACATGCCGACCATCGTGCGCTACGTGAACGCCTCGCGGCAGCTCGTCGAGTCGACCGCGCGCGTACCCACCAAGTTCCGCGACGAGTAAAGCGCGCAGAAGAAAAACCGGGCGCGGGCGGGCGGAGTCGCCGAGATCTTCCGAGGGGCGCTTGCGTCCTTGACCTTGGCCGCCGGGAAAAAGGAAGATGGCGCCATGCCCACCTCGAACCCTCTCGTGCTGGTCGCCGATGACGAGCCGTCCATGCTGGAGCTGGTCGCCCGCCACCTCACGACCATGCGCGGGCCTCAGCTCGAGGTCATCCAAGCGCGCGACGGCGACGAGGCCTGGAAGATGGCGCGCGAGCACCTCCCCGATCTCGTCGTGCTCGACGTGATGATGCCCGGCATGAGCGGGTGGGAGGTGTGCCGGAAGATCCGCGAGGACATCGCGCTCGCGCACACGGGCGTGGTCATGCTCACCGGCATCGGCGAGAACCTGAACCAGCTCACGAGCCCGCTCTACGGCGCCGACGCGTACATCGACAAGCCGTTCGAGTTCGACGAGTTCGACGAGAAGGTCCGCGACACGCTCGCGTCGCGCGCCTCGCAGCGCGAGGGCGTCTCCCGGCCGTCGATGAACGGCTCAGCCTCCACGTCCGATGTGGGCGAGGTGCTCCTCCCGAAGAAGAAGGCCGCGCCGAAGAAGGCCGCGCCGAAGAAGGCCGCGCCGAAGGAGGCCGCCGCGAAGAAGGCCGCCGCGAAGAAGGCCGCGCCGAAGAAGGCCGCGCCGAAGAAGGCCGCGCCGAAGAAGGCCGCGGCGAAGAAGGCCGCGCCGAAGAAGGCCGCCGCGAAGAAGGCCGCGCCGAAGAAGGCCGCCGCGAAGAAGGCCGCGCCGAAGAAGGCCGCCGCGAAGAAGGCCGCGCCGAAGAAGGCCGCCGCGAAGAAGGCCGCGCCGAAGAAGGCCGCGCCGAAGAAGGCTGCCCCGAAGAAGCGCTGAGACGGTCGCTGCCGGCAACTCTTGCGAAAGGAAAACTTTCGTGTACGAAAGAGTGGCCCGGCGCCATGTTCTGGCCGGGAAGGAGTCCTTCCATGCCCTCCCCGTTCAGCGAAGAGCACGAGCAGTTTCGTAAGACCGTCCGCACGTTCGCCCAGAAGGAGCTCGCGCCCTTCGCCGACGAGTGGGAAAAGAGCGAGTGCTTCCCGAACGAGGTCTTCAAGCGCGCGGGCGAGCTCGGCCTCTTCTCCGCGCACTACAAGGAAGAGCACGGCGGCCTCGGCGGTGACTACTGGTTTAGCGTCGCGAAGGGCGAGGAGCTGCCGCACGGCAACTCGGCGGGCGTCTCCATGGGCCTGCTCGTGCAGGGCGACATGGCCACGCCGGTCATCTCCGACCTCGGCACGGAAAGACCAGATCGACGAGTTTTTGCGGCCCGCGCTGCGGGGCGAGAAGATCGCCGCGCTCGGGGTCAGCGAGCCGAACGCCGGCAGCGACGTGGCGGGCATCCAGACCTGGGCCAAGCGCGACGGCGACGACTACATCATCAACGGCGCGAAGACCTACATCACGAACGGCACGCGCGCCGACTTCATCACGCTGCTCGTGAAGACCACGCCAGACGCGGGCACGCACGGGTGCAGCTTCTTCCTCGTGCCCACCAGCACGAAGGGCTACTCGGTCTCGCGCAAGCTGAAGAAGGTCGGCAACTACGCGAGCGACACGGCGGAGCTCGCCCTCGAGGACGTGCGCGTGCCGAAGCGCTACCTGCTCGGCGAGGAGAACATGGGGTTCATGTACCTCATGCAGAACTTCCAGACGGAGCGCCTCATCGCCGCGACGAGCTGCTGCGGCGGCATGCAAATCGCCATCGATCAGGCCATCGCGTACGGCCGCGATCGCAAGGCGTTCGGCAAGCCGATCATCAAGCGCGAGTACTGGCAGCACAAGTTCGTCGACCTGCTCACCAAGCTCGAGGCCGGCCGCGCGCTCTCGTACAAGGCGGCCGAGGCCTACAACGACGACAAGCACGTCAAGGGCGGCCACGTGAGCATGGAGACCGTGAAGCTCATCAGCATGGCGAAGATCTTCGTCGGCGAGATCTCGAGCGAGATCATCGACCAGTGCATGCAGTTCCACGGCGGCGCCGGCTACATCGAGGAGTACCCCATCGCGCGCGCCTTCCGCGATCAGCGGCTCCTCCGCATCGGCGGCGGCACCACCGAGACCATGCGCTACTACGTGGCCAAGCTCCTCGGTCTCTAGCCGCCGGTCGGCTCGCTTCGGCCGAGGCGCCTCGCACGAGGCGCCTCGCACGACACCTCGACGGTCGCGAGCTCCACGCAGCCACGAACCACGCAGGCCGCGACCGCTCCACCCCGATCGGCGACCGCTCGCGTAGGCCCGCGTTCGCCCTCGAGGCGGCGCGAGCTACGATCCAGCGATGACCCCTCCCCAGCCGCGGACGCTCGCCTCGCACGTCGCTCGCTACCTCGCCTCGCTGGGCGCGCTCTCCGCCGAGGAGGCGAAGGAGAGCCCGCTGCCTCGCCTCGCGCTGATGTCGCTCTTCGCGATCGCGCTGCTCGCCGCGCGCGTGGTGTGCACCCACAGCACCGCCTACAAGTTCCTCGCCTGGAACCTGTTCCTCGCGTGGATCCCGTTCGCCCTTGGGCTCGCCGTCGAGCGCTTCGTCGCGGCGCGCGCCCACTCCGCGCTGGTCGCGGCGGCGGCGCTCGCGTGGCTGCTCTTCCTCCCCAACGCTCCGTACATCGTGACCGACCTCATCCACATCCGCTTCCGCCAGGAGGCGCCGCTCTGGTTCGACGCGGTGATGCTCATGGCCTTCGCGTGGACGGGCCTCACCCTCGGGGTGGCCAGCCTGCGCAGGCTCGCCGGCGTGGTCGCGTCACGCTGGGGCCTTGGCCTCGCGCGCGTGTTCGTGGTGACGGTGGCGGGGCTCTCCGGATACGGCATCTACCTCGGCCGCTTCGCGCGCCTCAACTCGTGGGACCTGGCGGCGCACCCGGGTTGGGCGGCGCGCGAGCTGCTCGAGCCGGTGGCCCACCCCGTCGCGATGGCGCAGGCGTGGAACGTGACCCTCACCCAGGCCGCGCTCTTTCTGATGATCTACCTGACCGACCAGGGGCGCACGTTCGGGCCGCCCGCGCCGCGGTCGCGCCCCGAGTGACTCCCCCGCGTTCCCGCTGCGCTCGCGCTCAGGCGTTGCGGCGGAACAGGTCCTTCGCGTCTTCCCTCGAGAGCACGACGAACGTGAGCACGCCGAGGATCGTGCCGAGGGGGAAGCTCGCGCAGAGGAGCCCGGCCAGGATGTAGATGAAGAGCAGGCGCCGCTGCTTCGCGAGGCACCGGCCGGCGTAGATGATGAGCGCGCCCATCGTGACGCCCACGAAGACGCCGAAGAGCCCCAGGATCACGAACACCAAGCCGACGGCCTGGGGCGGTCCCGAGCCGTGGGCGTCGTCCATGCCGCCGGCCAGCATCACCGTGCCGAGCACGACGTGAACGAGGAACACGAGCGAGCCCGGGATCATCAGCCCGCCGAGCACGTAGTACCCGATGGCCAGGTGGCCGAGGTGCTCTTCAGCGCGGGATTTCATGAAGGGTGGGGGCGGCGGCGGGTGAGGTCGGAACGGGGCCACAGCCCCAGTGTAAGCGCTGTCGCTCGCCCGCGCTGGCCGTCGACTGGAAAAACGAACCGGGCCGGGGCTCGGCCGCGCGGCGGCGCGTGTACCCTCGGAGCATGGCGCTGTTCCCGAAGTGCACTTTCGAGTTCTTCTTGAGCTCTGGCGGAGGCTTCGTGGCGGGCGAGCGCAACGAAGGCACCCTCGTGCTGCACGTGCCCGAGGCCATCCCCCGCGCCGAGCACCTGTTCATGAACCTGCACACCGCGGCGTGGGCTGGCTACGGCTCCGGGAAGAACCGCTCGGTGCACCGCCGCGAGCTGCTGAACCTCCCCATGCGCGTCGACCTCCCGGCCACCGGCATGCCGGCGGGCCGGCACAGCTACCCGTTCGCGCTCGACGTGCCGGCGTGGCTCCCGCCGGGGTTCGCGGGGAACGACTGCGCGGTCGAGCACGAGCTCCGCGCGAGGCTGGACGTCGACTGGGCGCTCGACCCCCACACCACGGTACGGCCCGTCGTGCATCGCCCGCCCGAGCGTGGCGCGCGCGCGACGACCGTGGTCCGGTCCCCGCGTGCCTTTCACGACGCGCTGGTCCTCGAGCTCACGCTGCCGTCGGTGGTGACGGTCGACGAGCCCATCGACGGCCAACTCGCGCTCCGCGCTGGCATGGAGGCGAAATTCGACGCGATCGTGCTGACGCTCGCCAAGGTCTCGCGGATCACCATGGCGCGCGGTGATCTGCGCCGGCAAGACGTCACCGAGGTGGTCCTCCGTGCAGACCAGGTGCGGGCCGGCGAGCCGATCGCGTTTCGTTTCCCGCCCTCCGGGGAGGCGGCGAGCTCGTTCAGCTCCGGGTACATCGACCTCGGCTACGCGGTGTACGTGCGAGCCGACATCCCCTGGGGCTTCGACCCCGAGTTCTCCGTCCCCGTTCGTGTGCTCCCGAGCGGCTCGGTGCTCGAAGGCGAGGAGAGCGCCGTCGTCCTCGGCGGCGAGCGGCTGCGTCGCGTCGCGGCGTTCGTCGCGGCTCGCACCGGCCTCACGCCGGGCCGAGCGCCCGTCATCGCCAGCGGGGTCGAGGGCCCGGTGACCTTCGCCATCGAGGACGCGCCGCGCGGGGGCGACCTCGGCGTCGAGGCCATCCTCACCTTCCCCGCGCTGGGAGTGGACCTGCGCCTGCGCGCGCTCGGCATCCTCGAGGGCTTCCGCGACTCGCCGCTGCTGCCGCCGGAGCTGCGCACGGGCTACCTGCTTCGTTGCGACGCGCCGCGCGGGCGGTATGCCACCGAACCGCTGGGCGAGGCGACGTTCCACGACCTGCTCTCGGACCTCGGCGCCGCCTCGTCCCTCCGCATGTCCGACCACCACCTGGCGTTTCACTTCATCGTGGAGGACGACGCCGAGCGCATCGCGAGCGTCGCCGCGTTCGTCGCCAACAAGGCGAAGCGCCTCTCGGCGGCCATCGCGGCGATGCCCTTCCCGACGGTTCTGGAAGCGGCGAGGTTCTCGTGGGAGGGCGCGGCGCGCGAGCGCGGCGGCGTGCTTGTCCCGAGCAACCCGGCCATCGTGGGCGTGTCGGTTGGTGTACGCACGCTCGCGGGCGAAGAGCGCCACTTTCGGCTGAGCGTGACCACCGAGTGGCAGCTGGACGCGACGCCTCGCGTCCGCCTCGACGTCGACCTTGGCGAGCTCACCCTGCCACCCCACGTCGCAGGCCGCGGTGACGAGCGCCTGACCCACCCGCTGCTCACGTCGCTCCGCGGGGTGCTCGACGACATCACGGTCGACGGCGCGAGGCTCGTGCGCGCGCACGCCCCCTTCCCGGGGGACCCGCGCCCGCTGTTCGCCGCGGGTGAGGTCATCGCGCAGTGGGCGCTCGAGCTCCGTGGCGAGCGGCGCGTCGACGCGCCTTATCGCTGAGCGAAGCGCGCCGTGCGCTGAACGAACCACGAAACGCGCTCAGGCGCGAGCGGCGAGGCCTACGGCCGCGACGCGCGGAGCTTCTCCTCTTGGCCCATCTCGAAGAACGCGAGCAGCTCGCGTCGCATCGCGACGAGCCGGCCGCCGGCACCGAACGCGTTCCGGTCGCCAGGGTCCCCGGGGTCGTAGCGCTCGTCGGCGTAGGTGCGCTCGAGGCGCTCGGCGAAGCGGTGCGCAGCGTCGTTGGCGACGCGGTACCGCTCGCCCTCCACGGTCGCCGGCCCGTGGCAGAAGGTCACGCCGTGAAACAGGCGCTCCCGGAGCCTGGCGCTGGCGCGCGTCGTATACGAGGGCAGCGAGTGCGCGAGCACGACGTACTTGTCGACCTCCGCCTGCAGTTCGAGCTCGAGCTGGGTCGTCGCGCGGCGCCGCTCGACGCGGGCCGCGAGGTACACGAAGTGGCTCACGCCTTCGATGATTTGGCAGAGCGGATCGAGCGCCGCGCTCTCGAGATCGACCGAGGCGCCCGGCAAGCGGGGCACGCGCAGCTCAATCTCGAGGTCGTCCTCGTCGCCGCGCACGAAGACCGCCTCGCGCTCCTCCGCCCCCGCGGCGGTGGCGAACTCGCCCACGTGAGGGAGCGCGCCGAGGCGGTAGAGTCGCCCAAGGCCCTGCTTCACGCGCTCGGCCAGCGCGATCTCGCGGACGAGGCCCGCGCCGTTGCCCTCGAGCCGACGAGGGTCGGCGCTCACTGAAGCGCCTGCTTGCCTCGCGGGGTGAGGAAGCCGTGCGCCGAGAGCGCGCCAGCGAGGGTCTCGCTGCGGGTCTTGAGCCAGCGCTCGTAGAGCTTCAGCAGGGCCTTCGAGCCGTCGACGCTCTTCGCGAGCGTGAGGTTCGCGACCTCGGCCACGACGCCCACGAGCTCGCGAAAGTTTCTCGCGAGCTCGTCGAAGATGTCCGAGCCGCGAGGGGTGGGGTCGCCCCCTCGCACGAGCAGGCCGCCCGCCGAGCCGTAGGCGCGCGCGCCGATGCCGACGAGGTAGCTCTGGTCGACGCCGCGCCGCTCGAAGTGATCGAGGAAGAACCCGGAGGAATAGAGGACGCCGTCTCCGAGGGCGCGGAGCTTGTCGAACCGCTGGGCGAGATCGGGGGTCTGCAGGGCCTCGTCGAGCAGGAACGCGAGGGGTCGCTCGAGGGTCGCCTCGCGGGCCGCATCGGGCCGCGCGAACTCCGACAGGACGCCGACGAGGTACGTCTGCGCCCCGACGGAGGCGTCGACGCGGCGGACCTTCATCACGTCCTCGAGCGCCGCTTGAAAGAACCCATCCAGCGAACCGGTTGCGAGAATCGTCATGGGCACCTCCTCGCCCGATCTCGTCGCCACCGCGACCGCCGGGCCTCCTTTCAGAGTACGGAGCGGGGGCGCCGACGCCACTTTCTGCCAACGTTCTCGGGCGGTTGCCCCGCGGTGCCCAGGCGCCCGGCTGGCGCTCGCGTGGCGCGTCTGCCAGCGACCCGTAGACACGCGTTCAGGGGCGGCGAAGCCTCAAATACGCCTCAATATTCGCGCTTTTCCGAAATGCGCCCCTTCGCCGAAGGCGTCCCTTGACGCCCGCGGGCGAGAGATTACCTTCCCGCCCTGTCAGCACTCGGCTCGCACGAGTGCTAACAATCCACCTC
Source organism: Myxococcales bacterium (assembly GCA_016720545.1). Classification (NCBI taxonomy): domain Bacteria; kingdom Pseudomonadati; phylum Myxococcota; class Myxococcia; order Myxococcales; species Myxococcales bacterium. The sequence goes on from JADKKK010000003.1 coordinate 110,457, forward strand.
CGGCGCCGGGCGCGTTCCCTCACGGGGCGCGGGACCGGCCTCAATGCACCGCGCGGGCGGCCCCTGTCCTCCGTTCCCGCGCTCCACCGTTCAGCAGGAGTCACAGAGACCATGGCCATTCGTCCCCTTCAGGACCGAGTCCTCCTCAAGCGCGTCAAGGAAGAAGAGAAGACCAAGGGCGGGATCATCATCCCCGACTCGGCCAAAGAGAAGCCCATCGAGGGCGAGGTCGTGGCGGTGGGCAGCGGCAAGGTCCTCGACGACGGCACCGTGCGCAAGCTCGACGTCCAGGTGGGCGATCGCGTGCTCTTCGGCAAGTACTCGGGCACCGAGGTGAAGATCGACGGCGAGGAGCGCCTCATCGTCCGCGAGGACGACATCCTCGGGGTCATCACGCAGTAGCTTGCGCCTTCGACGCCAGGCGAAGGTTCGCGTGCTCAGCGTACGGGAGTACGCTTCCGCGCGACGAACCTCCGCCTGACGCCGAATTCGCTGCGCTCCTGCGCGATGACCCGCCACGTCCTTCGAGACGCTTCGTAGAGAGACGTGGGTTGGGCTGCGCTACGGGCGCGAAACCCAGAGATTTTTTAGTTAGTTGGAGAGTGAAGAACCATGTCAGCCAAAGAGATCGTCTACACCGAGACCGCGCGTAACCTCATTCTTGCCGGCGTCAACGCGCTCGCCGACGCGGTCAAGGTGACCCTCGGGCCCAAGGGCCGGAACGTCGTCATCGAGAAGAGCTTCGGCTCCCCCACGGTCACCAAGGACGGCGTCACCGTCGCCAAGGAGATCGAGCTCGAGAACCGCTTCGAGAACATGGGCGCGCAGATGGTGCGCGAGGTGGCCTCCAAGACCAGCGACGTCGCCGGCGACGGCACGACCACCGCGACCGTGCTCGCCCAGGCGATCTACCGCGAGGGCTCCAAGCTCGTCGCCGCCGGGCACAACCCGATGGAGATCAAGCGCGGCATCGACGCGGCGGTGGCCACCCTCACCGCGTCGCTGAAGAGCATGGCGAAGCTCACGAAGGATCCGAAGGAGATCGAGCAGGTCGGCACCATCAGCGCGAACGGCGACGCCGAGATCGGCAAGAAGCTCGCCGAGGCGATGGAGAAGGTCGGCAAGGAGGGCGTCATCACGGTGGAGGAGTCCAAGACCGCCGAGACCACGCTCGAGGTCGTCGAGGGCATGCAGTTCGACCGCGGCTACCTCTCGCCGTACTTCGTCACCGACCCGGAGCGCATGGAGGCGGTCCTCGAGGACGCGTTCATCCTCATCAGCGAGAAGAAGATCTCCAACATGAAGGACCTGCTCCCGGTCCTCGAGGCGATCGCCCGTCAGCCAGAAGCCCCTCCTCATCATCGCCGAGGACATCGAGGGCGAGGCGCTCGCGACGCTCGTCGTGAACAAGCTCCGCGGCACGCTGCACTGCGCCGCCGTCAAGGCCCCGGGCTTCGGCGATCGCCGCAAGGAGATGCTGAAGGACATCGCCACCCTCACCGGCGGCCAGGTCATCTCGGAGGAGCTCGGCCTCAAGCTCGAGAACGTCACCATCAGCGATCTCGGCCGCGCCAAGCGCGTCTCGCTCGACAAGGACAACACGACCATCGTCGACGGCGCGGGCGACAAGGACAAGATCCAGGGCCGCATCGCGGAGATCCGCGCGCAGGTCGAGAACACCACCTCCGACTACGACCGCGAGAAGCTCCAGGAGCGCCTCGCGAAGCTCGTCGGCGGCGTGGCGGTGGTCAAGGTCGGCGCGGCCACCGAGACCGAGATGAAGGAGAAGAAGGCCCGCGTCGAGGACGCGCTCCACGCGACCCGCGCGGCCGTCGAAGAGGGCATCGTCCCCGGCGGCGGCGTCGCGCTCATCCGCGCGCAGTCCTCGCTCGACGGCCTCGTGGTGACCGACGAGCAGAAGTTCGGCGTCACGATCCTCCGCCGCGCCATCGAGGAGCCCCTCCGCCAGATCGCCGCGAACGCCGGGCTCGAGGGCTCGATCGTCGTGAACAAGGTGAAGGAAGGCAAAGACGACTTCGGCTACAACGCCGCCACCGACACCTGGGGCAACCTCCTCGGCATGGGCGTCATCGACCCGGTCAAGGTCGTCCGCACCGCCCTGCAGAACGCGGCCTCGGTCGCGAGCCTCATGCTCACCACCGAGTGCCTCATCGCCGAGCGCCCGAAGGACGAGAAGCCGGCGGCCGGCGGCGGCCACGAGGGTCACGGTCACTTCTGAGCCACGCCCACGCGTAGCTCGTCGTGAAGACGCCCCCGCCGACCCAAAGGTCGCGCGGGGGCTTTCTTTTTGCCGCGCTTTTGCCGCGCCCCGGCCACGCGTGGCGACGGAAACGCGCGCGCGAAACCGGCGCGGCGCCGGTCGTTCTTCCTTGAACGCGGGCGAGGCGCGGCTATACCACGCCGTTGGCGGAAGCCCGCCTTTGGAGGTCTGCATGCGCATCGTACGAGGGGTGGTTGGGTTTGGTCTGGTGGTGGGCTCGCTCGCCGGGTTCGCGGCGTGCTCCGACACGCCCGTGGCGGTCGACGATCCAGACGCGGCCGATCCGGTCGTCGTCGACTCCGCGGCGCCGCCGAAAGACGCCGCGAAGCCGCCCGTCGACGCGAGGGTGCCCGACACGAGCACTCCCCCGAAGGACGTGAACGTCCCCGACACCCAGGTCCCCGACACCTCCACGGGCGACGCCGCGGACGCCGCGGACGCCACCATGGTGGACGCGGCCGACAGCGGCGTCGTCCCCGGCGAGCCCTTCGACCCCACGAAGCCGAAGGCCGGCGATCCCTGCCCGGCCGGCGTGAACGTGAACGACACGATCGACCGTCGCTGTGGGCTCTGCGGCAACCAGCGCGCGCTCTGCGAGGCCGGCCGCGTCGTGGGCGCTTACGGCCCGTGTACGGGCGAGAAGACCACCCCCGGCGCCTGCCTGCCGGGAGCACGGAACGCGCAGTCGTGTGGCCTGTGCGGCACCCAGACCCGTACGTGTGACACGAGCTGCACCTACGTGGAGACGGCCTGCATGGGCGAGGTCGCCGGCGGCTGCGTGGCCGGCAGCGTGAAGTACCTCGCCACCTGCGTGAACCCGAACGAGTTCCGCAAGACCACCTGCTCGGCGACGTGCATGCCCGGCGCGCCCGAGGCCTGCGCTCCGCGCGGGGCCGACGCCACCCTCGTGGTCTCGCAGACCGCCGGCGGCGTGGTCTCGCAGACGCATCACGGTCGACGCGGCGGCGAAGCTCCGCGCTCACGTCGACGTACTGCAACACGCGAGCGCGCGTCTAGGCTACGTGCTCGTGCGCAACACCGGGATGCCGTCAACGTCACGCTCTTCAACAAAGCCCGCGCAGGGGCCGCCCTCCGGCACCACTCTCCCCGACGCGGCCGGGCGGCTCGCCTGCCTAGACCACATCGGCGTCGATCGCTTCACTTCACGATCGCGGCGAACGGCTCGCAGCTCGTCTACGTGGGCGCGCTCACCTCGGCGGCGAACGGCAACTTCCCCGTCGAAGCGAAGACCAACTTCGTCGGCGCCGAGCCCGCCACGACGGTCGATCACACGGTCGCCATCAGCGCCACGAACGGCGGCATCGTCAACCAGGCGCTCACCTTCTCGGAGACCAAGTTCCTCCCCGTCTCGGGCGCGCCGGGCGCGTTCGGCACCCCGCCGGTGTACACGGGCGCCAACGCCTGCCCGGTCACCAAGTTCGGCGACGAGTACGGCGCCCGCTACGTTCGCCTCACGAACGCGGGCGCGACCCCGCGCACCGTGAACCTCATCACCACCGGCCCCGACGAGGACTCGTACCTCGCCGTGTACGGGGCGACCGTGCCGCTCAGCACCGCGCGCGCGGCGTGCGTCGGGAGCTACAACGACGACTGCACCGACATTGACTACAACGCTTGCCTGAACGGCGTCACGGTCCCGGGCAACGGTAATATCGTGGTCTACGTGGGGCACTACACTGAAGGTGGCCGCTACCCCACGAACAACCTCCGGATCACGACCACCAACTGAGCCGACCGACCACGAACCACCCGCGCGTCGAGCGACTCGCGGGTGGCTCCCAGTCCCCACCGCTTCGTTTGGTCGTTCCGCCGCCCGTGGCGGGCGATGGTCCGTGCGGGCGCCCGAAAATCGGGTACACTCAAGAGCCTTTGGCCTCGCGTGGGCGACCTCGTTCGGGCCGCGTTAACGTAAACGAGGAGTAACAATGAGGATTCGCACCAGCATTTTCGCCATCACAGCCGTCGGCCTCTTCATCGCCGGCATGCAGGGTTGCGCCAGCGAAGTGACCGTCCCGGACGAGGAAGACACGGGCACCGGCCCGGTGACCCCCACCACCGACGCGTCCAAGCCGGACACCAACACGCCGAAGCCGGACACGGGCACCACCGACACGGGCACTCCCGACACGAGCGTCCCTGACACCTCCGTGCCCGACGCGGCGGAGGCGGGCGTCGACAGCGGCCCCGGCCCGCGCCCCGGCGAGGCTTTCGATCCGCTCGCACCGAAGCCCGGCGATCCGTGCCCGGCGGGCGTGAACCTCAACGACGTCATCGATCGGCGCTGCGGCAAGTGCGGCAACCAGAAGGCCCTGTGCATCGCGGGCGCAGGTGGCGCGAAGGTCGTCGACACCTACGGCGCGTGCACCGGCGAGAAGACCGGCGCCGGCGCGTGCCTGCCGCGCGAGCGCATCGTCTCCGAGTGTGGCTTCTGCGGCACGCAGACCAAAGACTGCGACCTCAGCTGCGCCTACGTCGAGGGCGCGTGCACCGGCCAGGTGGCCGGTGGCTGCACCGCGAACGAGGTGACCTACATCGAGGGCGTGTGCGCCGACCCCGCCCACGTGCGCCGGCAAGTGTGCTCCGCGGCCTGCGTGAAGGGCACTCCCGAGGCGTGCGCTCCGCGGCCCCTCGACGAAATCGTGATCTCGCAGACCCCGGGGCGGACCGTGTCCGGCGAGTCGGCGGTGTACTCCACGAAGATCGGCAAGCTCAACACGGGCGCCTGCCCGAGCACGGTCTCGTCGACGCTCACGAGCTACCAATACGTGCGCGTGAAGAACGACGGCGCGATGCCTGCGACCGTCACGATCGAGAACGGCACGCCGGCCGGCGCTACCAAGCCCAACACGGTCGTCGCGCTGTACCCGGGGCCGAACGCCCCCGGCGACCGCACCACGTGCGTCGGCTCCGTGACCGACTCGCCGGAGTCCATCACGACCGTCATCCCCGCGGGCGGCTCGGTGATCTTCCACCAGAGCCTGTCGTCGGCCTCTTCCTCCAATCCGCGCTTCAAGACCGACGTCACGACCGAGTACCTCGGCGCGACGCCGCCGACCTCTCTGGCGATCGGGCCGAACCTGAACGACACGGTGACCCAGCTCGTTCAGTTCGATCCCGCCCAGCTCACCGAGCGCCTCCCGAGCGGCGCTTGCCCCGTCACGCTCAGCTCCAGCATGGTGGTCTACAAGTACGTGCAGGTGACCAACGCGGGCGCCACCGCCCGTACGGTCGACCTGTCGGGTGACGATCCGGTCGACTCGGTCCTCGCCGTCTACACCGGTACGAACCCGCCCGCGACCGCCGCAGAGCGCGCGGCCTGCGTCGGCTCGGCGAACGACACGTGCGGCGCCGCCATCCCGACGGCTGACTCCTGCCTCACCGGGGTCAGCATCCCGGCGGCCGGCCACATCTGGGTGCTGGTCCAGCACTTCTTCACCGGCGCGAGCTACACGTCGCCCACGCGCCTGCGGGTCACCACCAAGAACTGACCCCCATTCCGACACCGATCGAGCCCGCGCTTCGCAAGGAGCGCGGGGTCGGCTCGTTCTGGCGGGCGAGGCCCGCGGGATGGACTAAGCTCCCGCGAGACAGCAATGAAGACGAAATTTGGCTTGGGGTTCGGGGTGTTTGTCCTTCTCTTTGGCGCGGCCGCCGGCTGCGGCACGACCACAGTGGTCGAGGAGGGAGACGCAAGTACAGCCGCCCTCCCGGACTCGTCGGTGCCCGACACCAACCCGCTGCAGCCCGACACGCCACCCCCACAGCCCGACACGAGCGGCCCTGACGCGAGCGGCCCCGACGCCGCGGCCCCCGACGCGGCCGACGCCGGCGTTGACAGTGGCCTCGGCGCTCGCCCGGGCGAAACCGTGGATCCGTTCGCGCCGAAGCCCGGCGATCCTTGCCCCGGCGGCGTGAACCTCAACGAAATCGTCGAGCGCCGCTGCGGGAAGTGCGGAATCCAGCAGGGCCGGTGCATCGCGGGGCCGGGCGGCGCGAAGGTGGTCGACACCTACGGCGCGTGCACGGGGGAGAAGACCGATCCTGCCGCGTGCCTCCCGCGCGAACGCATCGTGTCGGGCTGCGGCTTCTGCGGCACCAAGAACAAAGACTGCGATCTCAACTGCGCGTACGTCGAGAGCGTCTGCGCCGAGGCCCCTTTCGGCTGCGCCCCGAATGGAATCACCTACCTGGAGGGCACCTGCACCAATCCTGGGCAAACTCGCCGTCAGGTCTGCTCGCCTACTTGCGTCAAGGGCCCCACTGAGGCGTGCGCGGATCAATTTCTCAACGATCTCTTCATCTCGCAGACCCCAGGCACGACGGTGTCCGGCGAGTACACCGCGTACGCCAACACGGTCGGCAGGCTCACCCCGGGCCCCTGCCCGAGCACCGTGACCGGCTCCGCGAGTTACCACTACGTGCGTGTAAACAACACCGGGCTGATGGAGGCGACCGTCACCCTCGCGAACGGCACGCCCGCGGGCACCACCAGGCCCGACGCCGTCGTCGCGGTGTACTCCGGTCCAGACGCCCCGATCAGCCGCAATTGGTGCGTTGGGTCCGTGAGCGATTCGCCCCAGTCCATCACCACAGTCATCCCCCGCGCAGCGCGGTGGTGTTCGTCCAGATGGTGGCCCCGTCCGTCGTCACCCTTCCGCGCGTGAAGGCCGACGTAACGACCGACTCTCTCAGCCCCGAGACGCCGCCGGCGCCCGATTACATTGTGCCCATCAGCCTTGTGATGAACGACACCGTCACCCAGGCCGTCACGTTCGACTCGGGGAAGCGCACGGCGCGCCTCAACCAGGGCGTATGCCCGACCGCGCCCGGCCCGCTGGTGTTCTACAAATACATTCGACTGACGAACGCCGGCGCGACCGCGCGTTTGGTCGACATTTCGGGGGACCAGCCGCAGTACACGGTCGTGGCCGCGTACCCTGGCCCCGACGTCCCGATCAGCACGCAGCGGATGAACTGCGTCGGCAGAGCGAACTCCAGCTGCCCGGTGGCGGCCGGCATCCCCACGGCCGACTCCTGCATCACAGGCGTCAACGTCCCGGCCGGCGGCAGCATCGTGGTGGGCTTGCAGCAGTACTACAGCGGGCTCGACGCTGCGACCACGCTGCGGGTCACCACGAAGAACTGACCCACGCGCCGCGGCGGCGAACGCGAACCGCGCCTGTTGGGGGAGGACGGGTCTCGTCGTTTTGGGAGCGCGACAACGAAGTTGGGCTAGACTAGTCCGTCGGCCGAAGGGCGCCGCGCGCGAGGTAGCAATGAAGACGAAGCTTGGCTTGGGGTTCGGGGTGCTGGGGCTGCTCGCGGTCGTGGTAGGCGCGGCAGGCGGCTGCGCGACGCCACGGTGGTCGAGGACGAAGACGCGGGGACGGCCACCACCGTCGTCGACTCGTCTGTGCCGGACACGAACAAGCCGACGGTCGACAGCAGCACGACGCCCGACACCGCTCCTCCGGCGAAAGACAGCGCCCCGCCCGACACCGCGCCGCCCGACACCGCGCCGCCCGTCGACGCCGCCCCGGACACGGCCACGCTCGCGCCGCGGCCGGGCGAGACGGTCGATCCGCTGGCCCCGAAGCCTGGCGATCCGTGCCCCGCCGGCGTGAACCTCAACGACATCATCGATCGACGCTGCGGCAAGTGCGGCAACCAGAAGGCGCTCTGCATCGCGGGTGCCGGCGGCACGAAGGTGGTCGACGCCTACGGCGCGTGCACGGGCGAGAAGACCGCCGCGGATGCGTGCTTGCCTCGCGAGCGCGTGCTCGCCGACTGCGGCGTCTGCGGCAAGCAGACCAGAGACTGCGACCTCAGCTGCGCCTACGTGGAGGGCGCGTGCACCGGCCAGGTGCCCGGCGGCTGCACGGCGAACGAGGAGACCTTCATCGAGGGCGTGTGCCCCAACCCCGGCGACGTGCGCCGGCAGGTCTGCTCACCAATGTGCGTAAAGGGCACGCCCGAGGCCTGCGCGCCCCGGCCGGCGCCCGCTCCCGATCACACGGTGACCGTGGGCGCCATGGGCGTCGGGGTCACTCAGGCCATCACGTTCGACGCCGCCAAGACGCTCACCCAGCCCGAGCTGCCGTTCTTCGGCGACGATCCGGCGCCCTGCCCGCTGGCGCTCTCGAGCACCGCGCGGCCCTACCGCTACGTGCGCGTGGAGAACCCGGGCGCGGCGGCGCGCACGGTCACCATCGAGACGACCGGCTCGACCGACACCATGATGGCCTACTACCTCGGCGCGGCGCCGGCGCCGACGCCGGCCGCCCGCATCGCGTGCACGGGGCAGTTCTCAGACGACGTCACCGGGACGAACCCGAGCCTCACCGGGGTGTCGATCCCGGCGGCCGGGGCCATCACCGTCTACGTGGGCAAGTACGACTCGGGCGCCGGGACCACCACGTTCCGGGTCACCGCGTCGAACTGACGCTCCGCGGCCGCAAACCTCGCCGGGCGCGATTCGCGTCGCGTCCGGCCTGCCTGCGCGCAGACATGTGTGCGAATGTGCGAATGTGCGACTGTGCGACTGTGCGTATTTGCTCGCACGCGCCTTCACGCTGGCCACGGGTGCGCCCATCCACTAGGCTCTCCACCTAGGTCCAAGCGGAGCTGCGGCTCTCGCGCGGATCGAAGGTTTCCGTGCCCGGTCCACCGGGCTCCTCTCCACCACCCACCCTTTCGCATCCCACAGCGCCGGGCGGCCACAGCGGCCGCACCAAGCTGCGGACTTCCCGAAGATGGGCCGAAGCACGTTGTCCCTCCGATCGCCGCGGCTCCGACGAGCCGCACACCCGCTGCGCGCAGACCATGCGCACACGTCGGGCGACGCCGTTGCGCAAGAAGACAGCGCACGCGCAGGGCACGCGCCACCCCCGTCCCCCCTGAAGCTTCGCCGCTTGGCCGCGGCGCTCGAACAGAAACGAGCACGCATTCCATGGCCAAGAACATCCTCGTCGTCAGCTGCGACGTGCGCGAGACCCGCGCCGCGCTCATCGAAGACGGCATCATCGCCGAGCTCCACATCGAGCGCAGCGGAGCCGACGCAAGCACCGTAGGCAACGTCTACGTCGGGAAGGTCACGCGCGTCCTGCCTGGCCTCCAGGCGGCGTTCATCGACATTGGTCAGGAGCGCGCGGCGTTCCTGCACGTCGAAGACCTCATCCGCCCCGACGACTTCGACGCTTACCTCGCGGGCGGCCGCAAGCACGCGCGTGGGGAGGCTCGCGTCGTCGAAGCCGAGGTCCCGCCTGTCGAGGAAGACGAAGACGGCGCGGACGACGACGAGGCGCCGATCACGGCGGTCTCTGCCGCGGCGGAGGCAGGGGCCCCCGCGGCCCCCGGCGCCGCTGCCTCACATAGCTCCAACGTGGAGCTCGAGCTCGGCTCCGAGGCGGCGCTGCTGGAGGGCGCCACCGACGACTCCTCGGCGGACGTCGGCGCGCTCGCCGCGCAGGCCGACGACGACCTCGACGAGGCTCCGGACAGCGACGAGGCCGCGGTCTCTCCCGAGCCGCTTCAGGCGGACGGAGACGACGGCGACGACGGCGACGACCGGGGCTCCGACGCCGACCTCGACCCCGCCGACGACGTCGCCGACGACCTCGACCGGGGCGACGGAGACGACGCCGCGGACGAGGCCGAGGGGCCGACCCTCACGAGCGCCCCCATCGACGGATTCCCCGAGGATCTCCCGGGGTTCACCATCAGCGATCCCGGCGAGCCCGTGCCGAGGGCGCCCGCCCCGGCGCGAACCGCGGACCGCGGCCGAGGGCGACGCCGAGGGCGAGGGCGCAGCGGCGACCGCCCAGGCGGGGATGGCGGCGGCGGCGGCGGCCGCGACCGTGGGCGTTCCGGCGGCGGTGGCGGCGGTACCAGCGACCGCGGCGATCGCGGCAAGCACGGCCGAAGGCCGGGCCCCTCGGCCCAGCCGGCTCCGAACCGCATCTCCAAGTCGACGCCGATCCGCGAGGTGGTGCGCGAGGGCCAAGAGATCATCGTTCAGGTCACGAAGGACCCCATCAGCACGAAGGGGGCGCGCTGCTCGAGCCACATCTCGCTGCCAGGCCGCTATGTCGTCTACCTCCCCACGGTCGAGCACGTGGGCATCTCGAAGCGCATTGGGTCCGAGAAAGAGCGCGCGAGGCTGCGCGAGGCGATCGACGGGATGAAGCCGCCGAGCGGCGGGCTCATCGTGCGGACCGTGGCCGAGGGCCTCACGAAGAAGCAGCTCAAGCAGGACGTGGGCTATCTCGTGCGGCTCTGGGGCGAGATCGCCAAGAAGAAAGAGACCGTCGGCAAGGCGCCGGCGATCCTGATGAACGAGCTCGACCTCGTGCTGAAGGTCGCGCGCGATCTGTTCACCGACGAGGTCGCACAGGTCGTCGTCGACGACAAGAACCAGTACGATCGCCTCTGTCGGTTCGTGGAGATGTTCGCCCCCGACCGGGTGAAGGACGTCGTCTACTACTCCGAGGAGGAGCCCATCTTCGACGCGTACGGCATCGAGGACGAGATCGGCCGCGCGCTCTCCCGCAAGGTGCCGCTGCCCTCCGGCGGTCACCTCGTGATCGACCAGGCAGAGGCCCTCACCGCGATCGACGTGAACACCGGCCGGTTCGTGGGCAAGGGCTCCAAGGACATGGAGGAGACGGTCCTCAAGACCAACCTCGAGGCCGTCCACGAGATCGCCTACCAGCTCCGCTTCCGAAACATCGGCGGGCTCATCATCCTCGACCTCATCGACATGGAGCGCTCGTCGAACCGCGAGAAGGTCCGCCGCACGCTCGAGGACCTGCTCCAGAAAGACAAGGCGAAGACCACGCTCAATCGCATCAGCGATCTTGGCCTCATCGAGATGACCCGCAAGCGCACGCGCGAGTCGCTCGGGCGCATGCTCCACGAGCCGTGTTTCTACTGCGACGGCACCGGCCAGCTGATGAGCAAGGAGACCATCGCGTTCGAGATCCTCCGCGAAATCCGCAGGAAGCGCGCGGACTTGCCCGGCTACTCGGTGGTGGTCAACGCGCACCCCGCGGTGGCCGACGTGCTGAACGGCAGCGAGAAGGAGGCCGTCGCCGAGGTCGAGAACCGTTACATGCGCAAGATCCTCGTGGTCCCCCGCAAGGAGTACCACCTCGAGCAGTTCGACATCGCGGGGAAGTGAGGCACACGTGACCAAGCCAACGCCCGACGACGTCGACGCCGCCCAGACCGACGCCGCAGAGACCGACGCCTCCGACGACAAGCGCGTCGACGAGCGCGTCACCATCAACAAGGAGTTCGAGTCGTTCGACTCGTTCATCCAGGAGTACGTGACCAACATCTCGCGCACGGGCGTGTTCATCCGCGCGCAGAAGCCGTTGCCGATCGGCACGCGGGTCAACCTGCACTTCACCGTCATCATGGACGACATCGAGACCGTCGAAGGCGAAGGCGAGGTCGTGCGCCTCGAGAAGGACGGCATGGGCGTCGTGTTCCGCGAGCTCTCCGGGTACTCGAAGGGCCTCATCGACAAGCTGCTCACGCGGGGCACGAAGTAGGCCCACCGCGACGCTCGCCCACCGGCCCGGCGCGCGCGCCGCTGCGGACGGCGAGTTGGACGGGCGCCGGCAGAGAAAAGAAGAAAAACGGCGCGCGGGCTCTGTTGACCAGGCGCCAGTTGAGGCAACATGGAGGGCCCGATGGAGAACCCAGACGCGGAAAGCGCCGGCTTGAGCGGGTTGAGCCCGACCGACTCGCCCGAGCTCGTGATCGACGGCGCAGAGGCCGTCGAAGACACGAGCGAGAGCGATCCGCCGGCCCCACTCACTCGGGGTGGACCTCCGCCGCTGCCGCCTGTGGCCGCGTCGCCGTCGGAGGCGCCTCCCCGACCGTCGGCCGCACCGCCGCCGCGGCCGTCGATGGCGCCGTCGCTGCCGCCGCCCCCGAACAAGAACTTCATGCTCGTCGGAGGCGCCGTCCTCGTCGTGCTCGTCGGCGTGGCGGTGTTCGCGGGGCTCAAGGTCGGCACCTCGCTTAGCAAGAGCCGCGCTGGGACCCCCGCGCCGCCGGCCACGGCGACGGCGGCCGCTCCCTCCGCCGAGCCGGCGGCGCCCTCCGCCGATCCTTCGGCGCCGGTCATCGCGATCCCGACCGTCGAGTTCGCGAACTGAGTCGCCCCCCGGCGTAGCCAGGTAGCGGCCGCCGGATTTCGGATTTCGATGCTTCACGGCGCTGCGTGTGGTCGCGACGCGCGCGCGTCGTCGCGCTCGCGACGCGCGCGCGCCCGGGAGATCTCGGCTCCCAGACCGGGCTCGGCCGAGCGCGCACGCTCGCGTACGCGCTCGGCCCGGCGCTCCGAGGGCGGAGGCGACGCTCGCCCGGCGCCGTGCAGCGCGCGCGTAAAGTGTCTGGTGTCACTTGACACTCTTCACTCGTGCGCTAGGCTCACGTCATGCTCTCGCAGGTCCTCTCGCAGCTTCGGCTCGACGTCACGACCGTGGTCTCATCGGTGCTTGGCCGCGGTCCATCGCCATTCGTCCAGCGCCGGCCCCGCCGCGCCGCGCGGGTGGCGCACACGCCGTCGCTCGGGCGCCCCCTGCAGGTGGACGAGGTCATTCGCGAGACCGAGGACACGGTCTCGCTCGTCCTGTCGGATCCGGCGGGGCCGCTGCAGTTCACCCCGGGGCAGTTCTTCACGCTCATCGTGACCGTCGGCGGTGAGCGCCTGCGTCGCGCGTATTCGGCCTCGAGCGAGCCAGGCGCGCTCGGCGGGCGCGTGCGGCTCACGGTGCGACGGCAGCCCGAGGGCCGCGTGAGCACCCACCTCGTGGCGCACGCGCGGGCCGGCGATACGCTCACCGCGCTTGGGCCGTCGGGCGGCTTCGTCCCCGCCGCCTACGCGTTCCCTCCCCACGTGCTGCTGGTCGGCGGCGGGAGCGGCATCACTCCGCTCCTCTCGATCGCGCGGCACCTGTTGGCGTGCGAGCCCGCGAAGCGCGTCACGATCGTCTTCGGCAACCGCCGCGAGCGGGACATCCCGTTCCGCGCCGAGCTCTTGGCCCTCGTCGCCGCCCACCCCGGGCGCCTGGTCGTGCGTCACGTCCTCTCGGAGCCGGAGGAGCGCTGGACCGAGGGGGTCGGCATGCTCACGCGCGATGTGCTCGACCGGGAGCTCGACGGCCTCGCGGACGCGCTGGGAGGTGCCTCGGCCGACGACACCGCCGCGTTCCTCTGCGGTCCAGAACCCATGATGCGCGCCGCGCGCGCCGCGCTCCGGGGCCGGGGACTGACCGACGACCAGATCCGCGAGGAGGCCTTCACCTCTCCCGCCTCCGCGGGCGTCGCCCCGAAGGGCCCGGTCGAGCTCACCTTCCGGGTCGACGGCCAGAGCGTGCGGGCCGTGCAGGCGGTGGGCAAGACGCTGCTCGAGGCGGGCCTCGAGGCGGGCCTCGATCTGCCGTACTCGTGCGCGATGGGCGGCTGCGGTGCGTGCAAACTACACCTTGTCTCCGGCGAGACCACTCGTGAGGGGCTCGCGCTCACGCCCGCCGAGCGACGCGCGGGCCTGGTCCTCGCGTGCTCCGACCGCGCCCTCGGCCCGTGCACCTTGGAGCGGCCGCGGTGACCGAGCGCACGCCCCGCCGTCGCACGTCGAGCCGGCCCACGGAGGCGACTCCCCCCACTGGACCGAACGCGCCGATCGCGGCCGCGAAGCCGCGCCGCGCGAGCGCGAGGGCCGCAGCGCCCCGCGCGGAGGCGCCCACGGAGGACGCGCCGCGCCGCCTGAAGATGCAGCACCTCGTCCAGAGAACCGGCGTGCCCCGCCAGGTCATCCACTTCTACATCCAGCAGGGCCTGGTGCCCGAAGGCACGAAGACCGGCCGCAACATGGCCTACTACGACGAGTCTCACGTCGAGCGCGTAGCCCTCGTGCGGAAGCTGCAGCACGAGCGCTTCCTTCCGCTGAAGGTCATCAAGGCCATGCTCGACCAGACCGACGAGGCCTTCAGCCCCACGCAGAAGCGCCTATTCGCCGAGGTGAAGGCCCACCTGTCGAGCGCGTCGGGCCTCGTGTCCGACGACGGGCTCGTCGACGTCGACGCCCTCGCAAAGGCCCGCAACCTCGCGCCCGCGGACCTCGAAGACCTCGAGAAGGCCGGATACGTGGTCCTCGGGAAGCGCCCCGGGGCGGACGCACGATCGCGGCGCGCGACGCCTGGCTCATCGACCTGTGGGGCGAGTTTCGAGCCGCCGGCCTCACGAAGGATCTGGGCTTCACCCCACGAGATCTAAGCGTCTACGAAGACATCGTGACGCGGCTCTTTCACACCGAGGTGCGCCTACTCGCCGAGCGCGTCTCGCACCTCCCGCCCAAGGCGCTCGCGACCCTCGTCGAGCGGGCGATGCCGCTCGTGAACACGCTCATCACGCGATGGCACATGGGCAAAGCCCACGCCATCTTTGCCACTCTCGGAGAGTCCAAATGACCGTCCTCTACCGGATCTCGCAGCTCCTCCCCACGAAGGTGAAGAACCAGCTCGAGGCGTACGTCGACGCGATCGACCTGCTCTCGGAGATCAAAGATCCACGGGTGGCCCGCTCGCTCGGCCCGGCCGGGGTCCGCGGACTGCTCCTCCAGCGTGGAAAGCAGGGCACCCCCACGAAAATGACGGCGAGCCACCAGGCCCACTTCGACTGGAGCTACCCCGCCGACAACGAGGAGATGGCGGAGCTCTACCACCGCGCGAAGCTCGGTCAGTGGAACGGCGACGATCTCCCGTGGCACACCGACGTCGACCCGCTCAGCCCGGAGCTGCCTATCATTCCGGAGGACTTCGTCGACCTCGATCGAATCGCTAGCTACGGGATCACCACGACCCCCCTCGAGAAGCGAAAGATCCTCCACAGCCTCTCGGCGTGGATGCTGAGTCAGTTCCTCCACGGTGAACAAGGTGCGCTGTTCGCGGCGGCCCAGGTCACCGAGTCCGTGCAGTTCTTCGACGGCAAGCTCTACGGCGCCACTCAGGTGATGGACGAGGGCCGCCACGTGGAGGTGTTCCACCGGTACCTCGACACGAAGCTCGATCGCCTCTACCAGGTCAACGACAACCTGTTCGTGATCATCGACGCGCTCATGCGCGACAGCCGCTGGGACATGAAGTTCCTGGGAATGCAGATCATGGTGGAGGGGCTCGCGCTCGGGGCGTTCGGCGTGCTCCACAAGCGCACCCGCGAGCCGCTGCTGAAGGAGCTGCTGAAGAACGTCATCCAGGACGAGGCCCGCCACGTGCACTACGGGGTGGTCGCGCTCCGCGAGCACTTCAACCACCACATCACCGAGCGCGAGCGCTGTGAGCGCGAAGACTGGGCCTTCGAGGTGTCCCTGCTGATGCGCAATCGCTTCATGGCCTTCGAGGTGTTCGAGGAGTGGTTCGAGGGGCGCATGACGCGAGAGCAGTGGAAGGAGGTGGTCTCCTCCTCCCCCGGCATGATCGACTTTCGTCGGATGATGTTCTCGCGGATCGTGCCCAACCTGCGGGAGATTGGCCTCCTGTCGCCGCGCATCCTCCCGCACTACGAGCAAGCGGGGCTCGCGCAGTACATGCACGGCAAGTCCGCCGACACGCTCACCTCGGCGGAGCTGCTCGCCGAGGCGTGACACCCCCGCCGCTCGCGGGTTCACGCGAGGCACGAGCGCGCTCGTGCGCGCTCGTGAGTGT
Organism: Myxococcales bacterium; assembly: GCA_016720545.1. Classification (NCBI taxonomy): domain Bacteria; kingdom Pseudomonadati; phylum Myxococcota; class Myxococcia; order Myxococcales; species Myxococcales bacterium. The sequence goes on from JADKKK010000003.1 coordinate 126,474, forward strand.
CAGGGCAGCGACTGAGCGCAGCGGAAGCCGACGAGGTGCCTCACGCGGGACTCGACACCGCTCCGAACGCGCAGGGCGGCGCGCACGCTGTTCGGGTTGCTGTGCTCCCAGCTCCCGCCGCGCACGACGCGAGTGCCGTCGCTCCGCTCGCGGTCGTAGTCGTCCGAATAGCCCGAAGAGGTCCACTCCATGACGTTACCGGCCATGTCGAGGAGGCCGAATGGGCTCTTCCCAGCGGGGAACGTCCCGACGGGACAGGTGGACTTGCGCGCGCCCTTCCCGACGTCGTTGCCCTCCCCGTTCCAGCAGCTCTGCCCGGCGGGGCCCGAGTCGCCCCAGGGGTAGCGGCGAGCGTCGCCGCCGCGAGCGCCGTATTCCCACTCCTCCTCGGTGGGGAGGCGCTTGTGGGCCCAGCGGCAGTATTCCTCCGCCTCGGTCGCCGTGACGCAGTTCACGGGGTGCTTCAGGCGGCCCGCCTGACGCCCGCTGTTGCAGAGCGGATCGATGGGGAAACCCGAGCATGCGCCGGCACGTACGCACTCGGCGAACGCCTCGACGGTCACCTCGGTCGTGTCCATCCAGAAGGCCTTCATCGGCACGGTGTGCGCGGGCTTCTCGTTGAGCTCGCCGTCGCTCGAGCCCATGCTCAGCGTGCCCTGCGGAACGAGCACCATGCCGGGCGGAGGGGGCGGCCCGGCGTCGGCGGTGGTCTCGGAGACCCCCCCGGCGTCGGCGTTCGGAGTGACGCAGTACCCGCCCACGAAGCGCGTGCCGGCGGGGCAGCCCGAGGCGAGCGTACCCGTACACTCGGCCCCTGTGAGCTTGGTGCCCGGGGGGCATCCGGCCTCGGTGAGCGCGGCCCGCGGGACGCACGACTCGCCCTCCAGCGTCGTCCCGTCGGGGCAGCCGCTCGCCGCGCGCCCCTCGATCGCCAGGAGCCCGAGGCGGAGGGGGACGGCGCACGCAGCGGTCTCCTTGCCTTCATTGGTCGCGCTGGTGCACGCGGCCGGCGCGCCCGCCTGCGCGAGCGGCCGCACCCCCTTGGGGAGCGTGCTCTTGCCCGTGGGCAGGTAGGGGTTCGTGATGTCGTCGAGATCGCCCGCGTGGCCCTCCACGAGCGTGTAGCCGCCGAGGTAGATCTGGCTGACGACGTGCGTCGCGCGTTGGCAGTCGCCCCGCAGCTCGCTCGTGCGGACCACATCGCGGATGGGGAGCGAGGCGATGCCGACCGTCGTGCTGTCGGAGCGCAGCGCGACGTCGCCGCGGAGGTGACCGGCGAGGTTCGATGCGCCCACGGTGAACTCGCGGAACAGATCGTTCGGCGTGGCCGCGCGCTTCGTGTCGCGGCTCGCGTGGGCGGCGTAGGTGTACTCGCCGGGCGCGCTGCACTGCGGGAGCACCTCGAGCTCCACGTTGCACCCGATGGAGCGGTAGCTCACGACGACGGCGCCAGCGGCGCGACGCTTCGCCACGAGGTCGCGCGACGCCGAATCCCACGCCTCCAGGTGCGGAAGCGGTGAGGGGCGCACCGCTCCGCACGCGAGCGAGCGGTCCACCGTCGGGGCGGGGCGCGTCGGGAACATCTCCTTGCAGGCCGCCAGTGAGAGCGCCAGCGCCAAGACCCACATTCCGCGTCGTGCACGAGGGTATCCCATGCACGCACCATATCGCACGTCGCACCACCTCTGGAAGTTTCCTCCACGGGGGCTCGCGCCCGGGCCGCCCCGGGCCTCATCGTCGGTCAACATGGTCGTCCCCCTCACTCGCCCGCCTCGCGCGGCTCGCAACTTGGCGAAACTCCTCGGTCATCAAGCGGTTCGGCGCTCTAGAACGTCCCTCCGCCCGCGAGATCCGGGGCGGCGTCCGTGTTGCGGCCGCGGGTGGGCGCCTCGTTCGTGGAGAGCTGCGCGTCCAGGAGGGCGCGCATGACGTCGCGCCCGGCGCCGGTGTGCCGCGTGGCGAGCTCCGACGGCCAGTGCGCGAACACGCGCGGAGTCTTGCGGGTGTCGCGGCTGATGCGGGTCTTGACGTAGCTCGGCTTGCCAGAGACGCGCGTGTTCGAGCGGAGGAGCTGCACCGTGCGGCCGGGGTAGTCCATCAGGTAGCCGGTGATGTACGTGATGTTGTTGCAGAGGTAGGTGTTCGAGCCCCGGGGGAAACCCGCGCGCTTCACGCCGCGCAGCACATCGCCGAAGGCGCCAGACGCGTCCGAGCGCTGCGCCGCCTCGTCGCGCGCCGCGCGCGCTGCGGACTCGACGGCGCTCCAGGACAACAGATTCGCGCGAGCCTGATCGGCGCTCGTCGCGCTCTCCAGGATGGGCGCGGAGCTCGCACCCGCCGAGGTCGCGGGCCGGAGCTGATCGGACCCGTCGTCGAGCGCAGCGGCCTTGTTGACGGCCCCGAGCTCCAGCCACAGGTCTTGCCGCGCGCCCGCCACGCCGTTCATGAGCACTAGGTCAGGGCCGAACGCCTCGATCTCTTTGGCGAGCAAGATCGCCGCGAGGTCCCAATACACGGGCAGCACCATCACGCAGAGCTCGACGTCACCGGAGCGCGGGAGCGTGACCGCGCCGGCCGCCACCGAGAGCTGCGGCCCCGGGGGATCGACCGCGCCAGGCGGCGGCTGGGAGGTCTCGGGGTACTCCATGCCGGGCAGCAGCCCGGCCGCCATGCGCCCCGTGGCGTTGTTGGCGATGCCCATGAAGCGGCCGAAGCCGGTGACGATCGCTCGTTTCTTGCCGGTCGCGGGCAGCTTGCAGCGCGCGACATAGGCGTTCGCGAAGGCGACGTTCGCGTCGTATTGCGCGCGGCCCTCCGGGGTTCGCGTGTCCACCTTCACCGCGTTCTCCTCTTCGGTGGCGGGCTCCTCGTCCACGGCAGAGTCGGTCTCCGCAGAGCAGCCTAGGCCCGCGAGCGCGATGGCGAAGGCCACCGGGACGAGGCCGGCGCGCGACGCGCGGGAGACGATGCGGAGCGGAGGTGTGGGCATGCGACCCTCCATGGTAGCTGAACCCCTCTTGGGCTCAAGGCCCGTCGCCACGCGAACACCCGCTGCCGGCCGAGCGCGAAGCCGCGCGGGCTTGGGAGAACCGGGCCGGTCGGGTAGGCTCCAGCCGTGGCGGCTCGATGCGCGGCGCTCCGTGTGGCTCTCCTCGTCGCGTGCGGCGCATGCGGCGCGAGCCTCGCGTGCGTGCCGGCTCCTGGGCCGTCCGCAGCCGAGGCCCCAGCCCCCGCGCCCGTGGTGGCGCCGAGCGCCGCCGCCGCGCCGTTCACGGCCGAGCGCGTGTGGGGCGAGGGGGCGGCGATGGGCACCCACATCGCGTTCGTGGCGTACACGACCCCCAAGGTCGACGCCGTGGGCGCGCACCGCGCGTTCGACGCAGCGCTCGCCGAGATCCAGCGCGTCGAGGGGCTGATGACCACCTGGAGAGACAGCGAGCTCTTCCGCGTGAACCAGTCCGCCGCCACGGCTCCGGTAGCCGTGGGCCAGGAGACCTTCGACCTCGTCGCCGAGTCGGTGCGCGTGGGAGAGCTCTCCTCGGGCACGTTCGACATCACCTTCGAGGGCCTGCACGGGCTGTGGAAGTTCGACCACGACCTCGACCCTCACCCGCCGAACGAGGCGGCGATCCGCGCGCTGCTGCCCGTCGTCGACTACCGCCACCTTCGGCTCGACGCGAGGGCGCGCACGGTCGCCTTCGCGAAGCCTGGCGTGAAGGTCTCCCTCGGGGGCATCGCGAAGGGCTACGCGGTCGATCGGGCCGTGAAGGTCCTCGACGATGCGGGGCTCGTGAGCTTCTTCGTACAGGCCGGAGGCGACCTCTTCGCGCGCGGCAAGAAGCCCGACGGCTCGGAGTGGTCGGCCGGCGTCCGCGATCCGCGCGGCCCCGCGCCGTTCGCGCTGATCCCGCTCACCGACCACGCCTTCAGCACGGCCGGCGACTACGAGCGCGCCTACATCGTCGACGGCAGGCGCTACCACCACATCCTCGATCCCCGTACCGGCCGCCCCGCGACCGCGTGTCGCTCCGTGACGGTGTGGGCGAAGACCGCGCTGCTCGCAGACGAGATGGACGACGCGGTGTTCATCCTCGGCCCGGAGCGCGGGCTCGAGCTCGTCGAGAAGCTCGACGGCGTGGGCGCGGTCATCGTCGACGCCCACAACCACCTGTGGATCAGCCAACGACTCCGCGGGCTCGTCCGCCTCACCGCGGCCCCGACGGACGGAACCTAGCTAGCACGGATTGCTCATGACGCTTCCGCGTGCTTGCTGCAAAGCTGCGCGTGGCGGCGCGCCGCCCACGCGTTGACCGCAACGCCGAAGCAGGCAGGATCCGAAGACGCGCGACGCGCGTAGTGTTCCGCTGACACCGGTTGGCTTTGTTTTTTAGGAGGAACGCGCATGCGCATGAAGAACGGAATTCTCGCGATCGCCCTGGGGTCGCTCGTCTCGGCGGGGGCGCTCGTCGCCGGCTGCAGCGACGACGCGCCGATGAAGGCCGACGCGGGCACTGTGCCCACGACCACGACGACGGCCACGAGCTCCACGCCCACGACCACCCTGTACGAGCGCCTCGGCAAGCTCGACGGCATCAAGACGGCCGTGAAGGCGATCGTCGTGGAGGAGCTCAAGGACGCGAACATCAGGTCCTACTTCTACTTCCAGCTGAACGCGACGCCCGGGCGCCCCACGCCTGCACAGATCGAGGAGTGCCTCTCCAACCAGCTCGCGAAAATCGCGGGCGGGCCCGAGCAGTACCCGCTCACGGTCGCCGGCGGCTTCGTGTGCCGCTCCGACATGAAGGCGGTCCACGCGGATCTCCGGATCCCGGGCGCCACGTTCGACAAGTTCATCGAGATCGCCGGCGGAGTGCTGACCGCGGCGAAGGTCGCCCCGGCCGACATCAAGGCCGTGGCTGACGCGCTCGTCGCCACGAAGGGCGCGGTCGTCGACCCCGCGGCCTCGGGCGACTTCAAGCCCCCGACCGACGCCGGCGGCGGCGGCTGAGGTAGTCCCATGAGCCAACCCGAGCGTCAGCCTCGTTCCAAGGTGAAGAGCGCCGTCGTCGGCGTCGCGATTTCGATCGCGGCGGCCACGGGGGTCGTTGGCCTGCTGCACACGAGCGTCGGCAAGCCGCTGCTCGCGAAGGCGGGCGGCTGCCCTGCGAACAACGCGCCTCCTCAGGGCGTGGAGGACGCGCAGAAGCGAGCGATCCGCCTCACCCGCGGAGACACGCCCGCTCCGGCGCGAATGGCGCTCGGGTTCCAGCTCGACAAAACCACGCTGAATGACGTTCAGTCGTGGGCGAAGGCCCGCGGGGTGACCTGCAAGGCGACCCGCGAAGACACCACGATCTCGTGCGTCGACATCCCGGCCGAGGCGCTGCCCGCCACGTTCGCGCGGGCGCGCATCGACGAGCTCGAGATGTCGTTTCGCGTGGGCGACAAGACCCTCCTCGGCCTCTCGACGTGGCGCTGGCACCTCCCGGAGGACACGGCGGCGCGCGAGCTCGACTCGGTGGTCGCTGGTCTGCGGGGGTCGCTCGGCTCACCCATGACCGACGAGGGCGACCGCGCGCGGCTCGGCCGCGAGCCCTACGCGGGCGCCATCGTGAAGTACAATTTCAAAGACTATCTGTGCACGATCTCGGGCATGAACCTGCCTGAGAAGGGCATCACGTTGCACGAGAGCTACGTCACGGGCGTGGTCGACTGAGCGGGGGCACGGCCCTCTTCAGCCGCGCGCTTCGCCTCACCTCGCTCCGCACACGCCTTCAGCCGAGCGCTTCAGCCGAGCGCGGCGCGCACGGCGCGGTCGAGGTCGCGCGCCGTGCGCACCTCGAGCACGCGCGTGCAGTGGCGCTCGTAGGTCTCCATGGCGCTGTCACCCGAGGCCCAAGCGGCGCGCGCCTCCGGGCAGAGCCAGTGCACCGCGCCGGCTCGCGCGGCGATGCGGGCGAGCGCGTCGGCGCCCGCGTCGAGATAGTTCGTGCGGCCGTCGCCGAGCACGATCACGGTGGTGCGCCGGTCGATCCCCTCGAGCTCGGCGTCTGCGAAGGCGCGGAGGGCCCGGCCGTAGTTCGAGTTCGAGGCGATGGGCACGACCGCGCCTCCAAACGCGGCCGCGAGAGCCTCCGAGATCGGGCGCTCCGCGAAGAGCCGGGTCGTCTCGCCGAGCTCGCTGACGAACACGAACGTGCGGGTGTCATCGAAGAGGCTCTGCGCGAGGTACGTGAGCTCGAGGAGGAACCGCGCCGCGTGGCGCACCGACTCGCTGATGTCGCACAGGACCACGAGCCGGGGTCGCCGCCGGACTCGGGCGCGGAAGACCGGCGCCACCGGAATTCCAAGTGTTTGAAATGACCTGCGTATCGTCGGGCCCGCCGCGGGCTTCCCCCGGGCCGCGCGGCGACGCCGGACCGCGTCGCGGCCGCGCAGGCGCTCCACCAGCCGGCGCACCGCGAGGCGCACCTCCGCGATCTCCGAGGGAGCGAGCTGGTCGAACGGGGTCTCGAGCGGCCCCGCGGGTCGCCCGCGTTCGCGTTCGCGTTCGCGTTCGCGTTCGCGCGCCCGCGCCCGGACGTGCTGGCGCGCCTCGGCCAACGTACGGGCGAGCTCCGCCCGCAGCAGGAGCATGAGCTCCGCGGCGCGCGCCTCGCCGAAGGCTCCCCGCAGGTCTCGGGCGAGCGCGTCGAGGTCGGAGTGCGCTCGTGTCGCGCCGAGGCGCTCGAGGACGCGATGGGCCACGAACCCCGCGCGCAGCGGGGCGTCTGCGCCGGCGAGGAGCGCCGCGGTGGGTCGCGCCGCGAGCAACCTCGTGAGCTCGCCGCGCCCCTCGAGGAGCGCCGCCAGCGTGGTGTCCCCGGCCCCCGCTTCGACGAGCAGCGCGAGATACTCGCGAACCGCCGCGCGCTCCGACGCGGTCACGCCAGCGCGCGCCAGGCGCTCGTCCAGCTCCACGCGGGAGTCGGCGTCGAAGAAGGCGTGGAACGCGGCGTCGTAGGCCTCGCGGCGCGCGGATCGCACGTCGACGAGGCCTGCGACCGCGTCGGCCAAGCGTCCTCGATCCTCGAAACCTAGCAGCACCATGGCCCGCGCGACGTCGAGGGACTGGCTCGGTGCGATCGCGAACCCCTCGCGCCGGAGCGACCAGAGCAGCTCGCTCGTGAGCCGCACGAGCGTACGTGGATCGGCCATCAGCGCGCGCCCGCCTCCGGGGCGCCGGCGTCGCCCGGGGCCGAGGCAGGAGCGGGCAGGTCGGGCTCCGCGAGCAGGCTCTGGACCAAGGTGTCGAGCGCGGCGTCGCGGGCCGGATCGAAGCCAACGAACACGTCGCGGACGACCCCGCGGCGATCGATGACGAACAGGGTCGGCAGGCTCGACACGTGGTAGGCCCGCGACACGAGCCCGCCGGGATCCGCGAGCGAAGGGTACTTGGTGCCGGCGAGCTCCATGAACGTGGCGGCGCGCTCGATCGGATCGGTGGTGACGCCCACGACCCGGAGCCCCTGCGCGCCAAACCGCGCCTGCAGCGCGCTCAGCTGCGGGGCGACCCGTCGACACGGACCGCACCACGTCGCCCAAAAGTCGAGGAGCACGACCTGGCCGCGCAGCGCCGCGAGGCTCGTCGGCGCGCGGCCGATGGGGAGCGCCCCGTCGAACGGGGGTGCAGCGCTCCCCACGTGTTCAAGGCGCACGACGCGCTCGGGACCGGGGTGCTCCCGGAGGGTCGCCTGGAGCGCCCGCCGCGCCCCGGCGCGCTCCACCTCGAGGGCCAGGAGGTCCCCGGGGGCACGGGCCGAGACCAAGCGGATGACCTGGGTGGCTTCACGGACCTCGACGCCCGCAACCCGGACCAGCCGATCGCCCTCGCGGAGCCCTGCAGCCTCGGCCGGGGAGCCACGGACCACGTGGCTGACGACGACGCGCGACGCAGGTGCGCCCGAACGGGCCGCGTCGTCCATGCCCACGCCAAGCCACGCCGGGCGCAGCGAGGCGGCCTCGTGGCGCGCGCCACCCGGGCCCGAGGCCTGCGTGAGCGCGGGCGCGAGCAGGGCAGTCAGCCCCACGAGTGCGACAGAGACGCGCAGCGGACGCCGCGGGACGACCATGGGCCAATCCTACCAGTCGCCGGGGCGATGTTCGAGGCAGGCGCGGCGGGGTTCGCCCACGACAAAAAGCGACATGGCGCACCCAAGAGGGCGCGCCATGTACCAAGCTCGGTGTTCATCGGTGCCGCTTGGGCGACAGCTCAGAAAGAAAGAAAGGACGCTCCTGTCACGACTTCCGACGCCCCAGGCCGCGATCGCAGATGCGAGTCAATTCGAAGGGCTAAGCTCTGTCGCGCGCGCAGTCAGCGAAGAAAGGAGAAAAGTAGGGAAGCAAGGACGCGCGACGCAGATTGCTTAGCAGGGGCCGTGCCATATTGCGCGAAGGCCACATTTTTCGACGTTTTTGGGATCGCGCTCGGCCCGGCCGCAGGACCTGGCGACATCGCGATCCGACCTGGCTCCCACCTCGCAAAAGTTGCGAAGTTGGCACGGTTCTTCCGGGCTACTTCTTGCCGCGCGCCCGGAGCGCCCCGAAGAAGCGACGGAGCCGGTCGGCGGCGGCGGCGGCCAGGACCCCCTCGACCGACTCGAAGCGGTGGTTCAGGGCGTCCCCCACGCCCACGCCAAACAGCGTGGCGACCGCCCCGCCTTTGGGATCGCGGCACCCCCAGACGACCCGCGGCACGCGCGCGAGCACGAGCGCGCCCGCGCACATGGCGCACGGCTCGAGGGTGACGTACGCGGTGACCCCCTCCAGGCGCCAGGAGCCCACCTCCCGCGCCGCGGCGCGGATGGCGAGCACCTCCGCGTGCGCCGTGGGGTCCTGCGACGACTCGCGCCGGTTGTGGGCGCGCGCGATCTCGACGCCGCCCTTCACGAGGACGCACCCCACCGGCACCTCGCCTTCGGCGGCGGCGCGGTCGGCTTCCTCGAGCGCGACGCCCATCCAGCGCAGGTCGTCCGTGCGCAGGTCGATCCGCGCGGGGTCGTGGGGCGGGATCGGCTCGTCGCTCATGGCGTGCGCGCGGGCGCGTTGCCGCGTTCTTCACCGCGTGTGGAGCAGCTGCGCGCCCAGGAAGATTCGAACTTCCGACAACTGGTTCCGTAGACCAGTGCTCTATCCAGCTGAGCTATGGGCGCAATCTCTCGAGTAGCGGGCGCGATAGTAGTCTGAACGACGCGTATGTCAACGGTCTTCGCGCAGGTCAGTCGAGTCGGCGCCAGTCGGTGTCGCCATCGTCGGCGCCAGCCCCGGTGGGCCGCAGCCCGGTGCGCGGGGGCGGGCGAGGCGTCCCAGCCTTGTGGAAGACCACACGCTCCTGGAGACCCACCTCGAGCTCCGCGGGCGTGATCCGGTGGGTGCGCTCGGCGATGCGCATGAGCAACTGCAGGTGCCGCTGCCAGTGCTCGGGGAGCTCACCGTGCTCGGCCAGGCGGTGGGACCGGACGGGTGAAGGCAACACCGACGCGAGGAACAAGCACTCCGACAAGTTGAGCTCCAGCGGAGTGCGCCCGAAGTAGTGCGCGGCGGCCTGGGTGACGCCGTAGATGTCGGGCCCGAACTCGACCACGTTCAAGTAAAGCTCCATGAGCTCCTCCTTTCGGAAGACCTGCTCGAGGTAGTCGGCGAGCACGAGCTCCTCGAGCTTTCGCGAGAGCGTCTTCTCCCGCACGAGGAAGAGGTTCTTCGCGAGCTGCATGGTGATGGTGCTCGCGCCGCGGACGAAGCGGCGCGCCTTCACGTTCGCCACGACGCTCTGCTTGATCGCGGCGTGGTTGAAGCCGTGGTGGCGGAAGAAGCTGCCGTCCTCGGTGGTGGTGACGGCCGCGACGAGGAAGGGGCTGATGCCACCGAGCTCGGTCCAGTTGCCGCTGCCAGGACCCGTGGTCGCCTCGCCGCGCGAGCCGTCGGGGTGGACGATGGCGTGCGAGAAGGCGCCCTTGAAGCGCTCGCGCGAGAGGGCCCTCGGGACCTCGGTCGCGCGGCACCGGTCGTCGATCGCGTAGTCGAGCTCGAGGGCGTCGAGGTTCTTCGTGTCGAACGCGAGCCGACCGCTCGCGGTCAACGTGCCGGCAAAGCGGACGTCGCGCACGGTGGGCAAGAGCCCCGAGGGGACCCCCTCGGCGAGCTCCCGACAGCCGACGCTGGGCAGGTCGAAGGCGAGGTGGGCCTGGAGGTGGGAGGCGTCTTGCTCCATGCTGCCGCGGAGTCCAAGGCGCGCCGCTCCGACCACTACGCGGGCGTCGTCGAGCCGCAGCGAGCTGCTCGTGAGCAGGCCGCGACCGCCGACCGCGAGGCTCAACCCCCGGAGGGTCTCCCGCGAGAGCCGCGGCTGGCTGAGTGACGCGTTCGCGAGCTGAATCTCACCGTCGAACGTCACGCTCGCGCCCGGCGCGTCGAGCACGAGGCGGCCCTTGGCCATCGCCGTCGCGCGGCCCACGTCGACGAACCCGAGCGCGCCCTCGCGCAGGCCGAGGAGCGACAGCGGCAGCGGGCCCCCGTCGACGGTCAGCGAGGTCTCTCCGCTGGCGCCGATGGGCGCGTGCAGCTCGAGGCTCATGGGCGGGCTCGTCGCGGCCGCGGCCGACTTGAACGACACGTGCAGCGCCTGGCCCTGGCGGACGAACGCGAAGGGCCCAGGGCCTACGCTGACCGGGCTGTCGCCGCGGACCTCGACGGCGAGCGCGGCGGTCCGGAGGTCGCCGCCGTCGGGCAGGAGCTCGGCGAGGGCCAGCGTCGCGACCGAGAGGCGCGCGCGCGCGGCCGCGAGATCGGGGAGCGGGAGCGGCGAGAACGGCTCGGCGGAGTGTCTCTCCAATTGTTTGATATCGTTTGTTTTTTTTGCCCCTTGCGCGACGGGGAGCGCGGGGGGCGTGAGGGCGACGGGGGCGGCGGTCGGGGCGGCTGCGCTCCTCGGTCGGTCGAGCTCGAACCGCACCGAGTCGGCGCGCGCCGACCTGAACGTGCGCCCGCCCTCGAGCTCGAGGTGCGCGCCCCGGACCTCGAGGGCGATCCGATCGCGCTGCGCCCGGGCGAGCTCGGCCCGCGCCACGAACGCGCCGTCCGCGACGCTGACGTACCCGCCCGAGACCTCGAGCGCGCCCGCCGTCGAGCGCCAGTGGAGGGTCGCGTCCTCGACGACGAGCGCGCGGTCACGGGTGCGCGACGAGCCCGACGTGGGCGGCCGCTTCGCACGCCAGCGCAGCCACGAGGCCCGAAGGTCGCCTGGTTCGCCCTCGAGCGCCACGACGGGGCGGCTCGCCACGATGCGGGTCGGAGTGAGCCCGGCCGAGAGCGTGACGCGCACCTCCGGGATGGCCACCGAGGCGCCCTGCTCGCCCTCGGGAGTGACCCGCACGTTCTCGAGCCGCACGACGAAGAAGCCGACGCGGACGCGCTCGACCTCGACCACGAGGTGCGCGGCCTCGGCGCCGGCGGCCACCTTGGCCCGCACGACGGGCCCCGCCGCCACGAGCGCCCCCACTCCGCACGAGGCCAGCGCCACGAGCGCGCCGATGAGCACGCGGCGTCGAACGCGGGCGCGATCGAGCGGGCGAGCGGGCGGGCGGGCGGGCGGGGTCAAGGCGGCACCACCATAACGCGCGGCGGAGGCAACTCGAACTTCCCCGCCGCTCGAGGCGTGTGGGCGAGCCGGGGCGACGCTGGGGACGCCCAGCCGGGTGGCGGCGCGGAAGCGCGTTCAGTCGACCGAGACGTCGACGCCGGCCTCGTCGCCGCCGAGGCGGGGCGGGATGGCCCGGAAGAGGCGCTCGATCTCGTCGGCCCACTTCACGTCGTCGCCCCGGCGCAGCTCCAGATCGCGCGCGAGATCGGTGAGCTCCTGCTTACGAGCCGCTGAGAACCCGAAGAGCGCGGCGACGCGATCGAGCAGCTCCTTCTCCTTCGCGTCCACGTCATCGTCGACCCCCGACACCCAGGTCGCGGCCACGAACGCGAACGCGCGATCGCGCTCGGACAGGGTCTCGACGAGCAGCTCGTCCACCGTGAGCGGGTTCTCGAGGAGGCTCTCGAGCCGGTCGCGGAGCTCCTTCGAGAGGTTGAACACGTCCGCCGCGGCCTTCACCCCCTCGCGCTCGCGAGGTTCGAGCTTTCCGTCCGCCCACGCCATGATGATGAGGAGCACGAGAGTCTCGGTGCAGGCGTCAGCGCTGATCGTCAGGCGTTTCTTCATCTTCCCCTCGTTCGCGTGTGCAGGCCGGCGAGCGTACCGCGAAGCGAGGGGCCCGTCACGCGTGGACCGGCGCGGGCGGCCGACGAGCGGTTCGAGCGCGGCGCCCTGGCGCAGCGGCGCCAGGCGTGGCGTACCCTGCCGCCATGATCGATCAGCGACGACCCGCCGAAGTGACCGCGTCGTTCCGCGAGAGGCTCGCCGGAGCCCTCACCCCGTATGGCTTCGTCGCGAAGGCCAGCGGCGCGACGCTCGTCCGGTCGGTGCGGGCGCTGCGCGGTCAGCACGGCGCCCGCTCCCACCGCGTCGAGCTCTCGTCGAGCCACCGGAACGCGCCAGGCTACGTGGTGTGCCGGGCGGCGCTCACGTACACCGACGCCGACGTGAGGCGGCTCGACCGCGCGTGGTCGGCCGGCGGCCCGCTCGCCTACGGCGCCTTTGGCGATCTCGAGATCCCGGAGGACATCGCCGATCGGGAGAGCGCGGACGCGCTCCTCGCGCGCATCACCGCGAGCCTCCGCTTCTTCGCGTGGCTCGACGACGAGAAGCGGGTCGCCCGCGACGTGGGGCGGCGGTACATGCCAGGATTCTTCGCGCCTCGGCGCGTCGTGCCGTACCTCGCGGCGCGGCTCGGGCCGGGGGCCGCCCAGACCTACGCGGCCCGCCTGCTCGCCGGGCGCCCCGAGCTGTGGCCCGCCTTCCACGCGGCGACGCTGGGCACCAAGGACGAGCCGGGGGTCACGCCCGACCAGGGCACCGAGCTCGCCCGTGCGCTCGCCACGTGGGCGCCGAGCGCCGACCTCGTCGCGCCTGAGGGCACGGCCGCCTGCGGCGACCTCCGCGCCGCCAACCTGCGATGCTTCTTCGGCCGCCTCCTTCGAGCGCGCGGCGAGCCCACGGCCGCCGCGCGCCTCCGCGACGTCGGCGACGACGCGATCCGGACGCTCGGCCGCGCCTCGGAGCGGCCCGAGCAGCCGCTCGTGGAGGACGACAAGCTCGCGCGCCTCGCCGTGAAGGTGGCCACGGGCGTGGACCGCGCGCCGCGCATGCCGAAGCCAAAACCACTCTACTTTCAATACTTTACGCTCCACAGGCCCTGGTAGGCTCGGGCGCCGCGCATGCGCCAACGCGCGCCATGCGTGCGACCTACCCGCCCGGAACGGGACACCAAGCCTCGTGGCACTGAGGCATTATAGCGGACGATTCGGGCCGACCTCGTGCGCGCGGGCGGCAACCCGACCGACGGCGCGTGCAAGCTCGAGAGCGGGACCGCCCAGGCGTACCGAGGCGGCGCGGAGGACCCACGCGCGGACCTCGCTCGGGCGCGCCCTCCCGAGCTTCCTTCGCTCCTCGCGGCGCGACGACGACAAGGGCGGCGGGGCCGCGCTACGCTGACCACGTGAGCCTCTGGTCCAAATACGTGCTCCCGCGCCTCGTCGAGTCAGCCTGCAAGAGCCGCGAGATCCTGGAGGAGCGCAAGCGCTGGGTGCCCGAGGCCCGCGGGCGCGTGCTCGAGCTCGGAGTCGGCTCGGGGCTGAACCTCGCGTTCTACGACTCCGCGCGCGCGGAGAGCGTGACCGGGGTCGATCCGTCGCCCGAGCTGCTCGCGAAGTGCGCGCCCCGAGCGCGCGAGGCGAAGGTGCCCGTGGAGCTCTTCCTCGGGCACGCCGAGCGCCTCGACTTCGCCCAGGGCGCGTTCGACACGGTCCTTGCAACCTACACGCTGTGCAGCGTGCTCGATCCGGCGCGTGTGCTCGCCGAAGTGCGCCGCGTGCTCGCGCCGGGCGGTGAGCTCTTGTTCGTCGAGCATGGCATTTCCCCCGACGCCGGCGTGCGCCGCTGGCAGCGTCGGCTCACGCCCGCGTGGAGCCGTTGTGGCGGAGGATGCCGGCTCGATCGCGATCTGCCCCGTGCGCTACGCGACGCGGGCTACCGCGTGGAAGACCTGCGTTCCCACTACGGCGACGGCCCACGCGTGCTGAGCTTCACCTTCGAGGGCAGGGCCCAGCCCGCGTGAGCTGCGCGCGGCGCCGGCGCGCCGGGCCCTTGCATTCACGAGAGACTGCCCTACAAATTTCCCCCATGTCCCGCGGCCCACGCTCCGGCGCGCGAGCCCCGCGCCGACGGTCACCCGCGCGCCGCGTGCGAGGGCGCCTCGGCGCGGTGGCCACGGCCCTCGGAGCGCTCGCCTTGTCGGCGGTGGTCCCTCGCGCGGCCGAGGCGGCCTCACCGGCGCGCGGTTCGGGCTACGAGCTCCGCCTGGGGCTCGGCTTCGCCGCCACGAGCCGCATCCCCACCCTTCGGCTGAGCGAGGACACGAGCCTCTCGTCGCGCGAGCTCGTGAGCGGGACGCTGCCCACCGCGGGCGGCTTTCGCGGCCTGGGCGGCTACGCCGACTTCGCGTACGTGGTGCGACCGCGGCTCACGATCCCGCTGGCAGGCTTGGGCTTCTATGGCGCGGTGGGCGACCACGCGCCGGTGCGGAGCGCCGTGGACGGCACGCTCGCGACCGTGCAGCCCTGGCGAATGTTCGCGATCGACCTGCTCGGGCCGGGGCTCGGCTTGCGGCTCACACGCCGGCGCTATTTCTTCGAGGTCGCGGCCCGCGTCGGCGCGGTGGTCTACGGCGGAAAGGCCGCCCTCGCGGCGGGCCGCGACGCCGTGGACGCCGACGTGGTCGGCATCGCCTTCAGCGCCAGGGCCGAGCTGTCGGGGTGCCGTAGGCTCGATCCCGAGCAGCGCGTGTGCCTCAGCCTCGCGCCACGCCTTTACGAGGTGCGCCCGCTCGCCGGCGCGAGCCTGAACCTCTCCTGGGTCTGGGGAAATTAACATGCACACCGCACACATGTCCCCGCGCACGTCTCACCCTCGGCCGCCCCGATCTCGGCGCTTGGCGGCGCTCGGGCTCGCCCTGCTGGCGCTGTCCACGGCGATCGGCTGCAACGGCGAGGGGCCCGTGCCGCTCGACGCGGTGGGGCTCGGCGCAGACACGCCGCTGCCGCGCCGAAAGGGCACGCTCCTTCTCGACGCGTGCGGCCTCGACCCGTGGCACGAGGCGACGCTCGCGCGGCCGTCGACCCGCGCGATCGCGGGCGAGGTGCTCTTGCTCTGCATGGTGCCCCGCGACACCGGCGCCCTCGGCCCGGCCGACAAAGGAGCGCGCGCGGCGCTCGAGCGCACCGTCGCGAGCCTCCGCAGCCTGGGCTACCAGGTCTCGCTGGGCGTCGCGTTCACCGACGAGACCGGCGCGCGCTACGACGCCGAGCGCACTCGCGGTCTCCTCCGCGATCCCGCGTTTCGCGACGCGTTGGTCGCCTCGCTCGAGCCGCTCCTCCCGAAGGTCGACGCGGTCGATCTCGATCTCATGAGCGCGCCGGTCGACGCCCGCGCCGATCTCACGAGGCTCGTCGCCGCCGTGTCGGCGAAGACCCGCCAGGCGAAGAAGCCGCTCGGGCTCCTGCTCCCGCCGTCGGTCGCCACGCCGAGCGATCTGCCCAACGGCGAGGCCTTCGATCGCGCGGCGCTCGCGGCGAGCGTCGACCGCTTCCGGGTGATGACCCTCGACTACTCGGACACCACGCCCGGCCCCACGCTCGATCCCGGCTGGGCGACCGACGCCGTGCGCCTCGCGCTGCGAGAGCAGCGCGAGACCGCCGTGGCCGTGCCTCTTTATGGCACCGACTTCGGGCCTCGCGGCCCGCGCGGAGTGAGCGTGCTCGAGGCTCGAGGGCTCGCCTCGACCCACGGCGCCGTTCCGCGTCGTGGCCCCACGGGCGCGCTCACGTTCAGCTACGCCGAGGCGGGCGCCACGCACGAGGTCTGGTACGACGACGCGGAGTCCACGGGCCTCGCGCTGGGCGCCTTCGCGACCTCGCTGCCGCCGGAGGTGGGCGTGCTGTACTACGGCCTCGGGGCCGAAGATCCCGCGCTGTTTCAACGACTTGCGGAGCGCACCCAGTGAGCTCGCGCGTACCGGACGGGGCCTCCGCGCCCGCAGCGCCGCCGCCCGCGCTCGCACCGACCGCCCTCGCGCACGTCGCGCGGCTGCCGATCGCCGATCCGCTCGCGCTCCCCGGGCTCTCGCGCCGCCTCCGGCTCACGCACCTCGTGTGGGACGAGTACGTCGCGGGCCAGCGTCGCGTCGACCTCCACCCGCTCGTGCTCACCGAGGCCGCCCATGAGGACGCGAAGGCCGCGGCGCTCGCCGCGTGCGCGGTGATCGGCGAGGTCGCGCGCCTCGCGCTCACGAGCGACGACGAGGCGGCCCTCTACGGCTTCTCGGCGCAGCTCCGGGCCTTGGCCCGCGCGTCGCACCGAGCCGGCGACCACGGGCGGCTCGTGCGGGTCGACCTGCTCCTCGGCGAGGACGACCGCTTCCGCGCCTGCGAGATCAACGCCGACTGCCCGGGCGGGCTCAACGAGGCGCACGGCCTGCCCGATCTTCTCCGGCTCGCTGGCTTCAAGGGGCGCGCGGACATCACGCCGGTGCTCGGAGCCCTCGCGGCGCGCCTCGTCGCGGCGTCGGGCGGGCCGGGCTCGCCGAAGGGCCTCGTCGCCCTCGTGTTCGCGACCGCATACGCCGAGGACCTCGCCATCTGCGCGCTGGTGGAGCGCGCGGTCACGCAGGCCGGGGGTCGCGCGCGGCGAGTTGGCCCAACGGCGCTCGCGGTCGACGACGCGCGGTGCACCGTCGACGGCGAACCCGTGAGCGTCCTCTACCGCTTCTACCCGAGCGAGCACCTCGCGGAGCTCCCGATCGCAGCGCCGCTCGCGGCGGCGATCGCCGCGGGGAACCTCACCACGCTCTCGTCGTTCGCCGCGATGTTCGAGCAGTCGAAGCTCGCGTTCGCGCGCGCGTGCGCTCTCGAGCCGGCGTGGCGCGAGGGCGAGCGTGACGGTGGCGGACGGCCCGGCGATGCCGAGCTCCGCGCGCGCCTCGCCGACGCCGTCGCGCAGCGTCTGCCGTACACGACGCTCCCCCGCGAAGCGCCGCTCCTCGAGGAGCGATCGCAGTGGGTGCTGAAGCGCGCGCTCGGGCGCGTGGGCGACGAGGTCTTCGTGGGCGCGCTCGAGCCGGACGACGAGTGGGCACGCCTCGTCGGCGGCGTGCGTCGGGCCTCGGAGCAGACCGGCGACGACGGCGAGCGCGACGTCTGGATCGCCCAGCGGTTCCTGCGGCAGCGCCCGGTCTCCACCCCGTGGGGCCCGCGCCTCGTCACCCTCGGCGCGTACGTACTCGATGGCGAATTTCAAGGTTATTTCGCGAGGTTGACCGAGGAGAGCCACACCTCCCACGACGCCCTCGTCGTGCCCGTCGTCCTCGATACGCCGGCGCTCCGACGCGATCGCGAGGGCGACCTCCGCCGCGGGCCACCTCGCGTCGCAGACTTCGGGGTGCGCGCGTGAGCCGCCGTCGCGGCGTGCAGAGCCTGAGCCTGCTCTCGCTCGTGACCCTGGCGACGGCCTGCTCGCTGCGTCCGTTCACGCCGTCCGTGTCGGTGGCGTTCGCGACCCAGGAGACGCCCTTCCCAAAGGCGATGGCCGTGCCGTCGGCCCGCGAGGTCCTCGCGCGGTGGGAGCTCGCGGCGGGGGATCCGTGGGCGCGCTACGAGAAGAGCACCCTCATCGCCTCGCTCGACGCGATGGGAGGGCGCGCCGAGCTGCCCGACGTAGCCCAGCTCGACGTGGTGTACGAGGCAACCCGCGCCGCGCGGCGCCTCGGCGAGGTAGGCCTCCCCGCGCGCACCTTGTGGCTGTGCGACATGCGCGGCGCGGCCTCGGTCGCCTTCGGCGCGGCCCTGCCCCGGTACACGACGGAGGCCATCTCGCCGGTGCTCACGTTCAACAACTGGCCCTCCGAGACCGGCCTCGTGCCGGCCGACGAGACCCTCGCCGCCCTCGTGCTCATGGGACCGCCCCGGCCCCCGCGCGAGGCCGCCCTCGCGTCTCAGGGCGCGCGTCCCTCGCCCACCTCGCACGCGATCTTCCTGCTCGACTCGTGGCGTCTCGCCTACCGCGACGACGACCCCGGCGACGACTACGACAACCGCTACATGCTCCAGGCCCACGACCTGCCGAGCGTGGAGGAGCTGCGCCGGCTGGGGATCACCCGCGTCGTGTACCTCGTGGAGAGCCTCGACGACACCGAGGGCGAGGAGGACGATCTCTACCCCGTGCTGCGCGACTGGCAGGCGAGCGGCATCCAAACCCACTTCGTGGACCTCCCCTGGCTGTCCGAGCTGCAGCGCGGGCTCGACTGGGAGCGAACGCTCGCCCCCACCGCGCTGCACATCGATCCCCGCCCCGTGCTGCAAGACGATCCCGCGTTCTACCGGCGCGCGCGCGGAGGCTTCGGAGTGGCCTACGGGCGCCCGCTGTTCTTCCCCGGCGGCTTCTCGCGGAGCCGCGGCGGCTATGGCCACGGGGCCCACGGAAGCCACGGCGGCGGATAAGTGCACTCTACACGCCTTTGCTCCAGACCCAATGGCCACCAGCGCGGCGCTCGCTCCGCGTGGTACCTCTAAACGATCATGGGATCGGGCGAACGTCTGCGGCGACGCGCGACGAGAGCGCGCCTCTCGCGCCTCTCGTGCGTCACGGTCATCGCGTGGGGGAGCGCGTGTGCCCCCTCGCGCGAGCCAGCGCCGGCCCCAGGCGCGCCCGAGCCCGCGGCCTCGTCGGCGCGCCCCGCGGGCCCCTGGTGGACGCTCGCCGACGCGCCCGTGCCGCTCGATCCGGTCGCGCTCGCGCCGACGGGCGGCAGTCGGGTGGAGACCGCCCGTGACCCGCGCCTCGGCGTCGTGCTGCGAGCCGCGAAGGACCAGCCCGTCACGCTCGAGAGCCCTGCGTGGCGCGCCGAGGCACGCGAGGTCCGCGCGCTCGTGCGCTTTCGCCCCAAGGCGGGGAGCACCACCACCGCCTCCTTCGCCTTCGCGCGGCGCGCGGCCGAGGGCGAAGACGCGGCGCCGCCGTACGCAGGCCTGCAGCTCACGCTCGGGGCGAGCCGCTCGCCGTCGCTCGTCAGCGCCAGCGTCACGGAGAACGACGGGCCCCTCTTCGACCCGAAGGTCTTCGAGAAGCTCGACTGGCCCTTCACCCCCTCGACGACGCTCGACTATCGCCTCCGCGCGGTCGAGGCGTTCGAGCCGGGCTGGCCCGAGGCGTTCCGCTCTGCGCTCGAGGCCGACATGGCGAGCCTGCCGGCGCTCGATGACAAGTGGCTCGCCGTGCGGGCGGAGCTGCGACGCGGCGCGGTGAGCGTGTGGCTCGACGACAGGTTGGTGGCGCAGAAACGCGACGCGGGCCTCGATCCTACAGGCACGGTCCACGTGACCCTCGGGCCGGGCGCCGAGCTCGCCGGGATCACGACGCGCGCGCTGTCGACGGGGCGATGCGCCAGGCAGCGCGGGTATCGGGCGCTCGGGCTCGGCGGCCACGTCAACGCGCGAGGCCTGCTCGCTGGCGTCGACGTGGCCCCAGGCGCTCTGCCACCGCCCGGCGAGGAGGCCTGCGTGGGAGGCGTCCCGTTCGTGTTCCCCGGGCCGGATCTCGACGGAAACGACCACATCGACGTCGGCAAGAGCACGCTCCGACAAGGCAACTACGAAGGCTACTCGAGCGCCTCGGGTGGCCCGATGTCGCGCTGGGTCGGGGCGAGCGAGCGCGATCCCACGCGCATCCAGCTGCGGGTCGCGAACGGGTCGTTCTCGGCGCTCCACCTCGTCGCAGCCAGCGACGGGGGCGACGACTCGGTGCCAATCGTGACCGCCGCGTTCTACCGACCTGGGGCGGGCTTCACCCGCTCGTTCGTGGGCCGGGCGCCGCTGGCGACCACGACGGCGGGCGTCGACGCGCTGCCCGTGCGCCTCCGCGACGGGCGCGCCATCGCGCTCCACCACCTCACGATTCCCCTCGATCCCGGGCTCCTCTCGTCGTTCGGGGATCTCGACGTCGTGGAGCTCGAGCTCACCAAGGAGACGCGGCTCTACCGCAACTACCCCGATCCCATCGCCTACGGCGCGCACCAGGCGGGGCTGCCCTCCAGCGTGCATGTGTACGCGGCCACGCTCGAGGAGACACCGGTCACCTTCGATTGGCGCCCTTCACGCTTCGGCCATGTATGGCAATCTCCCGAGGAGCCCTCGTACGTCGCCCGAGTCGCGAATCGCACCGCGACCACACAGATAGGCAAGCTCACCGTCACGACGACGAGCTACGACGGCACCGAGTCGACGACCCACGAGCGCGCGGTGTCGCTCCCGCCCGGCTCGCTAGATCCCGCGGGCGCGAGCTCGCCCGTGGAGATCCCGCTCGAGCTGCCCGTCAAGCGCTTCGGGTATCACGACGTCAAGGCGACCCTGGCCATCGCGGGCCGGACGTGGACGGAGAGTCGCTCGCTCGTGAAGCTCGCGCCAGACACTCGCAGCCCGCGCTGGACGCCCGGGCGCGGCGCGCTCTTCGGCTATTGGAGCTACGGCAGCGGACACGGCAGCCCGAAGCCGGAGCACTCCGTCCGACTCATGACCATGGCGGGCGCGCGCACAGCGATGAGCTACCCTCCAGGCCTATCCCCGGAGGGCGCGCGCATCGCCGAGGCGCACTGGGACCGAGTCGGCACGAACGCCTTCATCGTCGCGGCGCAGCCCTGGCCGGCCGCGCGGCGACCGGCGCTAGGGAAGGCAGCCCTCAAGGAGTGGCGCGAGTGGGACGCAGCCATCCCGCCAAGACATCGCCCCGACCACGTCACGCTCTTCCCGGAGCCGAGCTTGGGCGCGCGCATGACCATCGCCCACCCGCCCGAGTACTGGGGAGAGAAGCCGCTCACGCCCACGGCCGAGGAGCGAGAGCAGATATCCACCTTGGTGCAGACCGCCAAGCTCGCCGCGGCGACGGCGCGGGTGGGGAGACAAGGCGCCAAGGTGCTCGTCCCGTGGGGCGATCCAGGGTTCGTGTGGCCGCTCCTGCGCGCGGGCCTCTCGAAGGACGTCGTCGACGGCTCGGGGCTCGATGTCCCGGGGTTCGAGCGCATTCCCGAGCGCCAACTCCACGAGCAGTCGCTCCACAGGCTCTATTGGGTGCGGAGGGAATACGCGAAGGCGGGCATTCCGGAGCCCGACCTCCGCTTCGTGGAGGGGATCTTCGTGCCCACCGAGCCAGGGGCGGTGTCCTGGCGCGAGCAGATGGACATCTACCATCGCTGGTCGCTCCTCTCGATGGCCTATGGGGTAAAGAGGTTCTATTCGGGGTGGTACGACATCGACTCTTCGGACTCCTACGGCGCCGAGCACTACGGCGGCTGCGGCATCCGGACGAAGATCCCGTACGCCGCGCCGAAGCCTGCGTACGCCGCATTCGCCACGATGACCGACCGGCTGAACGAGGCCAATTTCGACGGCTGGGTGAGCACCGGCTCGACCTCCACCTTCGCCCTCCGCTTCGCGCGCGCCGACTCCCGCGGCTGGGTCTACGCGCTATGGACGCTCCGCGGCACCCGGCCCGCCACGCTCACGATGAGCGCCGACGGCGCGGTCGAGGTCACCGATTCGATGAACAACACCCGCGGGGCGCGGAGCGAGGACAGGCGCGTGACGGTGGCCACGGGCCCTTCGGTCACTTACGTGACCACCGCGAGCCCCAGCCTCAGCGTCGCGTCGATCGCCGTCGGACCGCCCGATCACTCGGACGCCCGTCCAGCCGAGGGGGCGAGGCTCGTGGCCGACCTGGGCGACGCCTCGTGGGCATTCACTGGCGAGCGCGACTTCACGCTCGAGGGCAATCACGTCGCGATCATGCACTATCCCGGCCGCTTCACCGCGCGCAGGACCCAGGACGCCCAGCGGGGCGCGATGCTCACGAGCAAGCTCGAGCGACCGGCGACTCCCCACGAGCTCATGCCTTGGTACGGCGTCCTGCGACCGAAGAGACCTATCGTCCTCCCGGGAGCGCCCTCGAAGCTCGGCCTCTGGGTCAACGCTTCGAGCGACTGGGGCCGCGTGATCTACGTGCTGCGCGACGCGAAGGGCGAGCGGTGGGAGAGCATCGGCGCGAAGGACGCCTACAACGCCGACGATCCCCACTCGTGGAGCCAGTTTGCGTTCGACGGCACTCGATATCTCACGGTCGAGCTCCCCGGGCACACCGGGTGGGACACCTACCGGAAGAACGGCACCACGTGGTGGCGCTCCGACGAGGGCGACGGCGTGGTCGATCTCCCGCTCTCGGTGGAGGCGGTCGTCGTGGAGCAGCGTACCCACGTGCTTTACGTGAACGACATCGCACCCGCCGCCTCCAACGAGGTGAGCCTCGGGCGACTCTTCGCCGAGTACGACTCGGCCTCGGATGCGACCGAAGAGGCGGTACGCGTCAGCCGCCTCCGGGCCCCAGCGCCCGTCCGCAGTGGACCGCTGCCGAACCCCATCGCGGAGCTGGAGAGGGACGGCCAGGGGGCGGCGCCGGCGATCACGGCCGTGCGGCCGGCCACAAACGATTACGACGGGACCCGCGCGCACATCGACTTTCAGCGCGCGCGCGGAAAGACACGGTACGAGCTCTGGGTGGGCGCCCACGCCGACGGCCAGGCGGCGCTGAACCTCACGCCGGAGGGCCTCGTGCCCGGACAGCTCGTGCCAGGCCTCCGCGCGGGAGTGCCCCTTTACTACTGGCTCGTCGCCGTCGACGGGCGCGGCCGCCGCACGAAGCCCTCGAAGCCCGTGCGTCACGTGTTGGTCGACAGGTTCGTCGCCAAGTGATCCGAGCGCGCCGCTCAGCCCCGAGTGGCCACCACGGCTCCCATCACGGAGTAGCCTTGACATCGCTGCGAGCAGCCCTCGCCCGCCGGCCCGCAGCTCACCAGGCTGCAGACATGGCGCGTCCAGGCTTGCGACTCGGGCTCGATCAGTGGCAAGGCTCATGGATGATCGACACGACGCTCTTCGACGCCTCGGCGCGGGTCCCGGTGGTGGTCGACGCCTCCGTGGACGTCGCGGCCACTCCGCGCGAGGTGTTCGACGCCTGGACGACCTCGGAGGGGCTGCGCGCCTGGCTGGGCATCGAGTCGCGCGTCGACCTCCGCATCGGCGGGGCCTACGAGTGGATCTTCCTCGCCGACGCTCCCGCAGGCGCGCAGGGCTCGGAGGGATGCCAGGTCCTGGCATACGTGCCCGATGAGCTGCTCGCCTTCTCGTGGAACGCGCCGCCGGAGATCCCCTTCGCTCGCTCGCGGCGCGCGTGGTGTGTCCTCACCCTCGCGCCGCTCGCGACTGGCACGCGCGTGCGCCTCCGCCACCTCGGGCTCGGCGAGGAGGGCGACTGGTCGGCGGTGGGGCCGTATTTCGCGCGCGCCTGGCCCAGCGTGATGAGCCGGCTGAGCGCCCATTTCGGCGCGCACTAGCACTACTGCGAGAGGTTCCCTCTCGCTACGCAGTTCGCTGCGCGAACGGCAGGTGTGCTAGCCCTGTCCCGTAGGGGGCGCGGCGCCCCCTCTCGGCCACAAAGCTGGCCGATTCACCCCTCCGGCTTGTCCGCTCCCGCGGCCAACGACCACCACTGCGAGAATGAAGTCTCGCAGTGGTGGTAGTCAGCGGAGCTCGGCGCAGGCGCACGCCATTCGTGCACTCTACATCCACCGCCCGCCGGTCGTTCGACAGGGAACTAGCGATCGTCGGACTCACCGCGATCGCGGATTCGCTCGTCGGTGACGTCCTCGTCCCACTCCGGGCCGTAGCCGTCGTAGCGAATGCGCACGCGCCCCTCGTGGGTCATGCGGAGCACCGTCGCGGGGTAGTAGGTGCCGTGCCACTCGACCTGCAGCGAACTGCCCACCTCACGCGGCCGCGCGCGCTGGCAGGGCGCCACGACGGTGCGCACCAGGACGCGCTCCGGACCGGGCACGACGGCTGGCGGCGCGAACGCCGAATGGAGCGAGGTGCCGAGGACCGCCCCCAGGGCGAGGAGCGCGAGCTCCCGGGAGCGCACCCAAAACGCGCGGCGGGGACCATCGGCGGGGGGTACCTCGGGGCGACTCATCCCACCAGCGTGACCCCCCAAGGCGGCGAAGGCAAGCCCGGCACGGCCGTGTCCGTCACGTCGGCGTGGTCACGTCGTCCCAGTCGGCGTCCTCGAAGCAGGTGAGCCAGTTCAGCGCGTGATGGCGCTCTTGCACGACCCCCGCCACCAGCCCCGGCGCGGTCCCCTCGTGGGCCGACGCCTCGTTCACGAGGTAGTGCAGCCGCAGGTGCAGATCGAGCGCGTCGAGGAGCTCGGTCGTGAGTCGTCGGCGCGCGTCGCGCACGAAGGCCTCGTGCGACGCGCCCACGAGGAGCTTCGCGACCGCCGCGACATCGCACGTCGCCGCCGGAAACGCGAGCTCCGGCGTGTGGCCGATGGCCCAGAGGAGCGTGCAGAGAGCCTCGTAGCGCCACACGTGGTCCACGACGTCGCGCTTCGACGGGGCCTCCTCGCGAAAAAACACCCGCTCCTTCGGGCTCATCGCGGCCTCGGCGCCGGGCAGACGCGACGCGATGTCGTCGGGGGTGAGCTGCTCCGGGCCCGAGAGCCCCTCGGCGCGGAGGGCGCACGCGAAGAGGGCGAGGCAGCGCGCGGCGACCTCGG
The DNA here is from genome assembly GCA_016720545.1 of Myxococcales bacterium. Taxonomy (NCBI): domain Bacteria; kingdom Pseudomonadati; phylum Myxococcota; class Myxococcia; order Myxococcales; species Myxococcales bacterium. Next base: position 151,324 of record JADKKK010000003.1, read on the forward strand.
GTCCCTCGCGCAGCTCCACCTCGAGCTCGGAGACCACCGGGGGCAGGCCAGCGGGCGTGCTGAGCCCGCGCGCGGCGAGGGCAGCCTGGGTCGCGGCTCTCCGCTCGACGCTGTCGGGTGGATACGGGACGTCGGCGCCGGGCTGCGACTCGCCGGTCTCGGGCTCCACGAGCACGCGCCCCTCGGGCGAGCGCACGCTCCCATCGCGGAGGAAGACGAGCGCGTTCGCCTCCTTCGCCCACGTCTCGAACTCGGCGACGTCGTCGGCCTCGATCTCGAGCGCCACCTGGTGACGGACTCGCTCGATGTGCCGGAGGACGTGGTAGCGCGTGGCGGTCATGGGCCGCGAGCCCCCGCCCATGACGAACCCCATGAAGCCGTGCAGGTGCGCCGCGAGCTCTGGATCGGTGCGGTCGCGCTGGCTACGGAGCGTGTGGGGAAACGAGAGCCGCGGCAGATCGCGGCGAGTGCAATAGACGTTTAGGAGCATGGACTTCGGTAGCGAGCGCGTGGCGTGTTCGGACTGGCAACTACGAAAGGGTGAATGCGAAATGCGAAATGCGAAATGCGAAATGCGAAATGCGAAATGCGAAATGGGGATGGGGAGGGGGATGACGAGCGACCCATCGCAGACCGCGGTGCGCGGCGCGCGCGGCGCGCCGGGTTCAGTCGGGGGTGAGTCCGAGCCCGGCGACCGCCCCGCGCTCGCCGAGGGGCACGCCCTCGAAGAACAGCTCGAGCCCCGCGGGGAGGCGCACGAGGAGGCCCCCGCCGACTTGGTAGTGGTAGATGTCGGTCCCCAGCTTGGACGCTCCCTCGGTTCGCCAGAACACGGGGCCGCCAAAGAGCCTCCCTGCGGCATACACCGAGACCGTGTCGAACACGGTCTTCCCCACGAGGAGTCCGGCCCGCGCGTCGAGCGCCGTGTAACCCACCGACTGCGCGAAGGGGGAGGTCGCCGCGATCGCCCGGGTGCCAGCGTGCACGAACGAGCCGGCGATCGTGAGCACGGTGAACGGCGCCCAGCGGCCCTCACGGGCGAGGCCCACGGAGTAGCCCACGAGCGCCGCGGGGCCGCCCGAGAACGTCGACCGCTCCGCGCCCTCCAGGCTACCGGCGAGCAGCCCACCGGCACCAAAGGTGAGGGAGGTCTTCTTGTCGAGGCGGTAATCAAGGGTGACGAGGGTCGACTGGCGCTCGAGGTCGAACTTCAGGCCCTCGCCGAACGAGAGGCGCGTCGCCGAGTACGAGTAGCTCATGGCGCCGCGGAAGCGGCGCGTGAGCGGACCGTCGTCGAGCCCGCACATCGTGTGGCCGAGCGGCCCCCCGGGCGACGCCCCGCACGCGACCGCGCGAGGCTCCATGGACGCCGCGCAGGCGAGCGCCGCGAGCCCCACGAGCCAACTGCGCCTCCTCACTCGTCTCAGCATGGCTATCCTTGCCTATTGGGGGGTCGCCCCGCTCCGCTCAGTTGACGGGGGCGTGGGAGGCGCCGTTCGCCGACGCGCCGTTCGCGTGCGCCGGCTCGGCGTTGGCGCGCGCGCGGCGGCCTTGGAACTGCCGGAGGTCCCACACGGGCCCCGCGAGGAAGCTCAAGGGGTCGTCCTTGAACGCGGGCGCGTTCTTCTCGAACGCGGCGTGACCTAGGATGTTGAGGCCCCAGCCGAACGCGAAGCTGCCCGCCGACACGCCCCACGCGGGGCGATACGGCTTGAAGGCGAAGAGGCCCACCGCGCCGCCGACGATGAAGGGGATGCCCGCCATGTGGAGCCAACGGTTGGTCTTGTTGCGGTGCGTGCTCTCGTAGAACTCGGTCGCCGCCTCCCACCGCTCGCTGATTCCGCCCTCGAAGTTCGGGTGACGGTCACGCCAGCCCTGCTCGAGCACGGCGAGGCCACGCGCGAACATCCCGAGGCCCGCGACCTTGCGACCGGCCAGGAGCGCCACCATTCCCGAGACGGCCCACGCCGAGCCCGACTTCTCTTCCTTCGCCATGCCCACCTCCGGCGCGCCAGAACGACGCTGTGCGGCACGATAGCGCAACGATCGGGCCGCGCACGCCGTTCGTGCGCCAGCCGCGCCTCGGCGGCGGCCGCCGCTCGAGCTCGCCGGAGCCGTCGCCCGAGGCCGCTGCGCCTGCCGCGTTGGGCGAACGCCCCGACGTGAGGTACCCTGCGGTCCATGTTCACGTCCCGCGCTCTCCGCACCTCGACGCTCGCCGCGATCGCCGCGCTCGCGAGCGCCGCGACGCTCGCGTGCCAGTCGCAGCCCCCCGCCGAGCTCGCGCGGGCCGAGCCCGAGCCCGCGGCGGCCCCCGCCGCTGCGCCCGCCAAGGGTGAAGCCCCGAAGCCCGTCGCGCCCACCGTGGGCGCGGCGCAGGCTCCGCGAGGCAAGGTCGCGCTCGGCGCGCCGATCGAGGGCGGCGAGAAGGCCTCGCTCGCGCAGGTCGCGGCGGCCCCCATGAAGTTTGCCAACAAGTCCCTCGTGATGGAAGGCACCGTGTCGGCGGTGTGCGAGCACCGCGGGTGCTGGATGGAGCTCAAAGACGAGCGCGGCGAGGCGCACGTGAAGATGGCGGGCCACGCGTTCTTCGTGCCGCGCACGGCGTCGGGAAAGCGCGCCCGAGTCCTCGGGCGGCTCGCGGGCAACGCCGCCGAGGCGGCCTGCGGAGGCGAGCACGGCGGCGCCGCGGGGTGCAAGGCCGAGGCCCAGAAGCAGCTCGGGCGGCCGCTCGCGAAGCTCGAACTCGAGGCGCAGGGCGTCGAAATATTCGACTAACTCTCCTCTAGTAGTCGATCTGTTCGAGCCCACCTTACACGACTGTTTCGCGCGTCTTCCGTCGTCTCGCGCCCCGCCCACCCCGGAGCCCACCTCGCCATGGTCCCTGCCCTCGCCGCCCTCGCTCGCTTCGCTCTAGGCGGCGCGGTCGCGGCCCTCGTCGGTTGTTCCTCCACCGCGGCGCCCGCGACCCCAGCGACCCCCGCGGACGCCGCGCCCGCGGTCGACGCCTCCGGGCCCGAGCCGGACGCCACCTCGCCGGCCGACGCGGGGGCGCCGGACGCCGCCCGCCCGGACGCCGCGGTGCCGCCGCCGGGCCCTACGTCGTTCCCCGCGTTCGAGGGCGGCCTGGTGCTCTACGCGAACGGCGGGAAGTTCTTCGGCTACAAGGCTGTGGCCAAGAGCGTCGACGCCGACGCGTCGAAGGTGGACGCGCCGACGCCCCCCTCGGTCGCGTACTACGCCTACTTCGACGACAGCGCGAACCGGGTCGTCATCGCGCTGCCGAACCGCACCCCAGGGACGCTCGACCTCGCGTCCGGAGGGCCAGCGAAGGTCGACGTGCTCGTGGTCGGCGACGAGCGCGCCGAGGGCCTGCTCACCGGGGGCAAGCTCGAGGTCGTCGAGGCCACCGACAAGAAGCTCCGCGCCCGCTTCTACGGCGATCTGGGCGGCGTGAAGGTGCACGGCGCGCTCGACGCGGTGCTCTCGCCGTGACGAGCCTCGAGACCCCCGCCGCCGACCCGTCAAACGTGGTACCTGAAGACGACACACCGGGCATCTACGGCCACGAGGGCGTGGTCCGCGGCCTCCGCGGCGCGCTCACGCTCACCCCACTCCAGCGCGACGACGGCGACGGCGACGGCGACGACGGCGCCCGCCGCTTCCGCCTCGTGGTCGAGGACGGCTGGCAGCAGGGCCGGGGCGCGTTCGGGGGCCTGGTGCTGGGCGCCCTCGCCCAGGCGATCGAGGCGTCCGAGCCCGATCCCACGCGCAGGCTTCGCGCGCTGACGGGGCAGCTCCCGGGGCCCGTGCCGGTCGGCGAGTCGCTCCTGCGGGTGGCGGCCGTCCGCCGGGGCACCGGCGCGTCGACCTGGCAGGCCTGGCTCCACCACGCGGGCGAGACCCTCGCGGTCGCCACGGCGGTGCTGGGTCGCTCTCGCGGCGACGAGGCCAGCGCCGACCTGCAGAAGCGCGCGAGCCCCCCGTGGAGCGAGGTCCCCGTCACGCAGGTCGGCCCACCCTTGGCGCCTCGCTTCCTCCAGCACTTCGAGCTCCGCGTGACCGGACCTGTCCCGTTCTCGGGGGACGAGCCCCGGTGCGAGGGCTTCGTGCGCGAGCGCGGCGCCCGCTCGCGCGAGCGGAGCGCGGCCGAGGTGATCGCGCTCTCCGACGTGTACTGGCCCACGTTCCTCGTGAGACAGAGCGCACCGCGCGCGCTCGCGACGGTGTCTTTCTCGCTCCAGCTCATGACATCGCCGGCCGACCTCGATCCGGGCGCGCCTCTCTTTCACCAGGCGCGCGAGCTCGGGCGCTTCGGGGGCTTCGTCGCGGAGCAGCGCGATCTCTTCACGCCCGACGGCGCCCTCGTGGCGGTGAGCCAGCAGACGTTCGCCATAGTCAAGTAGCCTTACCTTGCCGCGCGCGCACGCGTTCGGCGGTCAGACCCCTTGCGCGTCCGGAGGCCAGACGAACTTGTGCATCTGCAGCTGCACGCGCACCGGCAGCCGGTCCTCGAGCACCCAGGCCACGAGGTCGCGGGTGGCGAGCGCGCCGAACACGGTGCTCGCGAGCAGGTTCGGCGTTCGGTCGGCGAGGCGGCGCTCCGCCACGACGGCGCGCATGAACTCGTAGTCTTCGCGGCTCTTCAGCACGAACTTGAGCTCGTCGCGCGGCGTGATGTGGTCGAGGTTCGACCAGCGGTTGCGATGCGCCTCGCCCGAGCCGGGCGCCTTCACGTCCATGATCTTGTGCACCCGCGGGTCGACGCGCGACACGTCGGCCTCGCCGCTCGTCTCGATGAGCACCGTCTTGCCCGCGTCGCACAGCTCGGCCAGCAAGGGCACCGCGCCCGGCTGAAGGAGCGGCTCGCCGCCGGTGAGCTCGACCAGCGGCGTGTCCAGCGCGAGGGCTCGCGCGAGCACGTCGGCGCGTGCCATCCGCGTTCCGCCGTAGAACGCCTGCGGGGTGTCGCACCACGAGCAGCGCAGGTTGCAGCCCGTCGTGCGCACGAAGGTGCACCGCAACCCCGCGAAGGTCGATTCGCCCTGCACGCTCGCATAAATCTCGTGGATGACGAGGGTGTCTTCTTTGGCCACGGCGGGCCAGTAGCACAAGAACCTGAAAGTGAGCCCCAACGGGGCGAACGAAGGTCGATGGCGGCCCCGCGCAAGCGCGCCGCAGGCGAGGGGGGCGCCATGAACACGCAAGCGAGCCGCAGGCGAGCGGCGTGCCTATGCCAAACGACCGAAGGGCGCGCGGCATGAACCGGGGGCGAAGCCGCGGGGCCGCTACTCGAGCTCGATGGGGATCTCGGTGGGCGCGGGGCGGGGCGCCCACATCGAGGGGCGCGGCGCGGTGTAGTAGCGATAGACACCGTACGCGGCGGAGACGACGGCCACCGAGGCCAGCAGGAAGGTGCGGAGCAAGGGGAACGCGAGGCTGCTCGGGGTCTTGCCCGGCGCCCGCCGCTTCTTCGGGACGTGCCTCTTTCTCGCGCTCACGTTCTTCGCAACAAATTCGGAGTGTTGTCCCAAGGACGGTAGCGTAATCGCGGAGTACCGGTGAATCCTGGACGCCCCCATAGGCTCTCTGCGGCCGCCGCGACCGCGACGACGGTCGCGCTGGTCGCGCTCGGCGCGCTGGCGGGATGCGTAGAAGAGACCTCGATGCCAGCGCCTGGCTCCGTGCCGCGCCCGCCGATCGTCGTCCAGGCGAAGACGCTCCCCGGTCCGCCGCCCGCGGAGTGGACGTACTGGGACCCCGTCGAGCCGGCGCTCCGCGTGGACGTGCCGCGCGTCCCGAGCCTCCCGCTGGTCGCGCCCCAGGTCACCCACGCGCTCGGCGCGCAGGCGCGCTGGGCCGCCCTGCCCGAGTCCGCGCGGATCGCGTTTCACAAGAACGGCTTCGTCGCCGTGGAGCCGCCCGCGCTGCTCGACGACACCGGGGACGGCCCCACGCTGGCCGACCTCTACGCGAGCCTCGAGAGGGACAAGGTGCCGGCGCTCCTCACCGCCGACGCGCTGCTCTTTCTCGCGCAGGCCGCGATCGATCGCGCCGTGGCGGACCTCGAGGCGACGGTGCTCGGGCCCGCCCTCGTGAGGGTGCTCGCGAGCCTCACCGCGGCGCTCGCGGTGGAAGACCGCGCGGTGCGCCGCGACGCCGTGGAGGGCGTCCACCTCGCGCGGGGCTTCGTGGCCGTCGCCTCGGCGCTCGCGGCGGGCACGCCGCCGCCCGCAGACGCCGCGCCGCTCGTCGAGGCCGAGCTCCGGCTCATCGAGGCCTCGGCGGGGCGCTCCCAGAGCCCGATGTTCGGGGTCGAGCTCGACTACGCCAGCTTCGCTCCCTCGCACGCCCTGCGCCCCTCGCCGGAGGGCGACGCGCGCGCGCGGCTGCGCTTCGCGCAAGCGGCCACCTGGCTGGCGCGAGCCCCGTTCCTGCTCTCGTCGCGGGGTGAGACCGAGGGGAGCCGCATCAACGTGCAAACTGCACGTGTTCACACGCGGGCGGCGCTGCTGCTCGGCGGTCTGCTCGCGAGGGAGTCGTCGCGCGAGCGCAGCGACGACTACGCGAAGCTCCAGCGCGTGTTGTCGTTCGTGCTGGGGCCCGCGGACGACCCTTCTCCGGTCGCGCTGCTCGACGTCGCGAAGGCCGCCGGGGAGCCGATGGACCGCACAGCGTCGCTGGCCGACGTGGCGCGGGTCGATCGCGTGCGGCGCGCCGCGCTCACGCGCTTCGAGCCGGGAGTTTACGACGGCGTCGCGGCGGTGAGGGTGCCCGAGACCGCGCAAGGGCCTACGTCCGCCGGCGTCGGCCGCGCGGCGCTGGGTGTGCGCTTTCTGGGGGCGAGCGGGCCCGTCGACTCGCAGGCCCTCCAGGGCCTCGTGTTCCCCTTCGTCGGGCACGCGCTTCGTGAAGCGGGCTCGACTTCCCTCTCCGGGCACCGGGCGTTCGCCACCGCGACCGACGTCGTCGCGTGGCTGGGCTCGGCCGAGGCGCGCCGTGTGCGACGCGAGTCCGGCGACGACGCGTTCGAGGGGTGGGACACCGCGCGCGAGCGCACCGAGCGGCTCCGGCCCGCGCCGCTGGCGCCCGCGCGGCACGCGACGCTCCACATGAGCCTGCTCGACGTGCTCTCAACCTACCTCGAGCCCTCGCGGGGCGAGCTCTCGCTCCCGGCGAGCTTCACCTCAGCTTACGGGCGCCGCAAGGTGGAGGTCGCGGTGTGCGCTTGGGCGCACGAGCGCCACGACGCTCGGCCCTTCGCGCGCGCGCCTGCCGCCGCCGCCGCCGCCCCGCGCGCACGCCCGAAGCTCGAGGTCCGCGACGCGCCGGTGTACGTCGAGCCTCACCCCGAGGCGCTCGGTCACCTCCTCGCGCTGCTCCGCCAGGCCGCCCGCGGGCTCGCGGCGCACGGGCTCCCGAAGGGCTCGCGCGGGGAGCTCGCGCTCACCGAGCTCGAGGACCTCGTGGACGCCGCCTACCAGACCGCGACGCGCGCTACGAACGAACAGCCTCCCACGGTGGAGCTCGCCGCCCGCCTCGCCGGCGTCGCGGGGCGCCTCGAGTGGCTGGAAGAGGCCGTAGGGCTGCGCACGGGCGGAGTGCTCGCCGTGCACGTCCACGCCGATCCGGTCTCGGGCCGCGCCAGCGTCGCGGGGATCGGCGGCCTCACCGAGATCCACGTCGCGCTCCGCGATCCCCGCACCGGCGGCCTCGTCCACGTCATCGGTCCGCGCCTCTCCGCCGTCGACGTCGTCTGGCCGCGGTCGAAGGCGCTGCACGACGCCGCGCTGAAGGCCGATCTCGGGAAGAGCCCGCTCGCGCCCCCTCCGTTCGTGTCGGCCTATTACACGCGCTGACCACCACTGCCGCTGGCATCGATCCCGCTGGCATCGATCCGCGGAGGTCACGCCTGGCATCCGGCTCCGCGCGGCCCACTGCGTGGCGACGCACTTTTGTCCTTGCGCGAGCGCTCGGAGAGGCTATCAATAGGTCTTACCTATTAGCCAGCGAGACCCCCTCCCATGAAGCTCACCCTCCGCGAAGCCTTCGCGCTCGACGACATCCCTCGCAGCCTCCGCGACACCCTCCTCGTGTTCCGCGGCGACGACAACGTGCTGCCCGCCAAGTGGGGCCTCGCCAGCACGAAGCAGCTGCGGCCGCGGCTCGGGTTCTCGCTCTGGCGGGGCAAGGCGCTTCACGGTCGCCGGATCCCCCTCATGAACCTCTTCAACCACACGCCCACCCCGGTGGAGGAGGGATGGTCCACGCTGGTCACCCAGGTGCGCGACTTCCGCGGCGGCACGAACACCTACGACAGCCACAACGGCACCGACTTCGCGATCCCTCCGGGCACGCCGGTCTGCGCGGCGGCGCCGGGGCGGATCACCCACGTCATCAACGAGTACAACCGCGGCGGGCTCAAGGTCGTCATCGACCACGGGGGCCACCTGCTCACCTCGAGCAACCACCTCGCGCGGGCCGAGGTGCGGGTGGGCGACCTCGTCGAGCGCGGACAGGTGGTGGCGCACTCGGGCTACAGCGGCCTCGACGGGCTGCTCACCTTCCCGTTCGGCATCCCGCACGTCCACTACAACGTGTGGCTGAACGGCGTCGCCGTCGATCCGTTCGCGAGCGACTCGGAGGTCTCGCTCTGGCGCGACCACAACGCCCCGACCCCGCACCGAGCGGCGGACGGCGGCGAGCCGGAGGTCCTCCCGGACACCGACCTCGACCTCGTGGGCATGTCCGACGCGCTCGCCCTATGCAAGGACCGCCGCGTCCGGGCGGAGCTCGCGGCGATCCGCGATCCGGGGCTGCTCGCCACGCGGCTCGTGTTCCAGCACGTCACCTACCCGCTCCGCTTCAGCGCGGCGCCGAGGGTCTACCGGAGCGAGCGCCCCCGCGCGCCGCGCCTCGACCTGCCGTTCCGCGCGGAAGACTTCGACGGCGTCGTGCAGCTCGACTGACCGGCGCTGCCGCCCTCCGACATGGGCGCGTCATCACGCGGGCCACTTGACGGCTTAGCCTTCACGTAACATCATAAGTTGCATGAAGCGGGACGGCCGACTGTCGGGTGTGCTCCACGTGCTGCTGCACATGGCGCAGAAGGGCGGCACCGTGACGTCCGAGGTCCTCGCTGGGGCGATGGACACGAATCCGGTGGTGCTCCGTCGCGTGATGGCCGGGCTCCGTGACCGAGGCTACGTCCAGTCGGAGAAGGGACATGGCGGCGGGTGGACCCTGGACTGCGATCTCGCGAAGGTCACCCTGCGCGACGTCTACACGGCGCTCGGCTCCCCCTCGCTGCTCGCCATCGGGCACCGCAGGGAGACGCCCGGCTGTATCGTCGAGGAGGCGGTCAACGCGACGCTGCGCAAGTCGTTCGAGGACGCCGAGTCGCTGCTCCTTTCGCGCCTCGGCGAGGTGACGCTCGCGGCGCTGAGCGACGACGTGCGCCGTCGCCACGCGACTCGCGGCGGCGCGCGTCACTCGAGGAGGCACCCGTGACGGAGTTCTGGGAGACCGCGTTCACCAAGATGCAACTGGGGGATGGGGTCTCGAGCCGATGGGAAGATAGCTATAGCTAGAACGAGCCGCTCAGCATGAGGCCGTTGGTGGTCCCGAACAGCGGCTGCATCTTCACGCGGTCGCGGAGGGTCGTCGCCTTCGGCAGCGACGGCTGCGCCCCCCCCTCCGCGCTCGCGGGCTTCGTGAGCAGCAGATACGCCCCGATGCCGCCCGCGGCCAGCGCGCCGACCCCGAAGCCGATGAACATGGCGCTCGCCGACCTCGCCGACTTGTCCTTCTCGCAGTAGAAGTTCGTGTCGTTGCCGCTCTTCTGGACCGTGCGCGGCGAACCCGAGAAATCGCACGGATCGCCGCTCTGGTAGTCGTTCGCGCTGAGGGCGTTGTCGCGGCCCAATTTGAGCTGCGCGGCGAGGTCGGACTCCTCCCCCTTGAGGCCGAGCCAGCTCACACCGGACACGACGCTGACGACCGCGAAGGTGACACCGACGGCGACGAGCCCACCACCGACCACCGTGCGCGTTGGGAACGGCTTGCTGGGCTCGGTCTTCACGAGATCGACGTCGACCTCGATCACCTCTTCTTGCCCGCTCTGCAGGGTGAGCTGCTTCGTGCGCCGCGCGGCCCCGGGCACCACGATCTCGACGGTGTGCGCGCCGCTCGTGACGTCGATGGTGGCCGTGCCGTTCTGCACCGGCACGCGACGCGCGCCGTCGATGATGACCTCGCCGCCGCCCGTGCCCGCGCGTACGACGACGCGAGCCGCGGACGTGCCGGTGAGCTCCTCGAAGAGGCGACGCGCGAGGCCCGTCAGGCGCGCGTCGTCCTTGTTCTTGAGCTTGTCGGAGTAGGTCTCACGGATGACGAAGTCCTTCATTCCGCGACGAAAGAGGTGGAGCTCGACGTTCACTTGGCCGCCACCGCCGGCCTTCGCCATGACACCCCACACGTACCGGTCGCTCTTCACCGCCTCGGCGATCCTCTGCTGGCACGCCAGGTCGGGCTTCGCCGAGCACTTGAGGGACACCGTGAGCGCCCCGAGCGACGGGCTGTTCTCGAGCAGCACCCAGCCTGGCGCCTGGCGGGCGCGCTCCTTCAAGGCGTCGGCCAAGGCGTCGGCCTCGTCTTGGGCGTCGTCCGGGTCGATGCCGAGCACCGCGATGGTCTGTTGGCCCGCGGCTGGAGCGCCCGCTGCCGGCGCAGCCGCGGCCGGAGCCGGAGCGGCCGGCGTGGCCGCGAGCGCCCGGCTCGGGAGCGCGCCCAGCGAGAGAGCGAGGATCGAGAGCGCCAGCGCGGAGAGGGGGGTTCGAGTTCGCATGCCGGCGGAAGAATACCGTGGGGCTCCGGGCGCCGTCGACTCTTCTCAACGCTTCCCAACTCCGATAGGCACGGCGGCCCATGCGCATCACAGGAGGCGACCTCCGCTCGCGACGGCTGATCGCGCCCCGTTCCACGGCGACGCGCCCCACGCAAGACCGGGTGCGGGAGGCTCTGTTCTCGATCCTCACGTCGCGGGGGGTGTTCGAGAGCACCCCGCCGCGGGCCCTCGATCTCTACGCGGGGACGGGCGCGCTCGGCCTGGAGGCCCTCTCGCGCGGCGCCGCCCACTGTGTCTTCGTGGAGAAGGCCCGCGACGCCCTGCGCGCCCTCGACGAGAACATTCGCTCGCTCGGGGTCGCCGACCGCACGACCGTGCTCCGGGTCGCCGTCGACCGCCCCCTCTTCGACGCGCCGCGCCTGGCGGCCGCCGGGCCGTTCGACCTGGTCTTTCTCGATCCTCCCTACGCCGCGCTCGCCGAGACCCAGGCCCTGCTGCCCGCCCTGGCGGCGCGGCTGGCCCCCGACGCCCTGGTGGTGCTGGAGCACGCCTCGTCGGACGCGGCCGGCGAAGTACCTGGCTTATCTCTCGAAGATACGCGCATTTACGGTGACACCGCGCTCTCGCTGTTCGCCGTGAGTGCTCAAACTTGAATGCGTCGACGGCCTGGCCTGTATACTCCTGGCGTTTCGCCCCGTTTCGAGACCCGAGGACCCCGAGGACTTAGAGGACCATGAGCACGCCTTCCACGCCGCCGCCGGCGGGACTCCCTTCTGGAAACGGCAAGTACATCGCAGGCGCGGTGCTCATGCTCGTGGCGGTTGGCGCCGTCATCGGCTGGAAGAAGTGCCAGACGGCCCCCACGCCTCCGCCTCCTCCCGACGCCGCTGTGGCGTTCGTTCCGCCGCCGAGGAACACCGACGACGACATCCCGCTGCCCGCCGCCGAAGAGGACGCGGGCCCCGACGCCGGCAAGAAGATAAACTACATTTACCTCTCGAACGGCTGCGAGGTGAAGAAGTGCGCGGGCACCCAGCACCCCGACATGGCCACGATGCTGGCCTTCCGCGCCAAGGCCGCACACAAGTGCTACGATCAGGCGCTGTCGCAAGACGCGACCCTGAAGGGCGGCGTCACGATCGCCCTGCGACTCGGCACCAACGGCCTCGCGTGCTCGGCTGCCGTCGCGTCCAACTCGACCGGCAACGCGGGCGTGGCGCAGTGCATCGCCGCGTCGATGCGCGCGGGCGGCTACCCTGCCCCGAAGGGAGGCTGCGTCGACGTCGCGGTTCCCATCCAGCTGAAGACGAGGTGAGCGGGTCGTGCAGGCGTGCGGCTCGCCTGGCGGCGGCGGCCTGGCTCGCGGCCGCGGCGTCCGTGCTGGCGCTCGCGTGCGGCGAGACGCGCCGGCCCTTGGGCGACGAGTGCCTGCGGGACGACGACTGCCTCTCGAGCGTGTGCGCGGGGCGCGTGTGCGCGGCGGCGCCGCCGCTGACGAGCGAGCAGCTGGGCCCCCCCAACCGCAGCGCGCAGCTCCCCGACTCTTCGCCCGCGCTCCCCGGAGACGCCGGCGGTGGCTGAGCGCGTGACGACGGCTCCGCGCGAGCCCTCCGATCCCCTTGCCGCCTCCGCGCCGACCTCGCCCCGCGCCCGGGGCGTGCTGCTCGAGGTCGCCTATCGCGGGACCCGCTACTCGGGCTTCGCCGCGCAGCGCGACGTGCCCACGATCGAGGGCGAGCTGTCCCGCGCGCTGCGAGTCATCGACCCGACCGCGTCGTCACTTCGCTTCGCGAGCCGCACCGACGCGGGGGTGCACGCCGACGGCAACATCGTGTCCTTCGACGCAGAGCTCGCGCTCCCGCCGCGAGGCTGGCTCCAGACGCTGAACCGCGAGCTGCCGGACGACATCGCCGTGCGCCGCGTCCGGGCGATGCCGCCGGGCTTCAATCCGCGGTTCGCGAGCCGCTCCAAGCGGTACAGATATTCGATATTACTAGATAAAGTGCGCGATCCCGCGTGGGCCGATCGGGCCTGGCGCGTGGGGTACGAGGTGCGGCTCGACGCCCTCGAGGCGGAGTGCGGGAGCGTGCTCGGCACCCACGACTTCGCCGCCTTTCGCGGCGCGGGGGATCTGCGAGAGAACACCGTGCGCACGCTCACGCGGGTCGAGCTCGTGCGCACCGGCGATCCGCGCCTCGTGCAGCTCGTGGTGGAGGGCAGCGCGTTCCTCTACAACATGGTGCGCATCGTGGCCGGCTCGCTCGTCGACGTGGGCCGGGCGCACCTCGCGCGCGGAGGTCTCGCGCGCGCCCTGATCACCAAAGACCGCCGCGACCTCGGCCAGACCGCGCCCGCCCACGGCCTCTGCCTTGAGCATGTAGATTACATTCTTCCGGACGACGTGCCCGCGGCGACCTCCGAGCGAGACATCACGCCGTGGCCGAGCTGAGCGAGCGCGACGGGCGCGTCGAGATCCGCGCCCCCTCCCCGAGCGACGGCCGGCGCCTCGCGGAGCTCTGGCGGCTCTTGTGGGACGTGCACGAGGGCTGGGGCAGCTACCCAGGCAGCCGCGAGGAGCGAGTGTACGACGAGCTCGCGGCGCGCTTGTCGGAGGAGGCCCGGTCCCGGGGGGCGAGCGCCGTCTCGGGGCGGCACGTCCACCTCGTGGCGAGCGTGCGGGGCGAGGCGGTCGGGCAGGTCGAGGGCTGGCTCGATCGCCACGGCGTCACGCGCGCGGTCCGATGGACCTGCGAGGTCCGGTCGCTCGTCGTCTCCGAGGACGCGCGGCACCTGGGCGCGGCGCGCGCGCTCCTTGCGCGGCTCGCGGGCGTCGCGGGCGAGCTCACCGCGGGCGCGCCGGCCGTGCTCGCGGCCGAGGTGCTCGAGGACAACCCAGCCATGGCGTTCTATAGGAAGCTTGGCTTCCGCACGCCGAGCTACGCTGTGCGGCTGGCGGCCGAGGCGGCCCGAGCGCTGCCTTTCCACACGACGCGCGCGAGGCTCGCGCGTCCACGCGACGCGCTGGCGCTCACGTTCCTCGAGGCGAACCTCGCCGAGCGCCGACGCGCGGCCGGCGACTGCCGCTTCGACCCGCCGCGCGCGCTCGACGCGGCCGGGGTAGACGCCATCGCGAGGCACCTCGAGGGCGCGGAGCCGCGCCTGCGCCTCGACCCCGCCGACCTCGCTGTGGGCGACGCGCGCGGGGTGGCGCGCGCCTCGGGCACCCTCACGTTCGCGAACCTGGAGCCGCCTTTTTTGCCCGGCGTGCGGGCCATCTTGGCGCGCGTCTCGCACGACACCTGCCTCCCGGCGGTCGAGGCGCTCGGGCCGCTCGTGCGCCTCGCGGGGCAGCTCGCGCACCTGGCCGGCGCGCGGCACCTCGAGGTCGTCGACTTACCCGCGCCCGGCTCGGCGCTGTACGAGGCGGCGCGCGGGCTCGGGGCGGCGCCATGGTCGCGCGTGGCGCTGCGCGACGTGGGGTGAGAGCGGCGCTGTCCCGACCCCGACCTACTTCACCGTGCCCGAGCCGCAGTCCACGAACGCCAGGTTGGTCTCGACTCGGAAGTTCGAGCCGCAGCAGTTGCGCTCGGCGAAGAAGAAGTCGAGCGCGTACACGCCGCCCGGCGCGAGGCCTCCCAAATCCACGGTGCCCGCGACCCCGTTGGGAATGGCCTGGTCGAGGCCGAGATCGCTGCGCGCCTTCATGTTCACCAGGCTCGCCCACTGCGGCTCCACGGTGAGCTCGACGCGCCCGGTGTCGAGGGCGATCTTCCCCGACATGGGCACATGGATGCCGCCCAGGTTCACCGCGAGGCGATCGTTCACGTACACGAAGACGTCGTCGTCGCCGCGGAACGCGAACACGTTGCCGCGGTCGTATCGGAACGTTGTGTGGAGCTCGTACGTGAAGTGGAAGTTGCGGACCCTGCCGTCGTCGCTCTTGTAAGGGCCGCGGTCGGGATCCGACGCGGAGGACGCGAGGAGCTCGCCGTCGATGGGGAAGAACAGCGGCGTGTCGAACGACGATGTGCCCGAGGCGCCTGCGACCAGCGTCACCTTGAAGGGGCGCCCGAGGTTCACGCCCGGCGTGTCCGCGAACCACTCGGGGAAGCGCGCCGGGTTGGTCGTGCTCAGCGTGCGCGACTTCGCCGCGAACACCGGCTTTCGGCCCGGCCCGAGGCGCGAGCCGAGGCGCCCAACGATGTCCGGATCCCACGGACCGCACTCCTTGCCCGAGGCGTCGGTGTAGCCGCTGTTCGTGCACTGGAAGTCGCCGCCGGCCCGGAAGTCGCGCACGACGCCGGTCACCACGCTGCCGCAGCCCTCCGGGGGGCGCCCGCCGTCCGGGAACGGAGGGGTCGCTCCGCCGTCGCCGAACGTACGGGCTTGGCCCTGGTCGCCCGCGTCGAACGTGCTCGGAGGGTCGGCCGTGCCGCAGGCAAAGGCGAGGGCCACGAGGGCCACGAGGGCGATCGCGGGCGTGGGGCGGTGGAGCGCGCGCATGAGCTCATTGTCGCACGCCCGCAGGGCGGAGCATGACCGTGGTCATGTGGGCTGCGCCGCGCCCGTTTGCGCCGACGCCCGCTCCAGGCAACACTCTCGAGGTGAGCCCCACGCCCCCACGCCGCCTCCCGCTCCGCGCGGTCCCCCTGGCGGCGGCGGCGGCGCTCGCGTTCTCCGCGCTCGGTGGCCCGACCGCCCGCGCCGCGACGCCCGAAGCCGCGACCGCGCCGCAGCTCGCGATCGTCGCGACAGCCGCGCCCGGCGCGCCGGTGCCCGCGGCGCTGATGGCCGGCCTCGCGGTGCACGCCGAGGCCTTCGAGCAAATGAAGCGCCGAGGCGCCTTCACGCTCGACGGGAAGCTCGAGCAACTCGACGGCGACGGAAAGGTCTCCGAGACGAAGGAGCTCCGGCTCCGCGTCACCGCGAGGCCCGCGCCGGCCACGCCGCGCTCGGAGATCCTGCGCTACCTGGAGAACGGCGCCGACAAGACCGCCGAGGCCCGCGAGCGCGCCGCGAGCGCGTCGCCCAAGCGCGGCAAGCGACGCGATCTCAAGCTGCCTTTCCTCCCGAGCGAGCAGCCCCGCTACACGTTCGCGATCACCGAACGGCACGCCGTGTACCCGACGCGCGTGCGCGTGGCCTTCACGCCCCGAGAGCCCGCCGAAGACGCGCTGAAGGGCTCGGCCTGGGTCGACACCGCGACGGGCCGGCTCGCCAGCTTGGGCTTCTCGTTGAGCCGCAACCCGACCTTCATCGACCACGTCGAGGTGCAGCTCTCGTTCGGCCTCGACACGCCGCTCGGCCGAGCGCCGTCCGACATCTCGTTCGAAGCGCACGGGAGATTTCTCTTTTTTCACAAGCACTTACGAGGTCGCGCGACCGTCTCCAGCCCGGGCGTCGCGTTCTGAAGCGCGCGGCTCGCGCCGGCGCGCGGGCGCGCTGTCACAGTTCTCCGCCCCCGCGCGACGGTCTCTCTATGCACGCCTATCGCCTCTGGTTCGCGTGCGCGTCGGTGACCGCGCTCGCGGGCGCGCTCGTCGCGTGCCCGACCCCACGCCGCGGGGATGAGCCACGCGGCGCCACGCCCGCGGCCGCCCCTGCGGACGCCAGGGTCGACGACGCGGCGGTCACCCCGCACGAGGCCACCGCCCGAGACGCGAGCCCGCCCGACGCCGCACGCGCTCAGCGAGACCCCGACGGCAACGACGATCCGACCGAAGCGGCGGACGCGACGGACGCAACGGGCGCGACAGACCGAGCCGCGCGTCCCCTCGGCGAAGGCGCCCTCGTGCAGGTGGGCAAGCCTCCGCTCGGGTGGCAGCGGATCTGCGACCTTCGCCCGTTCGGCGGGCGGCTCTATCTCGCGCACGCGAACCAACCCCTCGGCAGCGACGGGGCCACGATCACGACCTACGATCCGAGCGACGCGGCGAGGCCGTTCCGGCTCGCGTTCGACTGGAACCGCTTCGGCGAGCCCACGAAGGGCGGCGGCGGCGGTCAGGGCTTCCTCCGCGTGCACGCCATCGACGGGCGGCTCTTCGTGCCAGACGCCGACCCTCCGTACGGCGGCCTCGGCGCGCTCGACCACGGCACCGAGGGGTACGTGTTCGTCTCCGACGCGCGCGGCGCCTTCGCGCCCGCTCGCGGGCCCCACAAGGCGCTGCCCGTTCGGCCCGCGCCCGGCGCCGACGGGCGGGCCGGGGCGGCCGTGCTCCCGCGCGCGTACCACGTGCTCGACGTCATCAAGTTCCGCGGGCTCCTGTACGCGTCGACCGGCTCGGTGCCCCCGACCGCGCGCGCGTGGGCCGGGCCGTCTCCCGGCGCGCTCCACGTCGCGAGCCCCGAGCTCGATCGCTTCACGTACGCGCTCGGCTTCCCGTCTCCCTACCCCGGGGGCGTGTGGCGGCTCACCTACCTCGTGCGCTTCCGCGACGCGGTGTACGCGGGCCTCCAGGACTACGACGGCAAGAGCCCCTACGACTACGTGGTGCTCCGCCCGCCCGCGGGCCGCGACCTGCTCGAAGAGGGCGACGCCCGCGGCGCGCGGATCACCGAGCTCGGCGCCGCGTTCACGCTGCGCTGGTACGCCGACGGCGGCGCGCTCTACTGGATCGCCGGCACGCGCGACGGCGACGTGCAGCTCCGGCGCACGACCGACGGCGCCACGTGGACCGAGCTTCCGCTGCCGGCGGAGCTCGGCCGCCCCACCGACGTGAAGCGCTTCCGAGGTCAGCTCGTGGTCCTCGGCGAGCGCGGCCTCGCCACCCTTGGCCCCAACGGGGACGGCCCCGCCCGCGTGCTCACCCGCGTCGTCGAGAAGAAGACCCCGTTCGCCGTGGACGACGTGTTCTGCGCCGCGCCGCTCGGCGTCCTAGGCGACGTCCTCTACGTGGGAGGGCAGCGCGGCGCGGTGCTCTACCGGTTCGAGGAGGCGGCGCCGGACGCGGGTCGGTAGTCGGCGTCGGGCGCGCTCAGGCGTCGGGGGCGCGGAGCACGCGGAAGCTTCCCGAGAGGTTCACGCGCTGGAAGATCTGCGGAGCGGGCAGGCGCTGGTCCAGGTTGCCGACCCCGGTGAAGGTCCCCTCGACCATTTCGCCGACCGCGCCAAAGCGGGTGATGGTCGTGGTCCCGAGGTCGGTGCTGCCGTCGATTGGGCCGAACTCGCGGCGCTCGAGCGTGTCGCCGCTGCCGATGTCCGGCCCGAAGAAGATGATCCTGGGCCCGCTTCCGCCGCCGCCGATGTCCGTGCGCCAGGCCTCGGCGACCGCCGCGGTGCCGGCCACGGTGAAGTCGACCGTGACCCGCTCGCTGGCGCCGTTCACCTTGGGGAGCCCGTTCATACGGAAGAAGGAGCGCTGCGCCGTGAGCCCGAAATACACCTGAAACGCCGCCGGCGACACCCGCGGATAGGCCACGTCGTAGGTGGTCGTCAGGCCGCCCCCCGAGATCGTGAAGCACACGTAGGGCTGGCCGCTGTCTCGCAGCGCGGCGCAGGCCCCGCCGCCTCCGCCATCGCCGGGCGGGGTGGCGTCGGCGGGCGGGACCGCGCCGTCGGTCGGGACCACCGCGCCGTCGGTGGGCGACGGGGACCCCCCGTCGGCGGTACCACCGTCGGTCGTCGTGCTCGTCCCCGAGCACCCGGCGGCGAGCGCCACCGCGAGCACGCCTACACACGAACAGAGAGAAGAATGATTCATCGGTCGGTCACTCCAGCGCTCGAAGTAAGGCCTCGCACACATCCTGCCGGGTGGCCGGATGGCGCGTCGACGGGGAGAGGCCTGCGCCGCGGCCGATGTGAACCTCGATCCGGAAAAAAAAAGGGAAGAGGGGCGACCGCGCGCCTGTGGGGCACCCCCGCGTCGGCGCGAGGCCTCAGAAGCGAAGCGTGTATCCTACATAGGCCCCGCCTTGTGCGGTGGCCCCCGCGCGGATGCGCTCGATCTCTCGGGCCGCGCGCCAGGTCTTCGGTGGCAACAGGTACGGGAGCAGCGCCCCCGCGAAGCCGGTGAAGGCCGGGACGATGAAGTGGACCGAGCGCTCCGAGACCTCCCACTCGAGCGTGCGGCCGTAGGGCGCGCCGGTCTCCACCGCGACGACGATGGGCCCGAGCGCCGCCGACGCCAGCGCCAGCGTGAGCGCGGTGGGCCACACCGACCGGCTCGTGCCCTCCGGCGGCGGCCCGTACGCGAAGGAGCGATCGCACTTGGGGAGCGACAGGTACATGCCGCCGATGAGGGCGCCCGTGCTGAGACCGACGAGCCCCGCGCCGAACGTGCGCACCGCGGGGTACGAGAGATCGCCCTCCACGCGCGCGCGCCACGCGTCGTACGACTCGCCCTCGGACACGCGCTGGGTGCCGGCCTGACGCAACACGGCGGTGTCGAGCGCGACCGTGCCCACGAGGCCCGCCACGAGCCCCGACAGGTAGACCCAGTCGGTGCCGCTCGCGCGCTCGCAGAGCTCGATCTCCCGCGACTGGCGCGGGCGCACGTCGGCGGCCGCGTACACGTAGGGGGGCAGCGGCGGCGCCGCGGCAGGAGCGGAGGGGGGCAGGGCGTCCACCGAGCGCGGACCTTACCTCAAGAGCGACAGCTCGCCGCCTGCTTTCGGGCCTGCCGCGCGGCGCGCCGCTTCCCGCGGCTTTTGCCCCGTGCGATGCTGCGCGCATGCGTGTCCCTTCGCACATCTTCCGTGAATACGACATCCGTGGCGTCGCCGACCGCGACCTGACCGACGAGCTCGCCTACGGCCTCGGGCGAGGCCTCGCCACGCAGCTCGGGGCGGCCGCGGGCACCTCCTCGCCGCGACTGTGCGTGGCGCGTGACTGCCGAGTCTCCAGCCCTCGCCTCCACGCGGGGCTCCTCCGGGGCCTCACGGAGGGTGGGGTGCGCGTCGTCGACCTCGGGGTCGGCCCCACGCCGATGTTGTACTTCGGCGTGCACCACCTCGGCACCGACGGCGGCGTGATGATCACGGGCAGCCACAACGCCGGCGACGAGAACGGCTTCAAGATCATGAAGGGGAAGGCCTCGTTCTTCGGCGAGGACATCCAGAGCCTGCGGCGCGTCCTCGAAGAAGAGGGCTACGCGGCGGCCGCGAAGGGCTCGGTGGAAGAGGTCGACGTCCAGCCGGCGTACGTCGACGTCATGAAGAAGGGGTTCTCGTTCGGCGCGTCGGCGCCGCGCTTCGTGCTCGACGCCGGCAACGGCGCCGGCGGGCCGCTCGCGCTCCGCGTGATGCGCGAGCTCGGCCTCGAGCCCGATCCGCTGTTCTGCGACATGGACGGCACCTTCCCCAACCACCACCCCGACCCCACGGTGCCGAAGAACCTCGAGGCGCTCATCGCGCGCGTCAAGGCGACGGGCGCGCGCGTGGGCCTCGCGTTCGACGGCGACGCCGATCGGCTCGGGGCGGTCGACGCCAACGGCGACATCGTGTGGGGCGACAAGCTCATGATCCTCTTCTCGCGCGGCCTGCTCGCCAAGACGCCGGGCGCGGCGGTCATCGGCGAGGTGAAGTGCTCGCAGACGCTCTACGACGACATCGCGAAGCACGGCGGCAGGCCCATCGTGTGGAAGACCGGCCACTCGCTCATCAAGACCAAGATGAAGGAAGAGCACGCCGCGCTCGCCGGCGAGATGAGCGGCCACCTGTTCTTCGCCGATCGCTATTTCGGCTACGACGACGCGACGTACGCGGCGCTGCGGCTGCTCGAGATCCTCGCAGCCGACGGGCGCAGCATCGCCGAGCTGCTCTCCGACGTGCCGCGCACCTTCACCACGCCCGAGATACGCGTCGAGTGCCCCGACGCGCTCAAGTTCGACATCGTGAAGGCGGTCACCAAGAAGTACAAAGACCAAGGTCGCGACGTGCTCGACATCGACGGCGCCCGCATCACCTTCGACAAGGGCGGCGCCCCCACCTGGGGCCTCGTCCGCGCGTCGAACACCGGCCCGATCCTCGTGCTCCGCTTCGAGGCCGGCTCGGAGGAGCGCCTCGCCGAGATCCGCGCCGAGGTCGAGGCGACGGTGGCCGAGGAGCGCAGGCGACTTGCAGGCTGACGCCCCGCGCGAGTGGTCCGTGGCGGAGCTCGCGAAGTGGGCGACCGACGACTTCCGCGCGCGCGGCCTCGAGAGCCCACGGCTCGAGGCCGAGCTCATCGTCGCGTTCGCCCTCGGCATCACCCGGGTCGACGTGATCGTGCGCGGCGATCGCACCCTCACCCCCCCCGAGCTCGCGAGGCTCCGCGAGCTCGTGAAGCGGCGACGCGCCCACGAGCCCATGGCCTACCTCCGCGGCGAGCGCGAGTTCTACGGGCGCGTCTTCAAGGTCGATCGCCGCGTGCTCGTCCCGCGCCCCGACACCGAGACCCTCGTCGACGTGGCCCTCGCGCGCACGCCCGACTTCGCCCTCGGCGGGCGCGTCCTCGACCTGTGCACCGGCTCCGGCTGCGTCGCCATCACGCTCGCGCGGCAGCGCCCCACCACCGACGTGGTCGCGACCGACGTCTCGGCCGACGCGCTCGCCGTGGCCCGCGAGAACGCGGTGCGCCTCGGCGCGTATAACATCTCGTTTCTCCAGGGAGATTTGACCCAGGCCCTCGAGGGCGCGCGGCTGCCGTGGAGCCCTCTGCGCTTCGAGCTCATCGTCTCGAACCCGCCCTACATCGCCACCGGGGAGTGCGATCGGCTCATGCCCGACGTGCGCGACTTCGAGCCCCGCGTGGCGCTCGACGGCGGCCCCGACGGGCTCGACTTCTACCGCCGCATCGCGCGCGACGCGCCCCCGCTGCTCGCGCGCGAGGGGGTGCTCGCCGTCGAGGTCGGCGCGGGCGAGGCGCCCGACGTCGCGGCGCTCTTCGCCGCGGCCGGCCTCCGCGACGTGGAGATCACGCGCGATCTTGGGCGCATCGAGCGCGTCGTGGCGGGGCGCGCCCCGTCGTGAGAGCCGGGCTGAGCCTCGCGCTGCTCGCCCTCAGCCTCGTGAGCCACCTCAGCATCGCGCGGTGGCTCGAAGATCACTTCGCGTGGGTCGCGCGCAACAGGCGCCGAACGCGGGCGTTCGCGGCGGCGCTCGCGTGCGTGGGGCCGGGGCTCCGCTTCCTCGCCGTGTACGTCGGCGTGGCGCGCGCGGCCTCGGCCTACGCGCTGATGGAGGTCGCCATCGTCGCGTGCGCGGGCTCGCCTCTCGGCGTCATGAAGACGCTCTTCTGGGCCTACGGCGCCCTCCACGAGCGCGCGCGCCTCGCCTATTCACGGCGCGCCGTGGCGAAGCTCGCGGCCCTGCCGGCGCCCGAGGGCCCCCGCGCCGCCGAGGCCCTCGCCGCGGCCATCGAAGAGCGACGCGACGCGCGCATCTCGCGGCGTCTCCTCATCGAGCGCACCGCCGGCTTCGCGCTGCTCGGCTCGAGCACGACCGCGATCGGCTGGGGCATCGTCCGCGGGCGGCACGCGTTCGAGCTCGAGGAGGTCGTGGTGAAGATCCCCGGCCTCTCTCCGAAGCTCGACGGCTACACCATCGCGCAGATCTCCGACGTCCACGCGGGGCTCTTCGTGCAGGAGCGCGAGCTCGAGGAGGGGCTCTCGCTCGTGCGCGCGATGAAGCCCGACCTCATCGTCGCGACGGGCGATCTCATCGACCACGACCCGGAGTTCTGCGCGCTCCTCGCCCGTGAGCTCTCGCGCCTTCAGGCGCGGGATGGCCTCTATTGCATCTACGGAAACCACGACTACACGACCGGCCGCGGCGCCGTCGCCGAGGCGCTACGGAGAGCAGGCATTCCCCTGCTCGTCAACGAGGGGCGCGTCCTCCGCGGAGGCGAGGGCGGGGGCTTCGCGCTGCTCGGGCTCGACGAGCTCTGGGGCCGCCGGTGGGGCGCCGAGGGCCCGAACCTGGGGCGCGCCCTCGCGACCGTGCGGCCCCAGGACATCCCGCGTATCGTGCTCTCGCACCAGCCGAAGACCTTCGACGACCACGTGGGCCAGGTGGCGCTCCAGCTCAGCGGACACACGCACGGTGGGCAGATAAACCCAGGCTTTCGGCCCGCCGATTTGGTGATGCCGTACGTGGCCGGCCGGTACGTGAAGGGCGGCTCCACGCTCTGGGTGAACCGCGGCTTCGGCGTCGCGGGCCCGCCCTCGCGCGTGGGGCGCGCCGCCCGAGGTCACGAAGATCGTCCTCGTGTCGGGGTGACGGTCTCGACGTGACGCCGGGCCCGCAGCCCGACTATACGAGCCCCCATGCCCCCGCCGCCGAAGCCGCCCCGCCTCGCGCACCTCGCGTGCCTCGCGAGCGCCGGCCTCGCGGCGCTCGCCGCCGCGTCGCTCACCCCGAGCGGGCCGGCGCTCCGCGAGGCCCAGGCGATGCGGCTGCTCGACGCGGGCCCCACGAACCCGGTGCGCGCACCGCAGGCGCTCTTCGCGCCGCCGCCACCCCGCGCGCCCGCCGCCCTCGCCGAGGCCCCCGCCCGCGGCGTCACCATCGGCCCCATCGAGAACGCGTACCACCCCGGCAAGGGCTACGGGTCGAGCGCGTTCGAGCGCTCGCTCGACGAGACCCGCGCGATGGGCGGCACGTGGGTGGCGCTCACACCCTTCGGCCGGGTCTACGATCTCGGCGGGCGCGGGGTCGATCTCCGCTTCGAGGCGCCGTTCGCTGACAACCGCGCCGCCATCCTCGCCTCGGTGCGCGCCGCGCACGCGCGCGGCCTCCGCGTGATGCTGGTGCCGCACCTGTGGGTCGAGTCCGGCGAGTGGCGCGCGCTCATCGATCCCAAGACCGACGCCGGGTGGGCGGCCTGGACGGAGAGCTACGGCCGGTTCGTCGAGACCTGGGCCCGCGTGGCCGCGGAGGCCGGCGTGGACCTGCTCTCCTGCGGCGTCGAGCTCCGCTCGTGGGTCACGAGCGGCCGCGCGCCCACGTTCTCGGCGCTCATCGCGCGCATACGTGCACTCTACAAGGGTCCGCTCACCTACTCGGCGAACTGGGACGACGTGGACGACACGGTGATCCTCGGCGAGCTCGACGTCATCGGCATCAACGCGTTCTACCCGCTCGCCGAGCGCGAGGGCGCGACCCTCGACGAGCTCCGCACCGGGGGCGTGCGCGTCCGCGACCGCGTGCGGGCGCTCTCGGCGACCTGGCGAAAGCCTGTACTCTTCACGGAAATCGGGTACACCACGCGGCCCGATCCCGCGCTCAAGCCGTGGGAGTGGCCCGACGGCATGAAGGGCGTGCGGGTCGACGAGGCGGCGCAGGCCCTCGCCTACCACGCGCTCGTCGCGCCCCTGCTCGACGAGCCGAGCTTCCTCGGGTTCTTCGTGTGGCGCACCTACGCCGATCCCGACGACGTGTCGCAGGAGGCCGAGTGGGGCTTCTCGCCGCGCGGCAAGCTCGCCGAGCTCGTGGTGCGCGACGCGTTCGCGGCGCCGTGGGCGGCCGATCAGCGCCGGGCGCCCACCTTCGGCTGGGGGCGACCCGCGCTCACGCCGGGCCTGTTCCCCTAGCCCGCCGGCCCACCCAGGCCTACCAGGGCAGCGGCTCGCCGTTCGCGTGGCGGAAGGCGCCGGTCGCGGCGAGGTCGAGCTCGTCGATGCGCGCGAGGAGCCCGCGCGCCGCGTCGGCCGGCGGGACCCCGTGGCCCCCGGTCATCTCGGTCGCGACCATGCCCGGGTGAAGGAGCGCGACCGCGATCCCCCGCGGGTGAAGGTCCCGCGCGAGCGACGCGCCCGCGATGTTCACCGCGGCCTTGCTCATGCGGTAGCCGTACATGCGCCCGGAGCCGTTGTCGGCGATCGAGCCCATGCGGCTCGTCACGATCGCGATCTTCGAGCCCTCGTGGAGGTTCGGCAACAGCGCCTTGGCGACGCGGAGCGGGCCGAGCGCGTTCACCTCGAACTGCCTGCGGGCGCCCTCGAAGTCGAGGGTCTCGAGGGTGTCCGCCACCAAGATGCCCGCGTTCAGCACGAGCACGTCGAGGCTCACCCCTGCGAGGCGGCCCGCGAGCTCGGCGACCGACACGTCGCTCGTGACCTCGACGCCGCGCTCCACCCGGACCGCGTCGCGCCCTTCACCTGCGTCGCCTGGGAGCGCGTCGAGCTCCGGCGTGGTCTCGCGGCACGCGGCGATGACGCGGTCGCCGCGCGCGGCGAGCTGCGCGGTGAGCTCAAGGCCGATGCCTCGGTTGGCCCCGGTGACGAGGAATGTGCGTGAGGGGGAGTGTGCCACGGGCGCTTCCTTTCGGGCGCGAGCCGAGCCGCGCGTGCCACCTGAAGTACCCCGCGGGCGGGCGCGGGGCAACGCGTCGCGCGTGTCTTGAGTCGGTCGTGAACCGATCACCGCCCCACGCCCACGCGCCCCACACATGAGCGCCCCCAGGGACGCGCTGTCCGGAGCCACGTTGTGGAGCAGCGTAGTCGAGCGCGCGCTGTGTCGCCGGGGCCTGATCGGACCTCGACCCACGGCGTGTTCGAGCGAGCGGGTCGACGAGGGTCACGGGATCCCGCTGACCAGCGTCGGCACCAGGCGTCGCGTGCTCGTGCCGTCGCCGACCTGCCCCGAGCCATTGTCGCCCCAGCACTTCACGGTGCCGTCGCCCAGCGCGGCGCACGAGTGAAAGATGTTCGACTGCCCCGCAGAGAGCGCGATGGGCGTCCCTCCGAGGCTGCTCACCGACACGGGCGTGAGCTGCTGGGTCGCCGTGCCGTCGCCGAGCGAGCCGAAGGTGTTGCCGCCCCAGCACTTGATGGCGCCGTCGCTGAGCCGCGCGCAGGTGTGTGACACGCCCGCGGACACGGCCCGCGGCGTGCCGCCGAGCCCGACGAGCGCGACCGCGGAGGTGCGCTGCGCGCGCGTGCCGTCGCCGAGCTCGCCGCTGTTGTTCCAGCCCCAACACTGGACGGTGTCGTCCGCGAGGAGCGCGCACGTGTGGCTCCCGCCCGACGAGAGCGCGACGACCGCGCCGGAGAGGCCGCTCACCGCGACGGGGGTGTTCCGCTGCGTGGTGGTCGTGTCGCCGAGCTGTCCCCGGTTGTTGCCGCCCCAGCACTTCACGGCGCCGCCGTCGAGCAGGGCGCACGAGAAGCCGTCCCCCGCGGACACGGCGGTGGCCACGCCGCCGAGCCCGACCACGGACACGGGGCTCGTTCGGAGGGTGGTCGTGTTGTCGCCGAGCTGGCCGGTCGCGTTCTGTCCCCAGCACTTGACCGCCCCGCCGGTGAGGGCAGCGCACGTGTGAATTGCCCCCGCGGCGACCGAGATCGCCGTCGCGCCGAGGTTGACCGCGACGGGTGTACGCCGGTGAACGACCGAGGCGTCCCCGACCTCGCCGTAGCTGTTGAGGCCCCAACATTTCACCGCGCCGTCGACGAAGCGCGCGCATGTGTGAGTGGTCGCGGTGAGCGCGGCGACGGGCCCGCCGAGCGCGAGGACGGGCACCGGCGTGGCGCGGTTGGTGGTCGTGCTGTCGCCGAGCTGGCCGAAGGAGTTCGAGCCCCAGCACTTGGCGCTGCCGTCGCTAAGGAGTGCGCACGAGTGCGAGAGCCCGGCCACCACGTCGAGCGCGACCGGAGGCGGGTCGACGCACAGATACCCGGTGGCGGCGCGGCTGATCTGCGGAGCGACACAGGCCACGCAGTCGGCGAAGAGCGAGCCCGTCCCCGGGGTCGAGAAGTTGTCGCCGCACGGCGTACACGTCGCGCTTCCCGGTGGGTCGTGGTACGTGCCCTGGGCGCAAGGCGCGAGCGCGCACACGTTCGCGAGGCAGCTGTTCGGTGCTGCGCAGTCGCCCTCGTCGCCACAGATCTCACCGAGCTTGCACAGACGAGCCCCGGAGACTCCGCACGGCACCGCGGCGTCCGCGGCGTCCGCGGCGTCGGGCGGCCCGGCCTCCGTGGGCGTGTTGGCGTCGGTGGGTGCGTCCGCGAAGGCGTCGGTCGAGGTGTCCGCCTGGGTGTCCGCGGAGGCGTCCGTGGGCGGCACGACCGCGCCCTCCGTCGCGCCGTCGGAGATCGGGGCCCCATCGCTGGCGTCGCCCCCGCCCGAGGTGACCGTGGGCGCGCAGCCCGCGAAGACTCCGAAGGTCACGCCCAGCGCGCAAGCCACGCCCACTCCCAACCGCGATTTGGCCATTCCTGCGAGACTACGTCTCGCCGCTCGCTGAGGCACGTGGATTGGCGACGTGGGAGCGCGTGCCCGAGGCTCGACGCGGCCCAGAGCGACGCCGCAGCGCGGACGTACGCTAGCGCGCGAGCGCCTCGCCGCAGCGCTTGGGGTCGAGGGTCGGCGGGCCGACGCGCGTCGCCACGACGACGCGCGGCCCCGCGAGGTTCTCGAGGCGAATGGAGGTCAGACCTGTCTCGTCGAAGCAGACCCGCATCTTCGTCCGCCCGTAGGGCCCCATGCCGCGCTCCTCGAGGCAGCCGACGGCGCCCCCGCGGCCTCGGCCTGCGCCGCGTGGGCGCCGGAGCGTGAGAGGGGGCTCGCCAAGGATCACGAGCTCGGAGGCGGTACCTTCTACCCGAAGGTTCGTGAGCAGCCCGGCGAGCTTGGCGTCCCCCGGCCGGTCTTCGAAGTCGACGCTCGCGACTGCCCGCAGACCGCCGTCGCCCAGGGTCCAGCGCACGTCGCAGATGACGACCTCGACCTCGCCGCCCCACTCCCCTCGCCCCCCCAAGGGATCGTGCGTGTTGACGCTGTCGGTCGCGCGAAATCGCGACACGGTGCCCACGCGAAAGAGCGCCGGCACCCAGAGGGTCCCCGGATCGCCGGTGAGCTCGGGCGCAGCGGCCTCGGGCACCGAGGCGTCCAGCGTGGTGGAGGCGCTCGCGCTCGGGGCCGGGGCGCTCGCGACCGCCGGCGGCGGAGGTGAGGGCGGCGGAGGGCGCGGCGCGAGCGCGGGCTCGTCGCGCTGGCAGGCGCCGACGACGAGCAGCGCCCAGGCCGCCGCGAAGCGACGCGTCCGGCCCATCGAGGCCGCGCCCGCGGACGGCCGCGGGTTCAGTTGGTGGCGCGCACCTTGAGCGCCTCGGCGACGAGTCTGTTCATGGTGGCCTGCGCGACCTGCCCGGCCGCCGCGACCGACGACCGCGGCACGCTGGTGCGAAGGGCGATCACGAGCTCGTGGCCGCCGTCGTAGCCTGGCAAACACGTGTAAGATACAAGTACGACCTCGCTGCGCGAGCGCGACGTGCTGTCGCCCCAGCCGACCTTGTCGAAGATGCGCCAGTTGGACCGGCCGCCGTTCACCGTGTCGATCCGGGCGACGGTCTCGGCCGCGCCGAGCGCAGAGGTGCCGGCGACGGCGTTCGCCACGTAGTTGGAGATGCCCGCGAGCATGCCGCCCACCTGAGTCGATCCTGTCGACGGGGCGGGTCGACCGTAAAAGAGCACGTCGAGGTCTTCGGCCTGGAACCCCGGCAGCGACGACTCGGGGGCGAGCGCGTGCTGGCTCAGGCGCTTCAGCCACTCGGCCTGCGCCAGCGCGGACATCGGCTTGTCGTCCACCATGCGCGCGTCAGGCGTGGCGGTGTAGCTGGGCCCCCGAGGCATGGTCCACGTGCGACCCGCGGCGTAGGGGGCCGCGCCCCACGCGCTGCGCGTGCGCCCCGCGTCGCGCGAGACGTGGAACCCGCTCTCGTCTCCGGTGAGGTTCAGCCAGCCCTCGCCGAAGAGCGCGTTCGTGCGCTCAGCGCCCGCGATCGTGAGGAAATAGCCGGCGATCTCGTTCGAGGCCCCGGGCACACCGCCGCTCGGCGAGTAGGTCTCCATCGCGGTCACGAGATCGCCGACCGCGCCGGCAGACACGCTGGCCGGACCGCCGACCCGCGCGTCGGTCTCGGCGCGCACGCGCGCCATCGCCGCCGAGGCCGCCATGATCTTCGCCGAGCTCCACGGCTCGTACGGGTCGTGCGCGAGGCCGTGCGCGCCGAAATACGCGTACGCGGGCCGCCCACCGACGCGCCGCACGTCGATGACCATCGCGCGATCGGACGCGGGCACGAGGCCGTCGAGCGCGTGGTCGTCGAGCCCGACGCGCGCCTCCCACCCGGGCGATCGGAAGCGGGCCTCTTCGTCGGTCTTGTAGGCGTAGGTCTTGCCGCGAAAGGTCGCGCGCGCGGGCTTGTCGGTGTCGAGCACCGGGCACGTGAGAAACCGCGTGCGATCGGCCGCCACGGGCGACGGCGCCGAGGGCGCGGTGGAGAGCGCTTCGTTCGACGAGTCGGCGTCGCCCGCGCCGGCGCCGCCGCCCCCTGCCTCGGCCTCGCCCGGGACCTCGGCGGAGCACGCGGGGGCGCCCACGCAGGCCAGCGCGACCGCGACCGTGACGCCGAGTGAGCGGATTCGCGACGACATTCCGACCCGCACCATGACGCGGAACGCGGGCCGGCGCCAGCGACAGCGCGTGGCTGTTGGAGAGGGGTTGGGGGGTTGGGTTGGGTTTTGGGTTGGGTTGTTGCGCGCGGGGCGCGCGGGGCCGTGGGAATGGGGGAGCGCGCGGACGGCCACCGCGTGGGTGGGGCTTTCGTCCGCGGGTGGGCCCCTTGTATCTCGGTCCGGAGCTATCTTTGAAGCGTTGGAGGGCAGACCTCGGCAGTCCGCTGGCCCCTTGGTCTCGAAGACCGGTTGTGGAGCATGAGGGGAGAGGAGAGAGGGAGAGAGGGAGAGAGGGAGAGAGGGAGAGAGGGAGAGAGGGAGAGAGAACCTCGACGGGCGCGTTGCCGTCGGATTTCCGCCCAGCGTGCCTCACGGCGCGGGCTCAACACGCGAGCCGGAGCGGCGTCTGAGTGCTACCTCTGGGAGCGTGCCTCCCTCCTGGCTGCTGGTCCTCGTCCTGACGGCGCTCGTCGCCGCGCTCCTGGCGGCGATCAGGGCCGAGAGCGCGTGGGGCGAGTGGCTCACCAAGCCCGCGGCCTCGCTCACGTTCATCGTCGCCGGCCTCGGGTGGGGCGGCCTGCTCGAGGGACGCTCGACGCCCTTCGGGAGGGTCCTTGTGGTCGGCCTCGTGCTCGCCGCGATAGGCGACGTGCTGCTCATCCCGAAAGGACGCCGCGCGTTCCTCGCCGGGCTCGTGGCGTTCCTGCTCGGGCACGTCGCCTACGGCGTCGCGTTCCTCGTGCGCGGCGTCGACCCCTTGGCGACGCTCGTCGCGCTGGTCGTCGTCGGCGCGGTCGCTGTGCCGGTGCTCCGGTGGCTGTGGCCATCCGTGAAGGGCCCCATGCGCGGCCCGGTCGCCGCGTACGTCGTCGTCATCACCGGGATGGTGGCCCTCGCCGCGGGCACGGCGCGTCGAGGCGGCGCCGGCTGGCTGCTGGTGGGGGCCGTGATGTTTTATATATCCGATCTATTCGTGGCGCGACAGCAGTTCGTCAAGCGGGAGCTCCGAAACCGCGCGCTCGGGCTACCGCTCTACTACGCGGCGCAGCTGGTGCTCGCGTCGCAGGCCCACCTGCTCTGACGCGGCGACGCGACGACAGCCGCGCTCGCGCGCTCACGCGCTCACGGGGCCGCGGCGCGTGACGAGCGAAGCGAGATCTTGCCGGCCGCGACGTCGCGCAGGATGCGCGTGGCAGCGGCGCGCCCGCCCATCATCGCGCCCACGATGCCGTGGCCCGCGCGGGTAGAGGCCCCCGTGAGGTAGAGGCCCGGCAGCGGGCCGCGGTAGCCGGGGCGGTTCTTCATGAACTGGTCGGGCGTGCACGCGAGGCCGTAGCCCGTGCCGTCGGTGGCGCCCGTGAAGCGTCCGTGGCTCATGGGCGTCGCGCTCTCGCGCAAGACGACCCGCGCCTTCGAGCCGGGGAACACCTTGTCCATGCGGTCGATCAGCGCGTCCTCGACCTCGCGCTTGCGCTGCAGGTAGGTGTCGCCGTGCTTGTAGTCCCACGCGTACACGTCGCCCTCCGCGCCCCAGCGCTTCGGCGACGCCGGCACGAGGGCCATCACCTCGAGGCCCGTGTGCCCGGCCGGCGCGTGGTGGAGTGGGTTCTCGGGGTCCTTCATGGAGGCGCTCGTGATGTAGCAACCGGACACGCCGATGGGCCCGTGCCCCTTGTCGCCGTCGCGGTAGAAGCCCTCGACGTCGTAGCCGTCGAACTGCCACACGTTGGAACTCGAGAGGCCCACGTCGCGACCGTCGCCCTCGATGCCGACGAACGTCATGAACAGCGCGGCGGCCATCTTGTAGTCGCGCGCCTTGGTGAGGACGCCGCTCGGCAGGTGCTCGGGGCCGACGAGCTCACACAGCGTGCGCTTGAGATCGGCGTTCGAGAGCACCACGTCGGCGCGGATCTCGCGAGGGGGCTCGCCCGACCGCGCGGGGAGCCGCACGCCCACGGCGCGGCCGCCCTCGACCAGCACGCGCTCGACCGGCGTGCGCAGGTGGATGGAGCCCCCGAGCGCCTCGACGCGCGCGGCGAGCTTGTCGGCGAGGATCTGGCCGCCACCCTTCGGGTAGTAGGCGCCGCGGAAGTAGTGCCCGGCGAGGCCCATGTGGAGCAGGGCGCTCACCTGCGAGGGCGGAAGGCCGTAGTCGCCGCTCTGGCCGAGGAGCACGGCGATGAGCTTGGGATCGCGCACCATGCCCTTCAGCACCTCGCCGATGGTCGCGTTCTGGCGGTGGACGAGGTGCACCGCGTCGAGCGCCACCTTCGCGAGCTCCACGAGCGGCGGCCTGCGCCCCTCGTAGCTCTCCATCAGGCGAGCCACCTTCATGACGCCGCGCACGAGGCGCACGTAGCGATCGATGCCGCGGCGCTCGTGGGGGAACGCCTCGACGAGGCGCTCGCGATAGAGCTCGAGGTTCGCGGGGATGCGGAAACGGAGGTCGGGGAACACCAGCGTGTCGAACCCGCCGGGGTCGAGCTGGTTCCACCCGACGTCGGACGCGAGATCGCGGAGGATGCGGGGGATCATGCCGTGCTCGCAGTCGCCCACGTAGTGGAGACCAACGTCGAAATTCCACCGGGCGCTCTTCGGCCCGCGCGAGAACTGCGTGGCGCAGCCGCCCGCCGTGTAGTGCGACTCGAAGACCGACACCGAGAGCCCCTGCTGGGCCAGGTAGCCCGCGGCGACGAGGCCCCCGAGCCCGCTGCCGATGATGGCCACGTCGACTCGGTCGGCCACCGCGCCGTGCGCCCGCCGGCGGTTCGCCGAGCCCGGGGTCTTCTTCTTCAAGAGTTCGGACGAGTCGACCTGGGACATGGAAGGGCCTCC
Organism: Myxococcales bacterium; assembly: GCA_016720545.1. NCBI lineage: Bacteria > Pseudomonadati > Myxococcota > Myxococcia > Myxococcales > Myxococcales bacterium. The sequence goes on from JADKKK010000003.1 coordinate 183,380, forward strand.
GCTCGGGTGAGGTTGTGACCCAGGCCGCGAGGTGGGGCAAGACAAATGTGGCCAGTGTCCACATTTAACGTGCGGAGCGGCGCGGACGTCGTACGGTTCGCCCATGGGCGCTCGCGCAACCGAAGAGCCACGCGCGTATCACCACGGCAACCTGCGGCGCGCGGTGCTCGACGCCGCGCTGGCCCTGCTCGCGGAGCGCGGCCACCACGACTTCACCCTGCGCGAGCTCGCGCGCGTCGCCGGGGTCACCCACAACGCGCCCTACCGCCACTTCGCGAGCAAGGCCGACGTGCTCGCCGCGCTCCGCGACGAGGGCCTCGCGAAGCTCGCCGAGGCGGAGCACGCGGCGCTCGACGCCGCAGGCCCGAACCCGCGAGACCGCGTCCAAGCGCTCGGCGAGTCGTACGTGCGCTTCGCGCTCGAGCAGCCCACGCTGTTCCGCCTCGTGCTCGCCGCGCCCCTCGAAGAGGGCGAGCCGCCCCAGGCCTCCGCTCGTTCGCAGGCGAGCAGCGAGAGCTACCGGCTGCTCGAGGCCACCCTGGAGGAGGCGCGGCGCGCGGGGGCGGTGCGACAAGACCTCTCCGCGCGTGAGCTGGCCCTCGCCGCGTGGGCCTTCGTCCACGGGATCTCCACGCTGCTCGTCAGCGGTCGCCTGCCCGCGACCTCGGCCGCCGTGGAGCGCTACGTCGCGCTGCTCTCGACCATGTTCTTCGAGGGCGCGGCGCACGCGCGGCCCCGGCGCTGAGGCGCGCCCCCCGTCCGCTGCGCACCATCGGCTACATGGCGATCGGCGTGGGCATGAAGAGGCCCACGAAGAACAGCAACGTGATCACCGCCACCACCGCCCTCGGCGTGTCGAGCGGCGCGGCGCTGGTCGGCGGGTGCGCGAGGAGCTCGGGCTCGCGGAACACCCCGCGGCGCGCCTCGAGGAAGAGCAGCCCGAAGAGGGCCGCGAACCACGCGACGTAGGCCGGCCACACGCCGACGCGACGCACGAGCGCCGGGAGCTCGTCGGGCGCGCGAAGGTACCCGGCCGACATGACGAGCCCCAGGGTCGACAGCACGCGCGCACGCACGCTGAGGCTCGGCCCGCGCGGGCCCCCTTCGAGCGCGGCGAGCGCGGTCTCCGACGGCGAGACCTTGCCCAGGATGGCGAGCATCTCGAACCACACGAGCCAGAAGAGCGCGCTCCCGAGGTGTGCGCCGAAGCGCGTGAGACCCCGACCGCCGGCGACGTCGAGTCCGACGAGCTGCCCGAGCCGCGCGAAGAAGAGCGCCGGGAGCGCGCGGTGCACGAACCGCGCGAAGCGATCTTGGCGCGCGCCGAACAGCGCGTACGCCACGTGGCCGCCGTCGAGCTGACCCACGGGCAGGAGGTTTATCATCGTCACGAACATGCCGGCCCACGCGCCGAAGGCGACGGGCGACAGGAAGAGCTCGGAGCCCGAGGGGATCCCCGGGTGGGCCACGTGGTCAAGCAGCTTTACGATCAAACTCTCACCGAGCTCGACGCTGTCGGCGGTCTGCGCGATCGGAACGACGTGAGAGTGCGCCGCCCCGTAGGCGTAGAGGGGCAGCGCGAACGCGAGGCCCGCGAGCGGCCCGGAGGCGCCGATGTCGAGCAGCGCGCGGCGCGTGGCGATAGTCCCACGCATGCGGATCACGGCGCCCATGGTGCCGAACGGCGACAGCAGCGGCATGGGGATGAAGAACGGCAGCGTGGCGTCGACGCGGTGGATGCGCGACGCGATGAAGTGCCCGAGCTCGTGGGCCGTGAGGATGCCAAGGAGGGTGAGGGTGAAGGCGGTCGCGTGCGCGAGGGCCACGCGCTCGCTCACGAACGCGAGGACCTTCGGGAGCGCGCCGTCGGCCTTTGCCGCCGCTTCGGCCGCCGTGCGCTCGAAGGCGAGCGACGTCCCGAACACGCTGGCCACGGTCACGAGGAACAGCAGGAGGTTCAGGCGCCACGCCGGCGGAGGGAGCGGCGGCAGCGAGGGGGCGCTGGAGGTGGCGGGGCGCGCCGACGGCATCAGCGCGGCTCGCCCACGCGCGCTTGCGCTTGCGCCCGCACCTCGGACATGAGCGCCTCCGCGAGGCGGTCGAGCCGCGCCTCGAGGCGCCCGTCCACGGTCCCGAGGTCGCTCTCGAGCACGAGGGAGCCCCGGGTGAGGGTTTCGTCCTCGACGAGGGCGACCGCGTCCGGCGGGAGCCCGAGCGCGCCCAGTGCCTGCCGCAACGCCTCGAGATCGTCGGGGCAGCCGAGGACCCGCGCCGACGACGCGCCGCGCGCGGCGGCGAGCAGCTCCGCGAGGATGTCCGCGATGCGCCGGGGCTCGAGGGAGAGCTGCGCGCCGACCAGGCGCTCCGCGAGGAGCTTGGCGAGCTCGACGGACCGCTCGATCTCGCGAGCGCCGAGGCCCGCCTGACGTGCCTCGAGGTGGAGCGCGATCGCCGCGAGCCGGGCGACCTCGACGTCGCGCGCGGCGGCAGCGGCAGCGGCGACCGCCGCGTCAGCCCGCGCGAGGGCCGCACGCTCGAGGGCGCTCGCCGCGTCGCGCGCCGCGGCGAGCACGCGCTCCGCCTCGACGTGCGCGGCCGCCACGCGGGCCTCCACCACGGCGCCGCGTCGGGGCGCCGTGGGCACGCCGGGCGCGACAGGCCCGACGTCGGCGACGCGGAGCACGCGCGCGCGGGTCAGTTGCACCGAAGCCTCGTCGCGTCGACCGCGCGGAGCACGGCGGCGAGCGCGGGAGCGAGGGCCGCGGCGCGAGCCCGCTTCTGCTCGGCGCGAAGGCTCACCGCGAGCGCGGAGGCCTCCGGCGAGAGCCCTCCCGACCCACCTGACCCACCTGCCAGCGCGGCCTCGAGCGTCTGGAGGTCTGGCGCGGCCGCGCCCTCCCCTCCGCGGAGCGCGACGGACACGGCGAGGAAAGACGTGCGCCACACGGGCGCAACCATACGCGAAAATTCATGGACGAGATCTCCTGGAGCGCGAGCACGTCGGCCTCCGACTCCTCGACGATGGCCACGAGCCGGTCGAGATCGGTGGCCTCGGCCCCGAAGCGCCGGATGTTGTACGTGCCCGCGCGGACCCCGCCGCAGCCGCGGAGCGCGAGGAGAAAGAGCACGAAGAGGAGCGCGAGGAAGACGTGGGCGAGCTTGGTCATGCCCGGGACAGGCTACGGCTGCCCCTCCCGAGGCGCCCGGACGCGAACCCGGACATCGCCGCCGCGTCAGGCGGACGGAGCGCCGTCGTCGGGCTCGTCTTTCGCGGCCTCTTTCGCCGCTTCTTTCGCGTTCTCTTTCGCGGTTTCCTTTGCGCCTACTTCCGCGTCGACTTTCGTCGTATCTGCGTCAGGGACCGCGGATTCCTTTTCGGCTTCTGCGGCCTTTTCTTTTGTAATTTCCGCGTCGGCGTCTGCCTTCGTGTCGACCTCGGTCTGCGCGTCGTCGACCTTCGCGTCGCTCGCGGCGGGCTTCGGCTTCTTCTTGAGGCCCTTCTTCTTCTTGGGCTTCGCGGCCTCGTCCTCGGAGATCTCGCCGGCGGCGGCGGCTCCGCCCTTCGCGTCCTTCGCGTCCTTGGCCTCCTCCTTCGCGTCGCCCTCTTTGCCGTCGGAGTGCGCGCCCTCGCCGAGCGTGGCCGGGCTCATCGCGACCAGGGGGTTCTTGCGGGCCTCCTCCCACATCATCGCGTACGCCACCGCGCACGCCAGGGCCGACGCGAGGCCGATGCCCTGGCTCGTCGACAGCTGGATGAGCTCCGACTTCCCGAACGACGCGGGCGCCAGCAGCTTGAAGGCCGCGATCGCGGGGACGAACGAGGCGACGCGGCTCACGGTGCGGAGGGTCGCGTCCTTGATGCCGAGCGCGATCCCGAAGGTGAACGCGAGCGCGAAGAGCAGGAGCGCGCCGCTGATGAGGAGGTGCTCGCGAATGGCGGGCCCGAACGAGCCGCGCTCGGTGTCGTCGCGGAGCACCTCGAGGACGAAGCGAGCCGCGCCGTACGCGAAGGTGAAGAGGAAGAAGATCTGGCCGCGAAACTTCTGGTTCTTCCGCTGCCAGAGGAGCAGCCCCAGCAGCAAGAGGCCCACGAGCGACTCGTAAATCTGGGTGGGGTGCACCGGGAGCGACGCGTTCGCCTTCAACACCTCGGACCCGAGCGGCGTCCCGCGGAACAAGTCGAGGTGCCGAACGTAGGCGGGCGAGCCATCACCCGCCGCGAGCGTGTGCTCGGGCCAGTGGGGGAAGGTGCCGAGCTTCTTCAGCCAGGCAGGCGATGTGTCGGAGAGGCGCTTACCGAAATCACACCCAAAGAGGTAGCAGCCGATGCGCGTAATGAGCAGCCCCGAGGCGAGGCTCGGCACCGCGACGTCGGCCCAAGGCAAGAGGCGGATCTTCTGGGACGACAGGTAGGCCCAGCTCGCGAGGAACCCGCCGACGAAGCCGCCGTAGGCGACCAGGCCGCCGCGACGCAGATCGTACACGTCGGAGAGCTGCTTGAACTCGTCGGGGTTGGTCGCGATGTACAGCAGGCGCGACGCGACGACCGCGGCGATCGCCACGATCACGTAGCAGTTCGCCATGGTCTCCTTCGGCAGGCCGTCGCGCTCGGCGAGGTTCAGCGTGAGGTACCAGCCCACGACGAGCGAGAGGCCGAGCATCACGCCGTACGAGTAGATGGGGAGGTTCGCCGACTCGAGCTTCACCTCCCGCGCGGCGAAGCCGCCGACGCCGCACGCGAGCGCCACGATGAGGCCGATCCCGAACGAGCTTCGGTCCCCTTTGTGGCGCGCGTACAGCGCGTACACCACCGAGATCAGCGCGATGAGCGCGAGCCCCCACCACAGCTTGATGGGCGTGTGCGGCAGCGGGATACGAAAGAGGATGGGATGCATGGCGGGGCGTCATTTACCAAAAATCGCCCTCGAAGCGGAGAAAGCTCGAAAATCCCGCCGCGCGGCGGCCTCGACGTGGCGCCGCCCGTGGTAAAGGAGGCCACGATGCGCGCCTCGCCCCAGCCCTCGCTCGCTCCTCGGTCCAGGGTCCCCTCGACCCGCACCCCTCGACGCAGGGTCGCCTGGGTCCCCTCGCTCACCCGCCGATCTCTCGTTGCCCCGCTCGGCGCGCTCGCCGTCGTTGCGCTCGGCGCCGCCTGCGTGCCACCCGGAAACGCCGTCCCGGAGGACTCGGGCCCCTCGCCGAAGGCGAGCGCGGCCGCCGTGTTCGCCCCGTCCATCGGCATCATGACCGAGCCCTTCTTCGACGACTTCGAGCGCACCCCGGACGCGGCGGCGCCGCGGGCGCACCCCGCGCACCCTGCGACCGCCGCGCACGACACGCGCCCCGCCGACGCGGCCCACGCCGCCGACGCGGCCCACGCCGCCGACCCCGCGCGTGACGCCAGCCACGCCAAGCCCCGTGGGGGCGACGCGGGCGCGACGTCGCGAGAGGCCGAGCCCCCGACGGCCGCGTCGTCGACCACGCCCCCTGAGCCCCTCGCCGATCCGAGCGGCCTCGGCCCGAACTGGCGGCCGTCGCGCACCACCGCGTGGCGCGTCGAGGGTGGGTGGCTCTGCGGCCAGGGCGCGCGCAACCACGGCGTGTGGCTGAACCGCGTCCTCCCGGTCAACGCCCGCATCGAGTTCGACGCGCGCTCGGAGAGCACCGAGGGCGACCTCAAGGCCGAGGTCTGGGGCGACGGGCAGTCCAGCGCGACGGGTGTATCTTACACCGATGCGACGAGCTACCTCGCGATCCTCGGCGGGTGGAAGAACAGCATCCACGTGCTCGCGCGAGTGAACGAGCACGGCAAGGACCGCCACGAGCTCCACGTCGACAAGGAGTCCGACGACGCCCGCAAGCGCCCGGTCGCCAAGGGGCAGAGCTACCACTTCCTCATCGAGCGCAACGACGGACGGACCGTGCGCTGGTCGGTCAACGGCGCGGAAATGCACGCGTACCGGGACTCCGAGCCTCTCGCCGGGCGAGGCCACGACCATTTCGGCTTCAACGACTGGGACGCGAAGGTGTGCTTCGACAACGTTCGCGTCACGCCGCTGCCGTAGGTCGGCGACAGGATCTTCTGCCGGGCGTGAAAAGCGAGGTAGAATCAAAGAGCTGTAGCCCTGAGCGGGCCACGCGGAGCGAGCCAGGGTGAACGTCAAGGAGATCGAGATCATGGTCTCGGAGATCGAGCTTCGGCTCGATCGCCTCCGCGCGCTCTACGAGCAGTACTTCATGGGGTACGAAAAGCTCGAGCCCCAGGTGCAGCGCAAGGACCTCGAGCGCCGCTTCCAGATCCTCCGCAAGGAGAACTTCCGGAACACCGCGCTGCGTTTCCGCCTGAACGTCGCCATCCAGAAGTACTCGACCTACCAGTCGTACTGGCAGCGCATCTGCCGGCAGATTGAAGAGGGCACGTACAAGCGCCATGTGCAGCGCGCCAAGGCTCGGTTCGCCGAGCGCGAGGCCAAGGCCGGGCGCCGCGCGGACGGCGATCTCGATCTCGACATCGACGTGGAGCTCGAGGACGACGAGGCGTTCCTCGCGAGCCTCCACGAAGACGAGCCCGACGTCACCTTCGAGGAGGACGAGGCGTTCGACACCGTCCGCCCCAACCCGCAGACCTTCTCGGAGGCGCCCCCCACGGCGCACGACCCCGCGTCGTTCCGGAGTTACTCCCCCGGAACACTGCGAGGGCCACCACCGCCGGCCGCGCTGTCGGCGCTCCCGCACGACACGCTGCCGCCGCCCGACACGCAGCGGCAGGGCGTGCCGAGCCCCCTCTCCTCGCGCCCGCTCCTCCGGCCTTCGCTCCGCCCGATCGCGCCGGCGCAGGCGTCGCCCGGCCAGGCGAACCAAGCGAACCAGAGCAGCCAGGCCCACCAGGCCCACCAGGCCCACCAAAAAGCGGGCCCCCCGGGGCCGGCGGAGCGCGGGATCCCCGACGCGGCCCCGCGTGGGCTGCCGCTCCCGCCGCGTCCGGGCGCTCCGGCCGCTCCGGCGACGCCCTTCACTCCCCGCGCCGCCCCGTCGGCCCCGGCGATCGCGCGCCCGGCTCCCCCCTCAGCGCCAAGGCCCGGGCCGCAGTCGGTCACGCAGACCTCGCGAGCGCCGCAGCCCGCGTCAGGCGGCAACCTGAGCGAAGACCGGATACGTCAGATCTATTCCCAATACGTCCGAGAGAAGCGGAGCCGAGGCGAGTCCACGGCCACCACCACCTTCGAGAGCGTGGCCCGCAGCCTCCGGAGCTCGAGCGAGAAGCTCCGCGGGCAGCACGGCGGGCGCGACGTCGACTTCGAGGTCGCCGAGAAGGACGGGCGCACGATCCTGAAGCCCGTGGTGAAGTAGCGGCGCGCCGCCATGGGGCGCGCCGCGATGGGACGCGGCGCGGAGGGTTGGCCTACTTCGCGTCGAGCAGCGCCTTCAGCGTGCCATCGGCGATGGCCTTCTCCGTGTCCTCGGCGCCACCGAGGAGCTGGCCGCGCACGAACACCATGGGGAACGTCGGGAAGCCGGTCCACAGCTTGAGCGCGAGCCGCTTCTTCCACTCGCCCAGGTAGCTGCCGTACTCCAGGTAGGTGAACGGGTGGCCGGCCTGCTCGAGCGCCTTGCGCGCGCGCTTCACGAACGGGTTCTGCGCCATGCCCACGACGACGAGCGTGTTGCTCGTCGTGGCGCGCTCCACTTCGTCGACGACGTCGGGGTACAGGGCTTCGATCCGCGCGGCGGCCGAGGGGAGGACCTTCTCTTGAGCGAGCTTCTTGACCATGCGGCGCACTGTCCCACGCCCGGCGGCCGTCGTGAAGCCCAGCTTCCCTTTCGTAAGCTGCCAGCGCCCCCCCTTGACCCACGCGGGGCGGTCGCAGTATTCCGTCCCTTGCTCCCCGTCGCGGACGGGTCCTCCTCGCCTCTCGCGCGTTCCCCCGAGGTTCGAATGGCTTCTCGCATGTCGTGGCCGGAGATCCGTCAGAGCGACGACTACCGCGGCCGGTGGGTCGCGCTGGACGACTGCACGTACGACGCGCGAACGGGGCGACCGTCCGCGGGGAGCGTCGTCGACGCGGACGACGATCTCGTGGAGCTGTGCAACCGCATGCGTGAGGCGAACAGCCGCCGCTGCGCGATCCTCTTCTGCGGCGCAGACGAGGAAGAGGCGGCGCGCAGGCACCACTAGAGCGACAGGTCGCTCGGGGGGCGACCGGCGCCTACGGCGGCAGGACCACCTCGGTCGGCGGCCGCGCGACGTCGCCGATCGTTCCCCAGCACCAGGTCGTGCCGTCCTCGAACTGCGCGCAGCTCTGCGTCCCTCCCGCGTAGACCGCGACGGGCTTGCTCTGCGACCGGATGGCGACCTCGGTGGGATCTGGCGTGTTGAGCCCCTCGACGCCCGTCACGGCGCCGGACGTGCCGCTGCCCCAGCAGCGCACCTGGTCCCGAATCTGGGGGAGACTCTCGGGAATACCGCACGCGTGATCGATGCCAGCGGCGAGGGCCTGATAGCCCTTGAGCGGCGGAGACGGGGCGACAGGTACGACGCCGCTGGCGTCTCGGTCCTGCGTGAGAGTGTAGTACGAGTTCTCCCCCCAGCCGAGCACGTCACCGTTCGCCTGCGTCGCGAAGGCGTACAAGTCGCCGCAGTACACATGACTCGCGTCGAGCCCGAAGCTCGCGAGGCCGACGAGACCCAGGCCCGCATCGCCTGGGGTCGGCGCCCCATGTCGTTTCGCACGCCGAAGACCCGCCCGCCGGAGAGCGCGAGCGCGAACGTGGCGCCCGTGCACAGCTCGCTGATCGTGCCGCCGTCGACCCCCGTGGGGCCGATGGTGAGTCTGTCGCCAAAACACTGCACGGTCTCATTCTTCAGCAGGCACGTCGCGAACCGGCCGGCCGAGACGGCCGCCACCCCCGTCCACAGCCGCTGCGGCGCCACGACACCGTCACCCCCGGGGCCGAGGTTGTTCCCCGCGTTCCTGCCCCAGCCCCAAACCTCCCCGGGCCCCGTGAGCGCGAGCACACGATCGCCCGCGGCGTGCAGCGTGGTGAACGGGGGGAGCGGCGGCACACCGGTCACGCGCGTAGGGGTCGTCACGGCGCTCTGGGAAGGCGTCTGCCCGGTCTGCCCCTTTTCGTTCTTGCCCCAGCAGTACGCGACGCCGCTCCGCAGCGCGCAGGCGAAGCCATCGCCGAGCGCCATCGTGAACGGCACCTGCACGGCGCCGTCCGGCGCGCGGCCGTCACGCACGGCGGCGTCCGCGTCGGGTGGCTCGCCGCCGTCGCCCGCGTCGGCGCCCCCGTCTCGCGGCGGGGGATCGCAGGTGTTCGTGTCCTCGCAGCGCACCGACACACACTGCCCACGAGAGCACGTCTCGTCGACACCGCACGGCACGCCGCGGCAGGCGTCGTTCAGCGTGATGGGGAGCACGAGCTTCGTGTTCGCCACGTACTTGCGCACGCGCCGCGCGACGATGCACCGCTTGTCCTTCGGATCGGTGCACTGGTCGGGCGATATGCCAATACCCGCCACGACCTTCACGGCCACTTCGGCCGTGTCGTCGCCGCTCGGCACGACGACCAGAGAGCCGATGTAAGCGTCGCCCGCGCCGCGCTCGGTGCACGCGCTGGTCTGGATCGCGGGTGGCCGCTCGGCCAGCGACTGCGCCGTCTGCGCCAGAGTGCCTACGACCACGGCGGTGGTGAGGTGGTCCGAGCATTTCACGTCGGTCGTCAGCTCGAGGGTGAGCTGCGTGGGCTCGCGGCACGCGCTGGCCCACGCGAGCGCAGAGGCCCCCGCGGAGAGCAGGGCCAGGATCGCCATCGCTCGCTTCATGCTTCTCTCCCGGCGGGTGCTTTGGTTGGTCGTCATTCGTGCCTCAGAAGGTCAGCAGCGGACCGCTCACTTGGCCGAGCGTGCCCGTGTCCGCGGGGCGCGTCGTATTGACCAGCACGATCGCCGTGACCGCGCCGGCCGCCGCGACGCCGACGACCCCCCAGAACCACGCGCGCGCGTAGAACGGCGACGTGGCCGACATGGAGAGCTCCACCTCCGACCGCTTCTTCGCCGCGACCATCACGACTTTGTGGGTGTCCTCGAACCCCTCCTGCTTCATGACCACTTGGTGCTCGCCGACCGCGGCCGACCGCTCCACGGGCGGCTGCCCGAGGTCTCTCCCGTCGAGGTACACCCGAGCCCGCTGCGGCCCGCGGATCACGAGCAGGCCCTCTTCCGCGCGCGTTGGGTAAAGGTTCGCGCGGACCTTCGTGACGCCACCCCCGGCGAGGTCGACCACGGTCGTGAACGGGAAGTGCCCGTCGAGAGTGACCTCGATTTGCGCCGTGCCCGCGTTGACGTGGAGCGGCGCGCCGGTGACGACGCCGAGAACGCGGTCGCGAACCACGAGGCGCGCGCCGGGCACGTTGCACACGATCACGAGCTCCGCAACGCGCCCTCGCACGTCGGCCACGAGCTTGTCGATGCCGGCGACCTTCGCGCGGAGCTCCGGCGCGGCCGTACGCGAGAACTGCTCGAGATCGACCAGTGCCTCGGGGTAGCGGCCGAGCGCCTCGTACGACCGACCGCGGTTGTAGAGCAGCGCCGGGTTCGGCGCGAGCGCGTACGACTGCGTGTAGAATGCAATGGCATCTTCGTGCCGGGACGCGTCGAACATCTCGTCGCCACGGCGCTTGAAACGCGCGGCCTCGGTCGCGTTGTCCGTCCCGGGCGGCGTGGGCTGGTCGGCCCACGCGGGCGCCGAGAGCGTAGGGAGGACGAGCGCGGCGAGGAGGCATGATCGAGCGCAGAGCCGCGCGAGCGGAGCGAGATATCTCATAGGCGAGGGGGCGTAGTCGGAGGGGTCGGGGGAGCGCCGTGGCCGCCGTGGCTGCCATGACTGGTGTGCGCAGGTGTCGGAGGGGCCGCCGTGGCGAACACGGGCGGCCTAGGGGGGGGCACCGACTTTGCGGAAGACGTGGCGAGCGGTCCGGGAGCGCTCGGGGCGGCCGCCGAAATCGCGGCGGTGGCGGACATCGCTGGGGAAGCGACGCTCGACGACGCGGTGGCGCTGGACGCCGCGGCCGGCGCGGTAAGCGGCGGCCGGGTGTCCGTCGCGTCGCCTTGACGGCCGCGCACCGCGAGCGCCGTCGCCGCGAGCGCGGTGAGCGAGAGCAACCCCACGGCGAGCGGCCAGCGGAGGCGGCTCGGCGAAGACGTGCTCCCGGGGGCGGTCGCGCCCACGGCCCGCTGCGTGGCTTCGAGCGCGGCGACGGCCGCCGTGGCCGGCGCGGCGGCGCGATGCGTGACGGGGGGCGGAGGCGACGCGGCCGACGACGCGGCGGTCGGTGGGCCGAACACCTCTCCGAGCGCCGCCCGGAGCTCGGCCGCGTCGCGGAACCGGAGCGCGGGCTCCTTGCGCAGACACCGCGCGACCACGGCGCAGAGGCTCGCGGGGAGGTCGGGGCGCGCCGCCGAGAGATCGGGCGCCTCTACGTCACGGATCATCGTCGCGAGCTCGAGCACGTTGTCGGTGTCGAACGGAGGGCTCCCGCTCGCGACCTCGTAGAGGGTGGCGCCGAGGCTCCACACGTCGGCGCGCGCGTCGACGTCGCGCGAGGAGGCCATTTGCTCGGGCGCCATGTAGAGCGGCGACCCCATCGCCGCCGCGCTGCGGGTCACGCTCGAGCCCGGGGCCTTCGACACGCCGAAATCGAGCACCTTCAGCGTACGTACGCCCGCGCCCCCGTGCGCGGGGCTCGCGAGGAACAGGTTCGCCGGCTTGATGTCCCGGTGCACGATGCCGAGGGCGTGTGCGACGGCGAGCCCCTCGCACGCCTGGCGCCCCCACTCGACGACCTCCTCCGCCGACAGCGGGCCGCGCGCAGCGAGCTCGTCGCCCAGGTCGTGGCCGTCCAGGTACTCCATGACGATGTACGGCTCGCCGGACGGCGTGCGGCCGAAGTCGAACGCGCGGCACACGTGCTCGCTCCGCACCTTGGCGGCGGCGCGCGCCTCGGTGAGGAAGCGCTGCGCGCCCGCCTCGGAGGGTGCGCCAAGCAAGAGCTTGATCGCCACGCGCTCGTCGAGCTCGAGGTGCACGGCGGCGAACACGAGGCCCATCCCGCCCTGGCCGAGGACCCGCTCGATCCGGTATTTCCCGTCCAGGATGGCTCCTGGCGAGAGGGGAACGGCGTTCATTTCGCCTCCGCGTTGACCCACAGCGCGCGCACAAGGGCACTCTACCCGCTCGCGCCCGCCTTGTCCGCGCGGCGCGCGACCGCGACCGTCCGCCGCCCGTCGCGTTCGTGCTATCTGCGCGCGATGGTTCCGCTCTCCCCGGTGACGCCGCTCGGCCCCACTCACGTCGACCTCATCGTCCTCGGCTCCGGCCCGGGCGGTGAGGGCGCGGCGATGAAGGCCGCGAAGGCGGGCCTCAGCGTGGCGGTCGTGGAGCGACACCACGACGTGGGCGGCGGCTGCACCCACTGGGGCACCATTCCCTCCAAGGCGCTCCGTCACGCGATCCGCACGGTAGCGGAGTACCGCGCGAACCCGCTGCTCGCCTCGCTGACGGCCCACGTGCAGGTCGACCTGCCCGCGATGCTGCGCTCGGCCGACGCCGTCGTGCGCTCGCAGGTGCAGCTCCGCCATGGCTTCTACGAGCGCAACCGCGTGAGCGTCATCCGCGGCACCGCGCGGTTCCTCGATCCGCACACCGTCGAGGTGGAGGCGCCGCACGGCGGAAAGAGCCGGCTCGTGGGCAAGGGCGTCATCCTGGCGCCCGGCGCGCGGCCGTACCACCCGCCCGACATCGACTTCGACCACCCCAGGGTGCGCGACAGCGACACCATTCTGCGCCTCGACTCGAACCCGCAGTCGCTCATCATTTATGGCGCTGGCGTCGTCGGCTGCGAGTACGCCTCGATGTTCCGCACGCTAGGGATGAAGGTCACGCTCATCAACACGCGTGACAAGCTCCTCTCGTTCCTCGACGACGAGATCGTCGACGCGCTCGCCTATCACCTGCGCGACCAGGGCACCGTGATCCGCCACATGGAGGAGTACGAGAGCGTCGAGACTCACGACGACTACGTCGTCATTCACCTAAAGAGCGGCAAGAGCCTCAAGGGCGATATTCTCCTCTGGGCGAACGGCCGCACGGGGAACACGCAGGGCATCGGCCTCGAGGCGATCGGTCTGACGCCCGACTCGCGCGGTCAGCTGAGCGTCGACGGGCACTTCCGCACGGCGCTGCCCCACGTGTACGCGGTGGGCGACGTGATAGGCCCGCCCGCCCTCGCGAGCGCCGCCTACGATCAGGGGCGCGCCGCCGCCACGCACTTCGCCGACGGTGGAGCGGAGCCGTTCACCCGTGAGATCCCCACAGGCATCTACACGACCCCGGAGATAAGCTCTCTCGGCCGCAACGAGCGAGAGCTCACGCTGGAGAAGGTGCCTTACGAGGTGGGGCACGCGCTCTTCCGCAGCCTCGCGCGAGCGCAGATCGTGGGCCAGCCCGTGGGCATGCTGAAGATCCTCTTCCACCGCGAGAGCCGTAAGGTGCTTGGCATTCACTGCTTTGGCTATCAGGCCGCCGAGATCGTGCACATCGGGCAGGCGGTGATGTCGCAGCCCGACCCGCACAACACGCTCGACTACTTCATCACGAACACCTTCAATTACCCCACGATGGCCGAGGCCTACCGGGTCGCCGCGCTGAACGGCATCAACCGCTGCTTCTGAGCCCGCGCGCGGCGGGGGGCGGTGCGGACCGAGCGCCGCGGGACACACCAAGAGCCTGCCGTCGCGGCCGCCGTTGACCCCGCGTGTGGCGCGGGGCACCGTGGGCGCTCGGCCGCGTCGAGGGGACGAGGCCCACCCGAAAGGAAACCCATGAAGAAGTTCCTCGTACTCTACAAGGCCCCGAGCTCCTCCTTTCAACAGATGATGAGCGCGACGCCCGAGCAGCAGAAGGCGGGCATGGACGCGTGGATGGCCTGGGGCGCGAAGGCCGCGGGCTCGATCGTCGACATGGGCGCGCCTCTCGGAAAGAGCCTGCGCGTGACCGCCACGGGGTCGAGCGCCTCCTCGAACGACCTCGGCGGCTACTCCGTGCTCCAGGCCGAGTCGAAGGAGGCGCTGGCGGCGACCCTGCAGGGGCACCCGCACTTCATGACGCCCGAGGGGTTCATCGACGTCGTGGAGATCATGCCCATTCCCGGCATGTGAGCGCCGAGCGCGCGGGGCGCGTTTTTCGGGGCAGACGGCGAGAACCGAGGGCACAATGCGCGCATGCGCACACGCCTCGTCCTCCTCGCCGCTCCACTCTGCCTTGTCGTGCTCGCCGGGTGTGGCAAGAAAGACAAAGAGAAGGTCGCCGAGCCCATCGCGACGGCTTCGCCCACCTTGACGGCCACCACGCAGGGCGCGGCGTCCGCCGTCGCGCCGCAGGCGCCGGCGCCCGTCGCGGTCCCGCCGGGGTCCCCGCCGCCCGACGGGAAGTACGAGCGGGTCGTCGTCGACGGGGTGACCGTGCCCATGATCCACGTAATGAACGGGGGCAAGGTCGTGCTGGTCGACACCGACGGCGCGAAGCCGCGGTCCTGGGAGGAGCAGTACAAGCGCAAGCGCGAGCTCCCCGCGGGGCAGTTCGATGTCCACAAGACCAACACGAACAAGAACGACTCCTTCGAGGACGACGCGATCGACAAAGAGGGGCTCTGGGTGGTCGACGCGAAGGGCAACATCACCAAGCGCTGAGCGGGTCCGAAGCGCGGCTCAGAGGGCGAAGCGCTTCGCGAAGGCCACGGCGACGGCCACGTCGCCTGGCTCCGCGCGGCGCCCTTCGCCGAGCCGGGCGACGAGCGCGGAGACGGTGTCGACCACCTCGAAGGGCGTGCCGGGGCACGCCACGCACTCGAGCGCGTGCGCCTCGGCCTGCGCGGGACCGCTGACGCCGGCGCGCACGAGCTCGTACTCGACCTCCCGAAACCGTGCGACGAGCCCGGGGAGCCCGTCGTCGGCGCGCACCATCGACGCGAGCGCGGCGGAGGCCATTCGCACCTCGCGGTGCTGCGGGTTGGCGCGGCTCGGCTGCTGGCGGAGGAGCGCCGCGGCGTTCACGGCGCGGCGCACCAGCTCGGAGGGGCTGCCTTGCGCCGACATGAGGCGCGCGGCCATCTTGTAGACGAGATCGTCGCCGCCGAGCATGTGGGCGAGGCGCGAGCACAGCTCGCCGAAGCGGGGCACGCCCGCGGCGGGCGGGTTCCACGCGAGCAGGCACTTCGCGGCCCCGAGCACGACCGGGGTGTTCCGGAACCCGGCGTTCAGGAGCGCGCGGCGCGCGTCCTCGAGCAGGCGCGCGGCCTGCTCGGGGCTGCCGGCGACGCTCGCGTTGCGCGCGCACGTCACGGCTGCGTCGGGCGCTTGATTCGCGGCGCCGAGGCCCGCTCGGTAGGCCGCCAGCGCCTGCGGGATCGGGGCCCCGGTCTTCATGAGGCCGATGACCACCTGCTCGCGGTTCTTGCGCACGAACCCCACGTTGTTCGACAGCGCGTTGATGTCGCCCGCGAAGGCCGACATCTTCCCCTCGACCTTGTCGAAGGCTCGCAGAAACTCGTCGATCTCCGCGGCCGCGAACCGTTCCAGCCGAATTTTCAGCTGGCGGCGCACGCGCCAGCCTTTGTGGGTCAGAGCATACACCTCCGACCCGAGCGCCGGACACCCGACCCAGCCTGCGCCTGGCGCGACCTCGCGCGCCTTCGCCATGAGCTCGCGCATGGCGGCCACACAGCGAGGGTCGGCGAGGTGTGCGAGGGCGCGGCGCATGAGGACGCGGCTCTCCTCGCGCTCCGCGAGCACGGCCTTGGGGGTCTTGACGCGGTACCAGTCCTTCTGGAGCTCTTCCTCGGTCTCGCGCAGCACCTGCGCGAGGCCCTGGGTCGCGTGGGCGTCGTCGACGCTGCGGCGCGCGTACTGCGCGACGACGGGCGCGAGCCACTGGAACGTGGCGACGTCGTCCGGATCGGCCTCGAGCGCGAGGCCGCGCTTCAGGAGGTCTTCAATCTCCTCCGACGTGACGGAGAGCTCGTTCTTCTCCAGGCCCCGCAACAGGGCGGCCGCGCGCTCGCAGTTCATGCCTTCCTCCCTTCGGTCGGGCGGCATGGACACGTCGCTCGCCGGCGGCTCGCTTGCGTGTTCATGGCGACACCTCGCCGCCGGCTCGGGGCCGCCATCGACCTACGTTCGCGCCTTCGTCGCTCACTTCGAGGTTCATGACGTTCGCTCCCTCCGCTTCGCGATCGACGCGCGCAGCGCGAAGACCGGCTCTCTGGCGCGCGCGACGACGACGGGCGGCCCCTTCGGCGTCGCGCGGGCGGCCTCGAGGACCGCGAACACGTGCCCCTCGACGCGCTCGCGCGGGGGGTCTTCACCGTCCCACACGAGCTGCACCCCGGCCACCCCGAGATCGCGGAGCGCAGCGACGAGCGCAGGCAGGTGCCTCGCGCCGCGCTCGGTGACGCGCGCCACGACGATCGCGCCAGCGACGGCGTCGCGCCCCAGCGCCTCGAGCCGGGGGCGGGTCCGGAGCCGCACGACGGGGAGCCCGCGCGTGCCTACCACCGCGGCGCGAGCGGCGGCCTGCGCCGCGCGACGGGCCGCGGCGATGACACGCACGAGCCGGCGCGCGAGCCCAGGGTCGCGGACGTTCACCTCCACGCGCACGTCGGCGGCGCTCACCCGTGCCTCTTCTCGCGGAAGAAGCAGTTGTTCATGCAAGTGAGCGGGCACGCGTCGATGAGTGCGCGGGTGCGCGCGTACGCCTGGCTATTCCACACGGCCTGCACGCTCGTGAGCCGCGCGTCTCCGTGCGACCACGGGAGCCGATAACAGGGCTTGATCTCTCCGCGGTGGTCGACCGCGAGGAACGCCTCGCCGACGCGGCAGGCCACCTGGAGGGCCTCGCGGGAGGAGTCCACGAAATAGCGACGGAGCAGCTCGAGCCGCTCGGGCGTCGCGTGGACGAAGGCGCCGTACTCGGCGCGCAGCTCGGCGAGCTCGTCGAAGAGGCTCGCGAGGTCGCCCGCGCGGTCGTCCGGCCACAGGTGCGCCCCCCGCAGCCGATCGTCGCGACGCACGATCCTCCCCTCGTGAAACGAGCCGTGCTGGAGGTTCACCGGCTGAATGTTCACGCCGTCGCACCCCTCCTCGCGCGCGCGGCGGACGAGCGCGGCGATCTCGTGCACGTTGGCGCGCTGGATCACCGTGGAGACGTTCACGCGCAGCTTCGATCCACCGCGGGCCGCGCGGGCGCGCGCCATTCGACGCACGGCTCTCCAGGCGTTCTCGCCGGCCTTGGCCACGCCCGTGATGGCGTCGTGCGTCGCGTCGGTCGCGCCGTGGATGGAGACCGAGACGGACAACACTCTCTCGGCGAGCTCGGTGGCGATCTTCTCCGAGACGGGGAAGCCATTCGTGGTGATCGTGACGAGGTGGCCGAGCGCGTTCGCGTGGCGAATGTGGTCGAGCATCGCCGGGTCGCGGAACGGCTCCCCCGCGCCGGTGAGGGCGACGCGGCGAACGCCCCACGCCGCGGCCTGCTCCATGAGCGAGCGCACCTGCGGGACCGTGATGGTGTGCGGATCGCGCGTGGTGGCGCGGTTGCCACACATGTTGCAGGCGAGCCCGCACAGGTCGTTGGTCGAGATGTCGAGCGCCGGCGGAGGGAGAAAATAAGGGCGCCCGCTGGCCAGCTCGAGCCGGAGCGAAGGTCCGCCGTGGCGGCTCAGCGCCTCCTCGTGGAGGCGGCGGAGGGTGGGCGCGAGCTCGCCCTCGCGCGCGACCACGGTGCGATCGTCGGCTAGGTCCTCGGCCGCGAGCACCGCCGTGATCGACGGCGCGAGGCCCGCGGGCAGGTCGGCGAGCTCCCGCAGCGTCCGCGAGAGGAGCCCGAGGTTACCCGGGTCCACGTGCCAGCGCAGGGCGCGCGGCGGGCTGGGGGCGTTCGGGATCGCGTCCAGCGTCTCGCGTACGGCCGCGAGCGCGGCGCCCGGGCCTTCGGGTGTACCCGCGGCGAACAGCACGGACGGGCGGGGCTCGGCGGCGGCCGTGGTCGTCATGACGGGGCCACCGCCTCGACGGCCACGAGCAGATCGTGGGTGCCCCCGCGGCAGGTGCCACACACGGGCATGCCTGCGCGCCCCGCGAGCATGGCCTCACGGAAGCGGCGGTAGCGCTCACCGCGCCAGACGGAGAGAAAAGGTGTCTCGAAGACGTTCCCCATGACGAACTCGGGCCCCATGTCCGGTCGCAAATAGCAGCACGGCGTGACCGAGCCGTCGACGTTCACGACCGTGTGGTCCCACGCCATCGTGCAGAACGCGTGGTGCGTGTTCGGCGTGACGCCGTCGGCCCCGTAGCGCGACAGCAGCCGTGTCGCCGGCACGAGCCCGCGCGAACCTTCGTCGTCCGCGCCCACGGTCTTCACGCGGAGCGCGTCGACCCCCCACTCGCGCGCGAGGCGTCGCATCTCGGGGAGCTCGTGCTCGTTGTGGCGCATGGCGATGAACTGAAGCTCGATGCGGGGCTTCGCGAGCCCGAGCCTCTTCTTCTCGGCGCAGAGCCGGGCCACGGAGCCGGCGACCCGGTCGAACTCGCCGTCTTTCCGGAAGGTCTGGTAAGTCGCCTGGCTCGCGCCGTCGACGCTCAAGATCAGCACGTCGAGGCCCGAGAGAAGCAACGCCTCGCCGCGCGCGCCGTCGAGGAAGTGCACGTTCGACGAGACCTTGACGACGCCCACCCCCGCCGCCTTCGCGTGGGCGATCATGCCCGGGAGGTCCCGATTCAGCAGCGGTTCTCCATAGTTCCACAGGGCTAGGTTGCGAAGGCGTGGCGTGAGCTGATCGAGCACGCCGCCGAACGCGCCGAGGCTCATCTGCGGGAGCGGCTTGATCTTGCCCGTGCCCGTGGGGCACGTGGGGCACGCGAGGTTGCACAGGTTCGTCGGCTCGATCATGCCGGTCTCGGGCCCGCCGGCGGGCACGGCCGAGAGGTAGCGCATGAGCTCCGGCGGCGGCACGACGGTGGCGCCCCGATCGCCGAAGAAGCGACGCAGCGCGTGGGCCTCGGGCACGGCCCGCACGGCGATCGCGTCGCTGGCGCGGGCGTCCGGCGTGAGGAAGAGGCGCACGACGCGGACGCGATCGATCGACGACGAGGGCAGCCCGCGGAGGGTCTCGAGGAGCGCGCTCGCGCTCGGGAACGGCACGCCGTGCGCGACCTCGACGGCGCCGACCAGGGGCAGCGCGTGGGCCTGGAAGTCGGCCTCGACGAAGCGCCGAAGCTTCACCTCGACGGTCGGGCGGTGGCCGAGCGACGCGCAGTCCGCCAGGACCTCGGGCAGCAAGCGATCGCCCTCGCCCGTAGCGCGGAGGCGGACCCCGCGCTCGCGCTCGATCGCGCCGCGGAAGCTCGCGGCCCGCGCCTCGCGCTCGCGTCGCATCGACGCCGCGCGCTCCCGGGCGGCCCGCGCGAGCCGCGCGCCATCGGGCGAGGCCGAGGTGCGGAGCGGGCGCGCCGCGGCGGCGGTCCACGCGTCGAGCACACGCCCGCACGCGCGCGCCTCGGAGAACGACGCGACGGCGCGCGCTCGTGAACGCGCGCCGAGCTCCGCCGCGAGCCCCCGCTCGTCGAGCACACGCGCGAGGGCCCGCGCGGCGGCGACGTCGTCGCCCGGGGGGACGAGGAGCCCCGTGCGCCCGTCCTCGACCGCCTCGGGGATGCCTCCGCTCCGCGACGCCACCTGCGGCACGCCGCTCGCCGCCGCCTCGAGCAGCGCTACGCCGAACCCCTCCACGTCGCTCGGGGTGGGCTCTTCCGCGAGCAGGGCGAACACATCGGCCAGACGGTAGAGCGCGGGCAGCTCGTCCTCGGGCACGCGACCGGCCGCGACCACGCTCGACGTGACGCCGAGCTCGTCCGCGAGCGCGCGGAGCTCGGCGTGAAGCGCGTCGCTCGCGCCCGTGTAGACGAAGCGGAGGCGCGGGCGCTCGCGCGCGAGGCGCGCGACGGCGCGGACGACGGTCGCGTGACCCTTGCGCGGGGCGAGGCGTGACACCGTGAGCACCACCTCGTCGCCCGGCTCGAGGCCGAGGCGCGCGGCGAGCGCTCGCTCCTTTGGCCCGCGATGGCCCGGCTCGAACCGTGAGACGTCGACTCCGTTCGGAAAGACCCGGGCCCCTTCGACGCCGCGCGCACGCGCGAGGGAGGCGGAGAACTCCGACACCGCGAAGACCCCCGCGGCCGCACGAAGGCCTTCTAGTTGTTTGATTTCATACGACTCTTCGCGGTCACCGTGGTGCACCCACGGCGCGAGGAGATCGTTGCCGTGTACGCTGACCGTGACCACCGCGGGCAGGCTCGCTTGAAGCGAAGGGACCCACGGCGCGAGCCCCGCGTGGCACAGGTGCACCACGTCGGGCTCGTCACGCAGCGCCTGCTCGAGGGTGGCGAGGAGGTCGGCCTCGAGGTCGATGCGCCCAGGGCGCGGGCGCGGGCGAAACATCGGGAGCACGACGCCCTCTGGCAGGCCCGACACCGCGGGATCCCCCGCGCCGAGCCGCCGCGTCGTGTAGACGCGGACGTCCACTCCGCGCGCGAGCAGCTCTCTCGCGAGGGCCCGCGCGACGGTCTCCATTCCACCGAGGCGCGGCGCGAGATCGTGGGCCACGAGGACCACGCGGCGCACGGGACCGCCGGGGCGCAGCACGGGCGAGAGCACCGCCTCGGCGGCCGCGCGGTTCCCGGGGACCAGAGGCGCGCGCTCGTGCGCGGCGGACATGGCGTCGAGCGCGCCGGGGGTGGTGAGGAGCACCTCCACCCTGGACGCGATCGACCGCGCCTCGGGGCGCGCGAGGACCGCGGCGCCTACGCGCGCGAGGCGGCGCGCCCTCGCCGATTGGTCCTCGGACTTCCGATACGCGGGGACGAGGACGGCCGGCTTGCGGAGCGCACGCAGCTCCGCGACGGCGTTGTAGCCACACTGCGACACGACGAGGGTGGCCGACGCGAGGAGCGGGCCGAGGTCGGGGAGCGCGCCTTTCACCGTGAGCCCGCGCAGGCCCCGCACGCCCTCCGGCGGCGCGCCGTAGGGGCCCGTGACCAACACGGTCTCGAGGCTCGGCACGCGGGCCCGCGCGAGGAGGTGGGCGTCCGCCACGGCGCGCATGTACCGCCGCGCGTCGACGGGCTGCCCGCCGCCGCCCGCGAGAGCGACCACTCGGGGCGCGCCTTTCCTCGCACGCGACGGGGCCTGTAGCGTCGCGCCGGGGCGCACCACGGGACCCACGACCCGCACCGAGAGGCCCGCGGCCTCCAAGGGCCGCGCGTCGACCTCGCTGGGCTCGTGGGGCACCACCACGCGATCGAACGCGCGGGCCGCGCCGCTCGCGAGGAAGGCGGCGAGCGCCTCGGGCCGCAGCTCGCGGAGCACGAGCACCGTGCGGGCGCCGAGCTCCGTCGCGCGCGCGACGAGCCTCGGTGGAGCGTGCGTGTCGAACACCACGACGTGGGGCGCGAACGCGCCGAGCGCCGCCCCGAGCGCCGCGTCCTCTTCGTCTTCGAGAAGAGCCGTCTCGACGCGCGAGGGATCGGCGTGGGGCTCCGCCAAGCGCGCGGGAAACTGCACGAAGTCAACGCCGGCGGCGGTGAGCATCGATGGATCGCGCGCGTTGGTGAGCACGAGCACCTGGCTCCCGGGCGACGCGGCGAGCACCTCTTTGGCGACGCACATCGCCCGGACCAGGTGGCCGAGCCCGACGCCGTTGATCGCGTGAAACGCGACCCGGAGCGGCGCGGGCTTCACGCGGACCTCGCGCCGGCGAGGTCGAGGAGCGCGTCGGCCGCGCGCGGCGCACCGTCGGCTCGGAGCGCGCACGCTCGGTCAGGCCGCGGCGCGCGGAGCCACGCGAGGGCCGCGGGGAGCCCAGCGTCGTCCTCGAGCGCGAACGCGAGCCCCTGCTCCGCGAAGCGCCGGGCGCGCGCCGCTTGATCGTCGAAAGGGCGCGGGCACGCGTAGAGCACCGCGGGCACTCCTGCGTGCGCGAGCTCGTGAGCGGTGTTGTATCCCGCGGCCGCGATCGCGCCATCGAACGCAGCCATCCATGGGCCGAGCGGCGCGCAGCGGAGGGGCACGAGCCCGCGCGGGAGGAGCACGCCGTCCATCGCGAGCGTCGCGAGCGGTCCCGCCGCCACGGCGACGACGCTCCCGGGGTCGTGCTTCCGCGCGGCGCTCGCGAAGCGCGCGGCGCGCTCGCGGGCAGCGCCATCGCCTCCACCGCCCGACGTGACGAGGAGGACCCGCGCGTCGCGAGGGAGGCCGAGCCGCGCGCGCGCGGCCTCCCTCGACGCGAGCTCCTGGGCGCGAACAATAGGTGGAACATGCACACAGTTGACGCCAGGTACCGGCGTCGTCTGCGTGGGATCGTCCGCGACGATCGCGAGCGCGCACGCGGCGAGCCCTGCCGCGAGCGGCTCCGCGGTCCAGCGCTCGACCGGTACGTGACGACGCACGAGCACGCGCCGCGCGTGCCCCTCGAGTGCGCCGGCGAGCTCACCGTGCGGGCCCGAGGGGAACGTGTCGACGACGACGAGGTCGGGCCCGAATGACTGAACGGCGGCCTCGAGACACGCGCGGACGAGGCGCCGGCGCTCGGGATCGGCGAGCCCGGCGCGGCGGGCGGCGTCAGGCGCAGGCAGGCGCAGCAGCGCCACGTCGGCGCCCCCGAAGAGCGCGTCGGCCTCGGAGGTCGTGGCGAGGAGCGAGGCGACCTCCACGCCGCGGGCGCGCCCTCGCTCCGTGAGCGCGGCGGCGATGGCGAGCGCGCGCGTGACGTGCCCCGCGGAGAACCCGTCGTTCGCGACGAACATCGCGCGGAGCGGGCGACTCACGAGACGTCGTAGTCGTGACCCGTCGGCGCCGCCGGCCCTTGGTCGGCCTCGCGGTCGAGATCCACGAGGTGCGCGGGATGGTGGCGGTCGTGGTGGTGATGGATGACGTGATGCACCCGCACGCCACCCCCGCGGAAGACGCCTCCGCCCCCACGAGCCGGGGCAGGCTGCGCGGGCGGGCGGCGCCGCTTCGGCGGCCGGTGGTCTTCCCACATGTACGCCTGGTACCGCGAGCCCGTCGTCGCGTAGGTGCTCCAGTGCGTGGACGGATCGTGGAGGAGCGGCCACAGCTGCGGGTCGAGGCGGCGATTGGCGAGGTAGTTGCGCCGATCCTGCGGCGCGAGGTTCTGGCGGCGGACCTCCTCGAAGAACGCGTCCGCGCCCGCCGGTCGATACACCGACTCGATGAGCGCGATCCCCTTCTCCGTGAGACGGTACCGGTCGGCGAGCGGCCACACGCGGTCCCAGCGGGCGACGTACCCCTGCGCCTCGAGACCGGCGAAGATCGGCGCGTGGGGATCGGCCTCGGCGATGGGCCACTCGATGACGTCGCCGTCGTAGAGGTGGCGGAGGATCAGGTAGGCGATCGAGGTCGCCCTCGCGTCCGCGAACTGCATGGTGACGATGCTACACAGGACCCGCGCGCCGTGCGACGCGGTTCGGTGCCCGCGCCACCCGCCCTCAGGCGCGGTGCTCGATCTCCGGGGGGATCTTGAAGAACGCGTTGCGCTGCGGGTCGTTGTACGACTCGAAGTCGGGCGCCCACGGGGTGATGCGCGCCTCCTCGCCGTGGTGCTCGATCGTGAGCGCCATCGGCGTGACGCTGCGGTACGTGCTCTCGGCGGGGAGATCGCCGTTGTCCTTGCCGCCGGCGGAGAACAGCGTGATGAGCCGGCCGCGGTCGTCGTCGTACTGCAGGTGATAGCCCGCGTTCACCTTCTCGTGCCCGCGGATCATCGTGTTCATGCCGAC
Organism: Myxococcales bacterium; assembly: GCA_016720545.1. NCBI lineage: Bacteria > Pseudomonadati > Myxococcota > Myxococcia > Myxococcales > Myxococcales bacterium. Next base: position 207,291 of record JADKKK010000003.1, read on the forward strand.
CTTCTGCATGAACGCGCGAAACTGCATGCGGCCGAACATGAAGCGCGACGCCTTGTCTTGCAGATCGGCCGGGATCACGTCGGCCGCCGACGGATCGCTCCACATCATTTGGAAGCGCAGGTCGGGGTCGTTCAAGCTCGAGAGGTCCTTGTAGCGCTCCTTCAGCAGGCGATCCTTCGCGATGCCACCGTGGACGAAGAAGATGCGGTTGAACAAGAACACGTTCGGCATCGCCTCGAAGAGCTCGCGGTAGTGCCGGAAGACGTCGATGCTGAGGTGCGGCTTGAGGGTGTTGATCGCCTCGGCGGGCTTCACGCCGCCGTACATGTTGCCCGCGTGTTCGATGTAGTATTCATGGTTTCCGCGGAGCACGATCACGTGGTCCGGCGCGGTCACCAGGAGCTGCATGACCAGACGCAGCACGCCGTTCAGGCTGAAGAGGCCGCGGTCGATGTAGTCGCCCAGCAGGACGAGGATCGGGTAGGGCTGGGTGGTCGGGCTCGCGCGGTAGGCGTCGACCTTCTCGAAGAAGCGCGACTGCATGAGCGCGGCCTTGAGCACGCTGTAGCAGCCGTGCAGATCCCCGAGCACGAGCAGCTCGTGGCGCTGGCCAGGCTTGGGCTTGCGCACGTACACGTGGCCATCGAGGAACGCGCCCTCGAGCTCGTCGACCTTGTGCTTGCCCGAGAGGCGACCGGCCCCCTCGGCCGCCTGCCTCTTCAGGACCTCGAGGCACCGATCGATGAGCGCCCTGTCCTTCTCGACCTGCGCGAGGATGCGATCCCGATCCTTGGAGAAGTGCTGCTCCATGGGCTCGAAGAACGCGTGGTTCTCCTCGCTGCGCGGCATGGGCACCTGCGGATGGACGCTGGACCTGTGGCTCGGCACGGGCACGTCCAGCTCGATGTCGAGGTCGAGGTCGAGATCGGCGTCGAGCAGCGCGGCGAGCTCCGCGCGGAACTCGATCTCCGCGGGGTGTGCCTCGCCGTCGGCCATGAGGAGGTCGTCGATGCTCGCCATGAGGTGGTCTTGGCCGGTGCGGTCGAACGACTTGAAGATCTCGAAGCACTTCGACTTGAGGCGCCCGTGGACGAACACCGTGGGGTCCTCGTCGGTCGACACGGACTCGGTGAAGAGCTCCTTCACGTTCTGGTCGATGCCCTCGAAGACCTCGAGGAAGTGCCTCGTGTACTTCTGGACGATCTCGGTGCGCACGTCCTCGGCCGCGCCCGGCATGGCGTGGCGCGCGCGGGCGTCGATGAGCTTGTGGATGTAGTCGCGCACGAAGGTCTTCTCCGCGGCGTCGAAGTCCCCGTCGATGTAGCCGAACGTCACGAGGTAGAAGATGATGGCGTTCATCTCCTGCTCGGCCATGGTGGGGTCGTCGCTGAACTTGAGCATGGCGAAACCATAGCGGGCTCTTCCCCCGTTCGGGAAGGGCCGCTTGCGGGCTCGCCGCGCCGCGTCGTCGGCGCGGTCAGCCGAGCGCGAGAGGCGGCACGCTGGGACGCGCGCGTCGCTTGCGACGCACGAGCGCGAACGCGAAGCCCGCGAGGCCGAGCGCCGCAGCGCCCGCGCCCGCGTCGGCGCCGGCGGGCACGCCGGGGCTCGCGGAGCAGCCGCTGGTCGTGGTCGTGGTCTCGCCCCCGCTCCCGCCGCTCGGCGAGGCCCCAGGCCCCGCGGGCCCGCCCGCGCCTGGCGCCGCGGGGTCCTCGGGGTTCGACGGATCGACCGGCGCCGCGGGCGGATCGCCGATGGCGCCGCCGTCGTCGCGCCCGGGCTTGCCGCCGTCGGTACCGCCACCGCCCGGACCACACATGGAGGCGATGAGGCAGTACTTCTCGCCTGCGCCGAGGTCCTCACAGCAGCCCGCCCCGCCCGGGAGATCGGCGCAGTCGCTGGTCGCCGTGCACGGCTTTGAGCAGAACGACTGCGTGGAGGTGTAAATGCAGGTGTCTCCACCCAAATTCGGGTTGCAGGTCGGCAGGTTGGCGTTGCCGGGGAACTTGCACGCGTCGCCGAGCTTGCCCTTCGGGTCGTACGGCGCGGGCCCGGGCACGGCGCTGCAGGCCTGCCCGCTGGGCGCGAGGTTCACAGAGAGCGTGTACGGGCCGGCCTTCGACGAGTCGGTCCCGAACGTGTCGGCGACGACGTAGTAGGTGCCACAGCCGACCTGGTGGGTGAAGGTCGAGTCGTGGCGCGCGATGCACGCGTTCGTGTCGAGCGCGCCGAGCAGCTGCACGTCGATGTCGCTCGCGGCGTCGTCGGAGACCGACACGGTCAGCGCTCCCGGCTGCGTGATGGTGAGCTTGTAGATGTACTCGGGGCCCTTCTGCCCCTTGGTGGCGTCGAGCCCGCAGCCGTCGAGCATGCGGCTCAGCGACTGGCGGGTGTCGCGCGAGTCGGTGAAGGGGAACGACGTAACCGGGATCGGGTTGTTCAGCGTGCCCGCAGGCTCGGTCGCCGTGGTGCCGGTGATGTTGTTCGCGCGGCGCGGCGTGTACCCCTGCACGTGCGCGAAGCCCCCGGTCTGGTTGATGTGCACGTTGTAGCCCAGCGACTCGTAGAACACGGGCTCGCCGTTCGCGAGCTTGTGGCTGAACATCGCCACGTGGTAGCCGGCCTTGTTGTAGACGTCGCCGGCCAGCATCGCCGACTGCGCGATGGCGCCCGAGGTCTCGGCCATGCTCGACGTGGTGAAGTGGCCTACGCCCCACGCCTGGCTCACGAACCCGGAGCAGTCGAGGCCGACGGTGCAGCTCAGGATGCCGTCGGTCGCCTGAGAGCCGGCGCCGAGCCCGCGCGCGATGCCTTGGTCGAACGTGAAGAGCGACATGTAGCCGCCCCAGTCGTACGGGAGCCCCACGTAGTCACCGGTGACGGAGAGAGAGCGATAGCTCGCGTTCTCCGACGAGCACGTGCCGCGCTGGTTGGCCGCGCCGCTGCGCCAGGGGTGGTACGTGAAGCCCTTCGCGCGCGACATCACCTCGTCGCGCGTGAGCGCGTGCGACGTGCCGGGGAGCGCGGTGACCGCGCAAGCGAGCGCGGCGAGGACGGAGACCAGGGCGGCGCGCGGGGCGGTGCGGACGGTGCGGACGCTCATCGTGACTTCTCCGCGACGGCAAACGTGGTGATCTGGAGGCCGTCGGTCGCGGGCTTCGCGAACGTGAGGCGGCCCCGCGAGAAGGTGAGCTCGCGGTGGGGGACGAAGGCGCCGGGCGCGCCGAGGTTGGAGCGGAACACGACCGCGCCGGTGGCGGCGTCGACGCAGACCGCCTCGCGACGGACCGAGACGACCGCCGTGTCTTCGAGGGTCTCCACGCGGAGACAGGCCACGTTGCCGGTCACGCCGACGACGCGGGCCGAGGCCCCGCGGCCGATCGCCACGCGGCCAACCTCGACGGCTCTCCCCTGCTGCGCCTCCGCGTCGGCGCGAACCGCCACGAGCGAGAGCAGCCCTCGCTCGTCGCGCAGAACTTGGAGGCCGGCGCCGTCGGCGCGCTCGGCGACGCCCTCGCGCTTGGAGTGGAGCACCTCGGCGGGAGAGAGCGGGAAGGTGGGGCTGCCGAGCAGGTAGCGCTCCTGGTGCGCCGACACGACGGTGACCCGACGCGAGACCCCGAGCTCGATGCGCTCGGCGTCCTGGAGGATGCGGTAGTCGAGCTCGCCCTGGCGTGCGCCGGTCGGCGTGTACACGACGATCTTCGGCGTGGTCGTGCGCTTCACCGCGAAGGCGCCGTCGGGGCCCACGGCGAGGTCGTCGGCGTCGCGATCGACGCGCGCGATCTCGCGCACCGTGCCCGCGGGCTCGACCTTGAGCACGCGCCCGTGGAGCGCGTCGAGGACCAGCAGCTCGCCGTTCGGGAGGGTGCCGACGGCGGGCGCGCCCATCGCCGCGCGCTCGGGGAGGGCCGGCGCGAACCCCAGCTGGCCGGCATTCTCGCCGAACGCGAGAGTGAGCGAACCGTCCGCGTGGAGCGCAGCCCGGGTCGACGCCGCCTCGTGCGCGGCGACCTTTTCGCCTTCGGCGGTGGTCGTGCAGCCCGTCACGAACCCGAGCGCCACGCTCGCGAGAGCAAGGGGAACCAGACTGACCAAGACGTGTTTTCTCATGCTTCGAGCCTTCCCCGGGGGTGCGCGACGCCGTCTCGCGTGGCCCTACGACCGCTGAGCGAGAGGCGCAAACTGCGCGAGGCTGCTTCGTGGCCCGAAATCAAGTCGCGGTCAAGAATGGATGGTATACTTCGATGTTGTTCGCCGCCCGCCGCGGCAGCTCGATGGATCGTTCGAGGTCCATGGATCTCCCAAGAAATTTGCGCCACGAGAGTGACTTGAGACTGGAATCCGGAGAGCCGACTGCTAAGCCAGTTGCTTCGGATCAGCCCACCGCACATCTCGCACCTTCCCCCCTACCCTCCTCCACTGCCGCTCACGAGGCCCTCCATGTCGAAGCGACTCTTCTCCGCCCTTCTCCTGTGTACTCCGCTGTGTCTGGCTGGCGTGTCGGGGTGCAGCGCCGAGGTGAACCCCGGAGACGAGTCGGAGGAGGGCTCGGGCGACGATCACAAGCTCTCGAACGACGAGCTGGGTGAGAGCGGCGAGGCCGTCACCGAGTCCGCGGGCGGCCCTACCGCCGTCGCGTTCGCGAGCAACCCCGCCGCCGTGTGGGACGCCACGAACAAGTGGGCCGACACCGACACCGCGGAAGCCAAGAAGGCGGGCGTCGCGTGGGGCGCGAACTCGGGCCTCAGCTGGGAAGAGAAGTACTCGGCGTGGTTCAAGAGCTTCAAGCTCGTGAAGGCCGAGGTGGGCGGCTGGTCCGCGACCGCGCAGACCTGGGAGTTCCCGACCCCCCAGGGGAAGGTCTCGAAGGCCGGCGTGCTCGAGTGCGCCGACACCGCCATGGTGATGCGCATCGTGTTCGCCTCTTGGTACAAGCTCCCGTTCTACCTCGCGGGCTGGTCCAACGGCGGGCCGCTCTACGCGGGTCACTTCGGGTTCGTCACCCGAACCGGCGCGACGGCGAGCGGCTTCCCCACGTTCCGCACGCTCTACAAAGACTACTCCGCCACCTGGCAGCCGGGGCAGGCCTGGCCGAAGGACCAGACGCTCCGCGGGCGTCACATCGGCACCGACGACCGCGTGCCGTGGATCAACGACCCGGCGGACGCGGGCGCGGGCGCCTGGTACGACGACCTGCTCCTCAACAAGCGCGTCGGCTACTTCCTCCGCATCGTCGACGGGTACTTCGGCAGCGTGAACCTGGCCGACGGGCAGAACATGTTCCACATCAAGCCCACGGCCGCGCAGCCGGGCGACGTGCTGGTGGAGCGCTTCCAGAAGCAGGGCATTGGGCACACGCTGCCCGTGTACCTGGCCGAGAAGGTCACCCCCACGCGCATGCGCATCGGGGTGTGCTCGGGCAGCATGCCTCGTCGTCAGGCCATCTGCGACTCCCCCGAGGACTCGCAGCACTGGTTCACCAACGCGGCCATGGGCGGGCCCGGCAACGGCTACGACGACACTCCGTACGCCAAGCTCGGCGGCGGCCTGCGCCGCTACCGCACCCCGGTCGTCTCGGGCGGCAAGTGGAGCAACGTCGTCCCGCTCGCCTCGCGTGAGGTGTGGGTTCGCGACGAGGACGTCGCTGGCATCGCGGCGCGCACCGCCGAGTTCGAGGAGCTCCTCAAGCCCGGCTCGCCGGAGGAGCAGCGCGACGGCGCCCTCCGCCTCATCGAGGCCGCGCGCACCCGCCTGATGAGCACCCCCGCCACGTGCTCGGGCCGCACGGCCCGCGAGGACGGCTTCAAGGCCCTCTACCGGGTCATGCAGGCCTCGTTCAACAAGAACAAGGCCGCGGTCGACGCCGAGTACCGCAAGCTCGAGGACTACGCGTTCGCCGAGCTCGAGTACCCCAAGTCGAAGACCTGCTGCTGGAACTCCACCAACGCGGCCATGGCGTCGATCGTCATCGACTACGCGAAGAAGGAGCAGGCCCGCGCCGACGTGCAGAAGATCTGCAAGGTCACGGTCTTCAAGGCGGGCGGCGGCGGCAAGCCGAACTACGACCTGTGGAAGGCGCACGCCGCGAGCCTCGGCCGCGCGGCCGAGTGGAAGGAGTGGTCGGAGGACGAGCGCTGCGAGCAGCGCGGCGTCGCCGAGGACAGCCTCACCGAGGCCGCCAAGGCGAACCAGTGCCAGTGAGCCGAGTGACCGACGGACGCTGACCGAGCGGAGACTCGGACGCGTCGACGAGGCGCGCCGCCCCCGGGGTGGCGCGCTTTTTCTTTTGGTCGCGCTATCGTGCTGCGATGGCCACGCGACCGACCACGCGACCCCGCGAGCGCAACACGGCGGCGTCGCTCGCGCTCGCGGGCGTTGGGTGGGCGCTCGCGATGGCCATCCCGCTGCTCGCGGCGTGGCTCGCCTCGTCCCTCGCGGCCTACGCGCACCACCGCGCGTGGCAGTCGGCGCTCATCGGGGTCGTGCTCTTCCCCCTCGCGCCGGGCGTGTGGGAGCTCGCCGCGACCCTCCGCGCCGGGCCGGGCAAGCGCGCGCTCGAGCGCCGCGATCGTCTGCTCCTCCGGACGCTCTTCCTCAGCGTGGCGTTCCTCGTCGTGTTGGTCGCCCTCTTCCCCAAGAAGGCGTTCACGGCGCTCGCGACCCGCGGCGACTGGATGTTCGACGGGCGCACCGGAGAGGCCGCCGACAAAGGGCGCGCCCTCACCCACGCCGCCGCGCGCGGCCTCGAGTGGCTCTACCTCGCCGCCCGCGAGGAGCCCTTCGACACGAGCGACAAGCCCCCTCCCGCGAACGAGCTTGGGGGTGAGCCGGCACCGAGCGCGCGCGTCCAGCCCTCGGCGGCGCCGCCCCCGAGCGCGACCGGGTCAGCCCCGGTCGACGTCGCGCCCACCTCGACCGCCCCGCCGCCCGCGCCCGCGAAGCCCGAGTTTGTGTGGCCGGCGCCCGCAAGACTCTCGCCGCTCGTGCAGACCCTCCCCGCTGAGGCGGAGGCGTCACCCGCGACGCTGGGCGCTTACATCGCCCAGCACGAGCCCACCCAGAGCGAGCGCGCGCGCGCCGTCCACGACTGGGTCGCCGACCGCATCGCGTACGACGGGCCCGCCTACCGCGAGGGCCGCAGGACGCCGCAGGACGCCGCGACCGTGTTTCGCACGCGGGTCGGCGTGTGCGCAGGCTACGCGCGCGTCTTCGCGGAGGTCGCGAAGGCGGCCGGGCTCGAGGCGCGCTACGTGGTGGGCACCGTCCGCGGCCTGGGCATGCGCCCCGACGGCGAGCTCCACGCGTGGAACGCCGTGAAGATCGACGGCGCGTGGGCGCTGGTGGACACGACGTGGGACTCGGGGCACCTCGACGGCGCCAAATTCATCAAGGAATACAGAACGATATACCACCGCACGCCGCCCGAGGCGTTTCGCGTCGACCACCTCCCCGACGAGGCGCGCTGGCAGCTCGCGCACGATCCTTGGGAGCGCGGCGAGTTCTTCCGGCGCCCCATGCTGAGCGCCGAGTTCTTCGCCGACGGGCTCGGACTGCGGAGCCCGGAGCGCTCGCAGGTCACGGTGAACGGCGCCTTCACGATCGAGCTCGAGAACCCGAAGCACCTGTTCCTCATCGCCGAGGATCACAACGCCGGCACGCGACACTCGTGCGCGGTGACGCGCGAGGGCGCGAAGGCGGAGGCGCGGTGCCCGGTAGACTCCATGGGCGCGCACGACGTGAAGCTCTTCGCGTCGACCGTGCAGTACGGCACGTACCATTACGTGGGACACTTCGAGGTGACCCGCTTCTGAGGCGAAACGGAGAGGCAACGTGAACCTGCAAGTGAGCCCCGCAGGGGCGAACGGTGGTCGATGGCGGGCCCGCGCCGAAGGCGAGGTCTCGCCATGAACCTGCAAGTGAGCCCCGCAGGGGCGAACGGTGGTCGATGGCGGGCCCGCGCCGAAGGCGAGGTCTCGCCATGAAGGCGAACTTCTGCATCGCGTGTGGGGCGGCGCTCGTGACGGCCGAAGACGCCGAGGGGCGAGCGCGCAATCGGTGCACGGCACCCGACTGCGGGTGGGTGCACTACGGCAACCCGACGCCGGTCGTCGCGGCGATCGTCGAGCACGCCGAGGGCGTCCTGCTCGCGAGGAATGTGGGCTGGCCGGAGGGCATGTTCGGCCTCGTGACGGGCTACCTCGAGGCGGGTGAGACGCCCGAGGCGGGCGTGCTGCGCGAGGTGCAAGAGGAGCTCGGGCTCACCGCGGAGGTCGTGTCGCTCGTGGGAGTGCACGCCTTCGAGATGAAGAACGAGCTGCTCGTCACCTACCACGTGCGCGCCTCCGGAGAGGTGAAGCTCGGGGAGGAGCTCGCCGCGTACAAGGCCGTGCCGGAGGCGAAGCTCCGCCCCTGGCCGATGGGCACGGGCCAGGCCCTCCGCGACTGGCTCCGAAGCCGTGGGCGCGATGACGTGTGAGCCGCAGCCGCGAGGCAACAGGCGGCCGCCGCGTGCAGTCGCCCCCGATTCCTGGTAAGCGAGGCGGGGGCTCGCGCCCGTAGCTCAGTTGGATAGAGCGGCGGCCTTCTAAGCCGTTGGTCGCAGGTTCGAGTCCTGCCGGGCGCGCCAACACACGGTACCGCGGAGGGAGACGCGATGATCGGCAGGTCGTTGAGCGACAGACACGGGCGCGGGCGGCTGGCGGACGCCGACGCCATCGCGATCGTGCGCGACGCGCTCCCCACCCAGGCGGAGAACCTCGTGGGCGTCCGCGCAGAGGGCGCAGAGATGATCGCGTTCCTGGTCGTGCGGGCCGACGACGCCGCGGTGCGCGTAGGCAAGGCCCTCGGCCTCGAGCTCGCGAAGGGGAGCACCGTCACGTTCGGGCTGGCCGGCGCGGACGCCGAGCGCCTGCTCGGGGCCACAGTAGCCTTGCGACCGGCGCAGCGCGCGTGGCTCGCGGCGCCGTGCGCGCCCCGCGAGACCAAGGTGCTGCTGTTGTGTGGCGGGCTGGCGTTGGTGTCCCTCGTGATCCGCGACGGGCGCGTCGTGATCTCGACGGCGTGAGCGAGCGACCCGTCCGGGTGGAGCGCGACGCGCGAGGGGCATGCCGGGGGAAGGCCGGGGGGAGGGCCGGTGGCTTTCGCCCCCAGACTGTGGCCGGCGCGACGAACCCATGCCATGGTGCACGAGAATAGCCAGGAGCCTCTTCCGATGTCTTCCCGTCGCCTGCGTCTCGCCTCTCTCTCGCTGCTCGTCTCGGGTGTTATCCCATTCCTTTCGAGCGCTTGCGCGACTGGGCAGGCTCCCGACACCGAAGAGAACGTGCCCGTCGTCCCGACGGCTCCGACCGGCACCACGCCCGACCCCACGGGGCTCGACGCGGCCACCACGCCCGACGCAGCCTCGGGCGACAGCAGCGCCCGGGACGCCGCGGCCACCGGCGACGTAGCGGCCCCCGCGCCAGTGCCGGTGCTCACCTCGCTCACGCCGCCGAGGTCTGCGCTCAGCGCGACGCCGCTCACGATCAAGGCGACGGGCAGCGCCTTCACCTCCGCCTCGGTCTTGCACGTCGACGGCACCGCGGTGGCGACCACCTTCACGAGCGCGACGGAGCTGCAGGCGACCCTCCCGGCCTCGCTCCTCGCGACGGTGGGGACCCTCTCCATCACCGTGACCACGCCCGCCCCCGGCGGTGGCACGTCGGCCGCGATCCCTTTTGCCGTCGAAAACCCGGCGCCCACGGCCACGACCCTCGCGCCGCTCGGCGCCGTGGTCGGCTCCCCCGCGACGACGCTCACGATCACCGGGACAGGCTTCGTCTCAGGCGCAAAGGTGGTCTTCAACGGCGTCGATCTCGTCACCACGTTCGGGAGCAGCACCTCGGTCCAGGCCACGATCCCCGCCCCACAGCTCGCCACACCGGGCACCTTCAACGTCACGGTCGTGAACCCCGCGCCGGGCGGCGGCACGACCGCGCCCCTCTCGTTCACCGTGTCCACGCCGGCGGTGCAGCTCACCTCCGTCACGCCGGTGAGCCAGCTCGTGGGCTCCGGCGCCACGGCCGTCTCCCTGGTCGGCACGGGCTTCTTGTCGACCACGAGCGTGATGTTCAACGGTGTCGCGATCGGCTCGACCTACGTCGACGCCACGCACATGAACGCCACCATCCCGGCGGGCTCGCTCACCGCCGTCGGCGACTTTCCCCTCACGGCGAGCAATCCGCCCCCGGGCGGCGGGCTCAGCAACCCGGTCCAGTTCCGCGTCCAGTACGCCGCGCCGAACCTCGTCTCGCTCGCGCCCTCGAGCGCGATCGCGGGCTCGGGCCCGGTGGTGGTCTCGCTGAACGGCTCGGCCTTCTACTCCGCGTCGCAGGTCTCGTTCGACGGCGTCGCGAGCACCACGACCTTCGTGTCGTCGAGCCAGCTCCGCGCGACGCTCACGGCGGCGCAGCTCGCCACCGGGAAGGTCATCGCCGTGCGCGTGTCGACCCCGGCGCCCGGCGGCGGCACCTCCGCGGTGCAGTCGTTCACGGTCCAGAACCCAGGGCCCACGCTCACGGGGCTCTCGCCGAGCACCGTCGCGGCGCGCTCCGCGGCGACCACCGTCACGCTCACGGGCAACGGCTTCGTCACGGCGAGCCAGGTCCGCGCGAACGGCGCCGACATCGCCACCACGTTCGTCTCCGGGACTTCGCTCACCGCGCTCGTGCCGGCGAGCTTCCTCCTGAACCCGGGGGCGGTGTCGATCACGGTGGCGAACCCGAACCCCGGCGGCGGGACGAGCGGCGCGTTCAACTTGAACGTCGCCTGCAACACGGCGGGCGTGGACGTGGCCCTCGGCGCGATCGGGAACACCACTACGCTGAGCACGTCGTTCGCGGCGGCGCCCACCGCGGCGCGGCTCTTGGGCGCGGGCACCTGCCCGGCTTCTCTCGCCACGACGAACCCCCAACCCGCCCGCTACTGGGTCGTGCAGAACACGGCGGGCGTGCCCATCGTGCTCTCGAGCTGGGCGGTATGCACCTCGGACGCCACCCGTGAGGACGACGCGTTCCTCACGTACTACCGGCGCAGCACGCGCCCGGCCACCGACGCCGAGCGCCAGGCGTGCACCGGCTTCATCAGCGAGGGGCTCAGCGGCAACGGCGGCTACACGAGCCCAGAGGCCGGCGGCTCGGACTGGTGCCCAGGGCTCACGAAGTCGAACGGTGGAGCCATCGCGCTCGGCGTGTGCGAGACGGCCGTGGTGCACATTCAGCCGTGGAGCCTCACCAGCACGACCTACTCGCCGCCCGCGAGCGTCCGCCTCCGCCCCGAGGCCCCGTAGCGCTCGCGTAGCCCGGCTGCGCTGCCCACCAAGCCCGCCAAGCCCGGCGGGCGGCGCAGGCGTGCGTCGCCGGGGTCGCGCCACGGCGGGCACACGCCGGACAGCGGCAAGTCGCTGGAACTACGTCACTATTCGGACCGCGGCGGACGGGCTCAGAACGTGCCGCCCACGCCGACCGAGCCCGGACCGAGGAGCGGGTGCCACTCGCGCGCGGGCGCCTTCGCCGCCTTCGGGGCCGGGCCGCGCTCCGGCTCCTGACCCGAGGTCATCACATAGGCCACCACGGTGAGCCCGCCCGCCAGGAGCGTGGCGCCCGCGAAGATGTCGGCCACGAGCGCCATGGTCTTCGTGCCGCTTCGCTGGCTGTCGATGTCGGCCTTCGTGGCGTTGGGCGTGGCGAGGGTCTTCTCGAAGGTCGAGTGCTTCGACGAGGTGACGATCGCGAACACCGCGGTCCCACCCGCCATGACGCCAGTCGCCGCGAGGCCTATGTAGAAGGGCGTGCGGCTCTTGGGCCGCATCACGGGCGCCTCGGGCGTGGGTCCCTTCGTGGCCACCACGCCACCGATCGGCTTCAGATCGAACTTCACCTCGATCTGCTTTGCGCCGGCCACGTCGATCACCTTGGTCTCCGTCTGGTAGCCGGAGGCGGTCACCGAGATGCGCCGGCGCCCCGCGCTGACCAGCAGCGGCTGCGGCTCGGTGCGTGCCTCGTCGTCGACGGTGATCTCGACGGGCGACGTGGTGACCGCCACCGTGATCGTGAGCTGCGCCACGCGCTGCCTCAGCTTCGCCAGCTCGCCTTCGACCTCTTTGCGGCGCTCCGCGTCGATCTTGTCGCCACCCTCACGGAGGTACCGCTCGAACGAGCGCACCGCTCGCGCGTAGTCCTGGAGCTGGTAGAGGGTCTGTCCGAGGTTGTACTCGATGCGGTAGGACGGCGCCGCGGCGTTGGCGGCGCGGAACTCCGCGAGCGCCGCGTGAAAGTTCCCTTCCTTGTAGAGCTCGATGCCGCGTGCGAAGCGTGTGCGTCCCTCGTCGAGCCCGGCCGCCTGCGCGTGCGCAGAGCCCTCGGTGAGGGCGGCGTCGGCGAGGCCTCCCAGCACCCCAACCGTGGTGATCAGCATGGCCGCTGTGGCGGCGCGGCGCAGGCTGCGCGGGCGAGGCATCATGGCGCGTAGGGGTCTTTCTCGTCGAGCGCCCTCGCCGACGGCTTCGTCGTGGGCGTGGGCGCGGCGACCGTGGTTGCGGCGGGGCCGGAATGCGCGACGGTGGGGGCCGGAGCGCCGACCCGCGGCACGCCCGCACCGGGCACGAACACGTGCCCGTGCGGAGTCGCGGGGGCGGCCTGGGCCGCGACCGAGGCCGACGGTGTGGGCGTGGGCGCCGCCGTCAGCGCCGACGCCGGCGTCGCCGGCACAGTCGCGGGCGCCGCCGAGGGGGGGGGCGGTGCGGGCGGCTGCGTCGCAGCCTGGGGACCACCCGCGCGGCCCTGCGCGTGCACCACGTAGGCGGCGACGCCGAAGCCCACCGCGACGGCCGCGGCGACGGCGACCACGACCGGCAGCGAGCGGCCGGGCCGCGGCTCGGGCAGCGAGATGCGCGAGGTGGCGTCCGACGGCACGACGACGGGTGGCTGCGCGAACGTGCGCGACTCGCCGCTCGTGGGGGCCGGCTCCGCGGGCTCGGTCGAGATGCGAGGCACGGAGTGCGGGCCGGAGCTCGAGACCGCGTGCGACCCCGTGGTGAAGAGCGAGCTGCGGATGCCGCTCATGCCGTTGTCCGTCACGCGCTGCTCGATGAGCGCACGGAGCTGCTCACGCTCGGGCGCGAACGCATCGCGCAGCGCCTTCGCCCACGTCTTGCGCGGCGGCTCACCGTGCTTGCGGAGCCAGCCTTCGAGCGCGATTTGAAACTCCGACGGGGTCGGGAAGCGGTTCGCCGGCTTCGTGGCCATGGCGCGATCGCAAATCGCGGCGAGCTCCGGATCGACCTCCGGCACGATCTCGGCGATCTTCGGATCGCTGCCGTCGATGCGGCGCGTGAGCACGTCGCGCGCCGACGCGCCCTCGGCGAACCGCCGCCCGGCGATGGCCTCCCAGAGAATGACGCCCACGGAGAACACGTCGGCGCGTCCGTCGACGGCGCCGAGGCTCGCCTGCTCCGGCGACATGTAGCCGACCTTGCCTTTGAGCACGCCGGCCTGGGTCATCTGGCTCGCCGCGGCGCTCTTGGCGATGCCGAAGTCGACGAGCTTCACGCGCCCGTCGTAGCCCACCAGGATGTTGTGGGGTGTGACGTCGCGGTGGACGATGCCGAGGACGGTGCCGTCGTAGTCGGCGAGGTTGTGGGCGTAGTCGAGACCCTCGAGCACGTCGCAGAGCACGCGCACGTAGGCGGTCAGCGGGAACTGCTCGGGCGCGACGCGCCGCCGCACCCGCGTGATCGGCTGCCCCTCGACGTACTCCATCGCGAGCATCAGCCGCCCCTGCGTGTCGTCGACCTCGAAGGTCTGGACCACGTTCGGGTGGTGGATGCGCGCGGCGAGGCGCGCCTCGTCGAGGAACATCGCGCGGAAGTCCTCGTCCTGCTCCATGCTCTCTTTGAGCATCTTCAGTACGCAGAGCTTCCGGAAGCCCTCCGGGCCGTCGGCGATCGCGAGGTACACGTCGGCCATGCCGCCGTGGCCGAGCGCGCCCAACAGGCGGTACTTGCCTAGCGACGCGGCCAGGGACAGATCGAACGCCTCGAGGGGCTTGATCTGACCTGTCTCCTCGGGGCGGCGGTTCGGCTGGCTCATGGGGCTCGGTTCGCAGGGCGTTGGGCGGGGAGCGATCAGGGCGGCGAGGGGAACACGGCCACGGAGGTGGCGGCGCCGGCGCGGATGAGGGTTCGCGTCGAGCCAATGCGCTTCCCGCTGTCGGCCCACTCCGCCGTGAACGTGTGGAACCCCGGCGGAATATTGATGAAGCCGGCGCGCCCGAGCGGATCGGTCTTCTTGTCCGCGCCAATCTCGGGGGTCGAGCCGATGATGTAGAAAGGCACGAGCAGCGGGTCGAGGGCGGTCGTGGTGAAGCGCACCCCGGAGAGCGGGTTGTTGTTGCAGTCGCGCGCGAACACGAAGACCAGCGCGTGGTTCACCGAGTCGTACGCGTTCGGTTTCCCGAGCGCCGTGTCGGCCAGATACGAGATCTCCTGGGGGCGCAGCATGAGCTGGAGGAAGTCGGTCTTGGGGGCCCGCAGCGGGGGCGACGTGTAACGGAACGTCGGCGCGTAGGCGCCGGACTTCACTTCGAAGAAGCCCTCGAAGCCGTACTCCACAGTCGCCGCAACCCAGCCCTCGGCGGTGGGCACCACGAAGCCCGCGCCCGCCTCGGGGCCGGCGTCCGCGGGGCCGCCAGCGTCGAGGTTGCGAGGGTTGTTGCACTGGTTGTCGGTCGAGGCGCAGAGACGGACCCCGACGCCCGTGGGCGGGATGCCGTTCGTGTAGTCGAGGTACTGGATCGACACGTCGACCTTGCGCGACGGATCCGGGTTGATCGCCGGAAGCGTCGCGCACGCGAACGGGTCGATGGCGGCGTCGGCAGCGTCGGGTGCGGCGTCCGGCGCGGCCGCGTCGGCGGGTGGGGCCGCGTCAACCTCGGGGCCCGCGACGCACAGGCTCTCGAGCGAGCAGCGGGTGTTCTCGAACCCTGCGCCTCGCGCGCGGCACTCGTCGTCCGACTTGCACTGCTCCTTGCTGGTCGAGAAGAGGAGCGAGCACGCGGAGTTGAGCGTCGCAAACCCAACGAACGCCGCGGCGAGGGCCGGGACGGTCGCTTTGGAGAGGTGAAGAATCCGACCGCGCACCATTCGTTTTTCGCGCCCGCTTTTCTCGGAGTGAACCGCGCGAGAGAGTAGAAATCGAATCTCCCCACCCGCGCCTTGAAAAGCATACCTGTCGCGCACGTGGGCCGCCATCATGCAACGTCACTTCCTTGTGACTTCTGTCGCACTGCGTTGTTACCTGCCTCCGCCAAGGGACCCCATGACCGTGAATCGCGAAGGTTTCCGAGATCCTACGTTTCCCGCGGCGCTCGACGCCGCCGTGGCCGGCCGCGTTGACGCGCTGTACCACCTGCTCGCGAAGCTCTCGGGGCTGCCCGGGACGCGCATCAACGCGGGCATGGTGGAGGCCTTCGCCGTCGAGGCGGGCGCGCGCGGCAAGAAGGTGGACGCGCTGCTGCGCGCGATGGTGCTGCTGGACGCTGACGTGGCGCCCGGCGGCTCCGCTCACGAGATCGTCCCCGTGTGCGCGGTACACGCGCTCGGCGTGCGAGGCGCGACCGACGCGAAGGCGCGGCCCTTCGCGGTCGAGCACCTGCACGCGGCCTGCGACGATCTCCGATTTCGCGTGCGCGACGCGGTGCCCGTGGCGCTCGCGCGCATCGGCGCGAAGGCGGGCGACGAGCTCGTCGGCGAGCTCGCGCCGTACATGGACGGCTACTTCCACGCCACCGCCGCGCTGCTCGCCCTCGCGCTCCCGTCGTTCCTCGACATGACACGCGACGCGGCCACCGTGGTCGCTCGACTGACCGAGGGCTTCGAGCTCGTCCTGCGCGCGCCACGCTCGGCGTCACGGTACCCGGGCCACAAGGCGCTCATGGAGGCGCTCGCGGCGGTGCCCGTGCGCCTCGCGGCGCGCTACCCGGCCGAGACCGTGGCAGAGGTCGATCGGTGGGCCGCGGTGAAAGATCCGGCGCTGCGCGACCTCGCGCTCCGCGTGGCGAAGGGCATCCGGGCGCGGCACGGCGAGGAGGCGGAGCGCATTCGCGCGTCGCTCGAGCGCACGCGCCCCGCGCCGCGCGACCCCACGATCATCGTGCACGGCACGCGCGGACGCGGGAAGAAGCGCGGGCTCTCGAGCACGTAGGTCCACGGGCCGGGTCTTCCCGCGCTGCTTTCAGCGGAGGATCTCGAGCGCGCGCGCGAGGTGCCCGCCGGCCCTGCGCGCCAGCGGCCTCGCCGCGAACGCGAGCGCAGCGCCCGCCGGCACGTCGACGAGAAAGTGCCGCTTGCACAGCACGGTCGACGCGGCGATCCCGAGGGCGAGCGCGATGGGCACGGGCGACCAGCGCCGCGCGTGGTCCCAGAAGAACGACGCGACGAACACGCTGTAAGCCACATGCATGCTGGGGAACGCGTTGAAGCCCTGGTCGGAGCGGTACATGAGGTCGAGCGCGGCGCAGTCGGCGCTCGTGCAGGCGGCCAGCGAGGGCTGGGTCATCTGCGAGGGCAAGAGCGCGAAGAACGCGAACCCTACGATCGCGAGCGTCAGGTACCCAGCGAACGCCTCGTAGAGCAGCGCGCGGTCGCGGCGCGTGACGAGGTGGATGGAGACCGTGAGCGGGAAGTACGCGTAGTAGACCCACACGAGCGGCACCACGAGGGGCAAGGCGGCGTCGAGCGACGTGGCGGGGCGGAAGAGCGCGCTCGGTGCCAGCGCGGCGTTGCGCCCGTCCAGGCCCGAGTAGAGGCCCACCATCGCCGCCATCGAGAGGACCGTCACCACGAACGCCTCACGGAGCGACGGCCGCGCCCCCTCGCGCGCGAGCGCCGGGTACTCGGCGGCCTGCGTGAGCGGGATCGTGCGAGGCGCGCGAAGGGAGATGGGCTGCATGACCTCCCCTGAAGCAGTGACCATGCCGGGCCTCACCAGGCGACACGAACAAGCAATTTCATACAGTTACAGAAGAGCCTGCGCTCCGATCTGTATAATGGTTGAACCAGTGCAAGTAACCAAGTGTTCGCGCGTAGCGCGGGTAGCACCTGGGCGGACGCGCCCAAAGCACGAAGCCCCGCCCCCTCGAGAGGGGCGGGGCTCGGTCGATATCGCCGCGAGCTCAGATGACGACGGTGTTCGTGATGCCGCTCAGATCGCCGCGGAACGGCGAAGCGCGGCTGTCGCCCTTCGCGACCGCGTAGCACACCGCGGCGGCCGCGGCCTGACCCGTCGTGGCCTCGACATAGGGGGCCGTGTTGCCCGTGGCGGGATCCCACCCGTCCACCTGGTTGTCCGCCGCGCCGAGGCCGCCGAACCAGCCGGTCTTGAGGAAGCCGGCGCCGTAGGTGATGAGCATGTTGGACGCCATCGCCGTGCCGTCCGGCCAGCCGCTGCGGTTCGTGAACGACTTGCAGGTGTCGCCGTAGACGCACCACACGAGGCTGTCGAGGATGGTCTTGGTGCTCGACGCAGGGTCGGGCATCGACTTGGCCATCGTGAACATGCCGTTCAGGATGTCGCTCATCGACTTGGCGACGAGCTCGGCGTTCGCGTCACCGTTCGCGAACATTTGGTGAGGATCGTTGCGGAAGCCCGAGATGCAGACCCCCGAGCTCAGGCCCAGCGCGAAGGCCTTCAGCGCGGTGATGGTGGCCTGACCGATGTTCATCGCGGCCGCGGGCAGGCCGGGGTTGTTGAGGCCGAACATCGCGAGGTCCGCGGTCGTCGGCCGGAGCTGATCGGAGAGGTTCTTCCCGAGGAGGTTCATCGACACCTTGCCGGTGTCGAGCCCTCGCGACATGGTCGCCCGCCCCGCGGCGGCGTTCAGGTTGAGGAAGGCCTTGTAGTACGACTCCGCGAGGGCGGCGTTCTTCGGGGTGGCCAGCAGGGTCTTCGACGCGTTGCTGTTGAAGAGGTCGACCATGCCGCCCGCGTTGGCGACGACGGCCGGCGCGGGCGCGCCGTCGGCTGTGCCGAAGGTGATGTTGCCGACCGTGATGAACGGCAGCAGCGTGGGCACCTTCTGCTGGATGGCGGCCGCGTTGGCGAGCAGGCTGCCCGCGCCGCCGAGGGTGGAGGTCGTGACCGGCGAGCCCGTGTGGGTCTCGTTGCGGCCGGCGAGGAACGCCGTGAAGGGGAACTTCGCCGACTTGATGGCGTTCGCCATCTCGGGCGCCACGTACATCGGCTTGTTGGACCCGTCGACCTTGAGGGCCTTGCCCATCGCGTGGAACGGGAAGGCCGGGTTGTTCCCGGTGGCGATGCGCGTCTGCGGAAACAGGAGCTGCATGTTGGCGAGCCCGCCGTTCGCCTCCAGCTGGAAAATGCTGAACGCGGTCGGGCGAATGCCCGCCGAGTCGGCGAGCGCGCTACCCGCGGTGTCGTTCAGCACGTCGAGCAGCTTCGAGCGCTCGAGGCCGATGGCCGCGGCGAGCACCGTCGACCACTTGATGAAATCGCGCCGGCTCGAACCCCGGAGATCTTTGAGTCGTTCATCGATCATGACGGTCCTCCTTCACTCGCAGGTGTGCGCGGCGGCGAGCAGCGCGGCGACGGCGATTCGCTGCCCGTCGGTGGGGTTGTCGGCCTGGGCGACGAGATCGTCGGCCAGCGCCAGGTGCGCGGGCTTCGCGGGCTTGCCAATGAGGCACGACACGCCGTCTTTCGTGAACTTCCCGTTCTCGAGGAGCTTCACGCCGGGGCAGCCTGGAGGCGCCCAGTCCGGCTTCACGACGTCGGCCGAGACCGACGCGTAGATGTCGAACGCCTTCCCCATGGACGAGGTCGACGAGAACGGCGCCTCGGGGATGCGGCCCGTGTAGTTCGGCCCACCGAGCGCGGCGGCGTTCGCCGCGTTCGTCACGAGCCCTTGGTTCTGCGTGGACGCGCCGCGGCTCTTCAGCAGGTTGCCCATGCCGCGGAGGGTCAGCTTGCCGCACGCGTGCATCCGCGCGGAGGCGACGGCGCCGCCCGCGGCCGCTGTCTCGAGGGCGCGCTGCCCCGGATCGGGCTGGGGGCCATCGACCACACCCGCGGGGTCGTTCACGTGGTTGAACGTGCCCTCTTCACCGCCAGCGGCGGTGCGGTTCGGGTCGTTCGCGTAGCCGGCGCCGGCGCCGGGGTTCAGCTGGTCGCCGGCCTCGCCGCAGCCCGCGAGCGCGAGCGCCGCGAGGACCGTGGTCACGGAGGCAAAGGTGAGTGCGTTTGGCTTCATGGCTGGACTCCTTCCCTTCACCACATCGTGAAATCGTCGCTCTTGAAGACGCGACCGAGGGTGTCTTTGAACTTGAAGTTGCCGGCCTTGAAGGCCGCCACCTCGTTCTTGGTGACGACCGCGGGGACGGTCGCGAGATCGCCAACCACGTCGCCGCGAGAGAAGGCGTAGTTCCACGCGCGGGTCACCGCGCAGGCCGCGACGTCGGGGTCCTTCGCCATCTCGGCCGCGAAGCCCGCGATGTCGGTGACGGGCTTGCCGAACCGCCAGCCGAACGTCTGCTGGCCGTCGGGCAGCCAGTCCTTCAGGCGCGCACGTGGGTTGCCGGCCACCGGGACGGTGACCTGGATGTCGGTCATGTAGGCGCCGTTCCCGTCGAAGTTCCCGAACAGCGGCGCCTGGTGGTTGATGGTGCCGTGGCAGTTCGCGCAGTTGACCGCCGAGGTGTCCTTGAAGTTCACGCGGATGTCGGGGTCGCCGGTGCCGCCCGTGACGCTGTCGAAGGGCC
Source organism: Myxococcales bacterium (assembly GCA_016720545.1). Classification (NCBI taxonomy): domain Bacteria; kingdom Pseudomonadati; phylum Myxococcota; class Myxococcia; order Myxococcales; species Myxococcales bacterium. The sequence continues at coordinate 227,104 of JADKKK010000003.1, forward strand.
AGGTGTTCGTGTACACGGTGAGCCCCATCGGCACCGGCTTGTCGCTGAACTCGGTGGGGAACTTCGCGCAGACGAAGGTCTCCTGGACGAAGCGCACGCGGCGGAAGGCCATCGGCGCGAAGTATTGCGCCATGAGCCCGCGGTCGGTGAGCAGGCCCGCGGTCTGGAGGGTGCCGTTCGCTGCGCAGTCGGCCGCGTTGAGCTTGCTCTGCGCGGCGTCGAACGTGGGGCAAGTGCCGGTCTTCGCGGTGAAGAGGTCCGTGAAGGGGCGCCCCTCGACCGTCACCAGGGCGGCGAAGTTCGCCGCGAAGTCCTTGTTGGGCTGGTTCTGGCCAATGTTGCCGACCTGCGCGGTGCGGAGCGTGTCGCGCCAAAAGTCGATCATCTTCAGGGTGAAGCGCGGATCGCCGAGCAGGCGATCGACGTGCGCCTCGTAGACCTTCTTCTGCTCGGCCTCGCTCGGCGCCGAAGCGATGGAGTTTATCTCCGCGAGGGTCGGCACCTCGCCCACGAGCTTCAGGCTCGCGGCGCGGAGCGACTCGCCGTAGTCGCGCTTGCGCTGCTCGAGCTGCACGGGCGGCCCCTCCTCCGGGGAGGCCCCGGGGCCCGTGCCCCCACCCGGCACGCCGCCCGGCCCGGGGGTGAAGGGATCGCCGGGGTCGAGCGTCGTCTCCGAGCCGAGCTGGTTCGGATCGCCTTCGCTCGAGCAGCCGCCGAGGACGGCCACCATGCCGAACCCTGCGAGCGTCCACGCGGTGAGAGTTCGCCTGCGCATGTGCTTCCCTTTCTCCATGATCGAAGTCACTTCTTTGCAAAGACCGGGCCACGCGGACGCGCGCGACCTAGAGCGGCAGGCTCAGAAGAAGATGGCCTTGTTGTTCACGAAGAGGTCGATGAACCCCTGCGTGTTCCCGACCTTGCCGCCGGTGTGCGCGACGCCCGCGGTCGCGGCCTTCTGCAGCAAGACGCTCGTCGGCAGGTTGCCCTCGTTCAGCTTGCCCAGCACCGAGTCGCACATCGCCTGGTTGTCGTTGCCGTTGAGCGAGAGCCCAGCCAACCCGGCGCCATGGCAGCTCGCGCAGTTGGAGCCCCCGCCCACCCCCTGCCCTCGCAACGCCGGGAGGATCGTGTTCCCGAACGCATTGGGATCCTTGCACTTTTTAATCTGCGGGGGCGTCTGGTAGGTGCCCTTCTCGAGCTTCACGGCGTCGAACCGGAGCTTGTCGGCCGCGATATCGAAGGGCGCCCATCCCTCTCCGGAGAAGAAAACGGCCCCCGGCCCGAGGAGGGCCTCGGTGCCCTGCTGCACGGTCTGATCGAGGTTCGAGAAGCTCGCGTCGATGAGCTCGGGAGCCGTCGGATCGGGCTTGGCGAGCACCCGCACGAAGCGCGGGGCGTTCACGTGGACGTCGGTGCCGGCAGGCGCCACGAGCTTGAGGTTCTTCAGCGAGAGGATGCCGCCGATGAGGCTCGCGTCGAACTTGAGCTTCACGCCGGTGAGCCCGCCCTGCGCCGCCTTCGTGAGATCGATCTCGTTCGGGCCGGTCTTCACGACGAAAGGGTCGGTCCCGGGGAGCTTCGCCGCGGTGATCGCGACGGCCTCGGACTCGAGCCACTTGCGGGTCTTTTCTTCGAGCTCCGGGGTCGCCGAGATGGACGGTCCGGCGTGGGCGCCGTGGGTGAGCAGGCTGCTCTGGAAGGCGTCGCGGACGACGATGCCTGGAAATTTGCGAATAGAAACGTAGGAGTCGGGCCCCTCGAGGAACTTCGCGGGCTCCGGGTTGAACTGCCCGAGCTCGTGGCATTGCTTGCCACACGCGTTCTTGAGAGCGGGCTCGATCTCCCGATACAGCTTCTCGGCGTAGGCCTGCTTCGCCTGGATGTCCCCGGGCGAGCCCGGCGGGGCGACCCCCCCGCCGTCGCCCGCGACGGGCGTCCTGCCGCCGGGCGGAAACACCGGGGTATCGTCCGCGCAGGCGGCGAGCGCGCCGGCGGCGAGCGCGAGCCAAGCGAGGAGGGCGAGGGGGGCGAGGGGGGCGACGAGGGCGGTCCGAATGGACAACGAGCTGCGGTTCATTTTCGGCCTCGAGAGCGAGACGTTGCACACGGGGGGCCAGGAGGTGCAGGAGCGAGGCGCACGAAGCGCCTCAGGAAAGGTGTGGGATCTCGGCAGAATAGCAGGCCGGGCGCGGGGCGCTCGGGATGAGCGCTCGCGCGGGCGTGGGTCGCGCGCCCACGAGGCCCCCCGTGGATCGTCGGCGAGCCATGGGGGCCAGCCCCAACATGCCGAGCGGGTATGGCCCCCAGGGAGGCTTCGACCACCCCACCCTCATGGGGGCGGTGGGGCGGGAGGCGGCGGCGCGCCAGACGCCGGCGCGCCGGGCGGGGCCGCCCCAGCGGCGAGGCGCTCGCGGAGGATGCGAGCGGCGTACGCGTACGAGGGGTTCTGCGGCTGCTCGCGCGCGAGCTGCTCGTAGGCCTCCGCCGCCTTGGCCAGATCGCCCTTGTGGACCTCGTCGACCGCGGTGCGCTCGAGTGTGGGCCCCTTGCCCGCGTCTTTCCCCGCGGCCGCCGACGGATCGGACGTCCCCGAGGGGGCGGGGCCCGGCGTGGGGTTGGGCGCGTTGGGCGCAGTGCCCGGGGCGGTCGGAGTGGGCGTCGGCGGCGTGCTCGGCGGCGTGGGCGTGGGGACGAGGCCCATCGCCGAGGGCACCGGCGCCGGATCGCCCGCCAGCGCACCGGCCTCGGCGCCCGCGTCGGACCGGGCGGCCTTTTTGGGCGGCGGCGGTGGATCGTCGGTGAAGAGGATGAGCGCCGCCGCGACGAGCGCCAGCGGCAGGATGATGTAGGTGAGCTTGCGGACGGGCGACGCGGTCTTGAAGTCGGCGATCGCCTTCTTCAGCGGGTCGGTCTCGGCGGGCGGCGCCGCCTGCGGGAGCTGTCCGACGCCAGAGGCCGAGAATCCTTGAGGGAAAAGTTGCTCCTGCCCGGCCGAGAACGAGCCGCCAGCCTGCATCGGCTGCATGGGGGGGAAGCCACTGCTTCCCCCGCTCATCGACGCGTTCGGGAAGCCGCCGCTCATGCCGGGCATCCCGCCGGGCATTCCCCCCTGCCCTTGCATCGGGAAGCCGCCGCTCGCGCCGGGCCCTTGCATCGGGAAGCCGCCGCTCGCGCCGGGCCCTTGCATCGGGAAACCGCCGCTCATGCCTGCGCTGGGCATCCCGGGCGCCTGCATGGGGAAGCCGCCCCCGGCGGGCGGGAAGGCGCCGGTGGGCGGGCGGGTGCCGCTGCGCGACATGGAGAGATCCAGGGGCGCGACCCGCGTGGACTCGCCGTCGTCGGCCTGGCTCGAGAACGCCCCGGGCTGGAACGGCCGCGACGGCGCGTCGGTGGGCACCGCCGGAGCGCCCCCCGAGATTTGCGCGGTGCGGGCAGCGGGTGGCTGGCCAGCCGCAGGAATAGGGGCTGCGGTCGGCGCCTTCGGGGGCGCAGCGGGCGCAGGCGGCGGACCGGCCGCGGCCCGCTCTTCGGCGCGGTACTCCAAGCGCGCGCCACCGATGTCGATGCTGCAAGGCGGGCGCACCTCGGTCCACTCGGTGCCGATGGGGAAGCCGTCGACACACGCCGCGTTGTCGGGGTCGGTGGTCTGAAGGAAGAGCGCGTAGCCGTCAAAGTACGCGTACGCGTGCACGTCGAGCATGCGCGCGCCGTCGATCCGCCACTGGCCGCGGCGGCCGATGCTCAGCGTGGGGGACTCCTTCCCGGAGGTGAGCGGGATGAACCCGGGCTCCCCGATTCCGTTCACGATCTCGATGACGTGGGTGGAGGCCGCCATGAAGGGACAACACGCGGGGGGGGAAGGAGGTTGGAGGATCGACCGACCGAGAACCGGGGACGTCAGCGCCGACGCTGCGCGGCTTCGTAGACCGAGGCCGGCAGGTCGAGCCCGTGCTCGTGCAGTTGCTCGATGCAACGAGGGATGATCCCGGTCGGGCCGATCGTGCTCTCGATCTTTCCGGACGGGTCGAACCCTTGGTACTCGCGCACGAAGATGTCCTGCATCTGATACGAGCTCGTGGTCGCATCATACCCCAAGACCTCGGTCACGTGCGTGATCTTGCGGCTGCCGTCCTGGAGGCGCGACACCTGAACGATGAGGTTCACGGCCGAGGCGATCTGCACGCGGAGCGCGTGGAGCGGCATGTCGACGTCGCTCATCATGCCCATGGTCTCGAGGCGGGTGATGGTGTCGCGCGGGTACGTGGCGTGGAGCGTGGACATACAGCCGCCGTGGCCCGAGGTCATGGCTTGCACGAGGTCGAGCGCCTCGCCGCCGCGGATCTCGCCCACGACGATGCGGTCGGGGCGGAGGCGGAGGGTCGCGCGGAACAGGTCGCGGATCTTCACCTCGCCCTTGCCCTTTGGATCGGGCGGGCGCGCTTCGAGCTGGCACACGTGCACGCGCTGGAGCTGCAGCTCGCGGGAGTCTTCGATGATGACGACGCGCTCTTCGTCGGGGATGAAGGACGAGAGCGCGTTCAACATCGAGGTCTTGCCAGACCCCGTGCCGCCGGCGATGAGCACGTTGAGCTTCGACGCGACGAACACCTTCAGCGCCTCGGCGACCTCGTCGGTCATGGCGCCGAAGTTGATGAGGCGCTGGACGGTGAGGGTCTCCTTGAAGAACCGGCGGATCGACACGCAGGGGCCGTCGGGGGCCGCCGGCGGAAGCACGGCCTCGATACGCGATCCGTCGGGCAGGCGCCCCTCGAGGATCGGTCGCTCTTCGTCGATGTGCTTGCCGACGTACTGCGCGGCGTTGCGGAGCGCCGCGGTGAGGTGCTCGACGCTCTCGAACTTCGAGTCGGAGAGGTGGAGCGTCCCCTTCTTCTCGAAGTAGATCTGCCCCGGCCCGTTGATCATGATGTCGCTGACGCCCGGATCCTCGAGGAGGGGCCGGATGGGGCCGAAGAACTGGAGGAGCGTCTCTTCGAATATTTCCTTCGGAATCATGGCGTATCGCCCTCGACGCGGTGAAGGATGGAGGCCCGCGCTTCCTCGACGTGAGAGCCCTTCGGGTCGAGCCGGAGGTACTCGCGAAAATGAGCGTCCGCGGCCACGAGATCTTGCTCCGCGTCCCGCAGCAGCACGGCGAGCGCGTAGTGCGCTTGGGCGTCGTTGGGGCGCGCCGCGAGCACGCGCTCGAACTCGACGCGGGCGAGCTTGGGCTCCTCGGTCGCCGAGTACAGCGACGCGAGCACGAGGCGCACGCGCACGTCGTTCGGGTGTTTCACGAGGTGCTCGCGCGCGTACTTCGCCGCGAGCCGAAAGCGCGACTCCTTGATGCACACCTCGAGCAGCAGCGGCATGATCTGCCGAGGGTCGCCGCCTTGGGCGAGCGCGTCGGCCAGGTACTCCTCCGCGCGCACGTAGTCGCCCACCGCCGCGAAGCCGCGCCCACGCGAGATGAGCTTGTCGACGGTGTGCTCGCGGCTGTACGTGGCCACGTCTGCCTTGATGGTCTCCGACACGGAGGGCGGCCCGCACGCAGCGGCACCGAGCGCCACGAGCGTCGCCGTCAGCGCGCGCGCGTGTATTATGCACGAGTTTAGGAGGGCGGCTCCCCGGCGCGCGGCGCTCACGTCTTCTTGGCGGCCTCGCCGATTTTCAGCTTCAGCTTTCTGTCGAGGTTCGAGAGCCATGTCACGTACTCGCCCGTCTTTCCGCTGGTGAACTGCTGAAGAATGCGGACCTGCCGCTGGGCGAGCGCCCAGTCTTCCACGGAGAGCGCGTGGTCGAGCCGCACCTGCTGTGTGCGGTAGTCGTCGTTGAGCTCGGCGCGCATGGCCCGGGCCGCCTGGTCGGCGATGCCCGCCGAGACAGCGTCGCCACCGACACGGTAGCACGCGGCCGCTTCCTCGAACAAAGGGACCGCGTGGACGCCATCGGCGACGTGGAAGGGCCGGCGCTCGCGCTTCGCGTCGGCGATGGCCATGCGCTCCTGCGCGCGGGCGAGGCCCTGCGCGCCGCTCACGGGGCAGGCCGCGATGGGCGGCCCCCAGAGGACGGGCGCCTCCTTCTTGCCGAGCACCGGCCCGGTGGCCTCGTCAGGGGCGAGGAACAGGTAGCCGGCCGCCGGGAGCATGAGCGCGAGGCCGATGAAGGCCAGCGGGCTCTGCCCTTTCTTCTTCTGCTGGGTCTGGCCACCGAGGCCAGCCGAGTCCGCGATCGCGACGGCGATCTGGGTCTGGTTGACGCCGAGCACCGCGTCCGGCGGGAGCGGCGACTGCATGAAAGGGACGTTGTTGATCGTCGGCGAGGGCTGGAAGTTCAGCGCCTTCGCGAAGACGCCCGCCGGGCCGAGCTCGATGAGGAGGTGCTCGACGGCCGCCTGATCGAGCGGCAAGCGGATCTCGCAGTGCGCGCCGCTGCCGATGAGCACGCGCTCGGACTCGATGTTGAGCTGCTCGATCTGCCCGGTGGGGAGTCGGATCTGGAAGCGTAGGACGCGCACTCAACAACCTTTCTACACCGGCTAGAGGCCGCCCGTGATGTTCATCATGGCGGGGCCAAGGATGAGCCCCATGATGGCGAAGAAGACGAGCATCAGCGGGCCGACCATGGCCACGCCCGCCTTCGCCGCCGACTCCTCCGCGCGAACGGAGCGGCGCTGACGCGACACGCCCGCTTGGATGCTGAGCACCTCCGAGACCGGGTTGCCGCGCTCCTCCGCTTGGACAAGCGAGTTGACGAACTCGATCACGGCCTCGCAGGGGCAACGGTTCATGAACTCGATGAGCGCGTCCTTGCGGGTGCGCCCGAGGTTCATGGTCTGGAGGAGGAGAGTGAACTCCTCGACGATGGGGTCGGCCGGGTTGCTGGACTTCTCGACCACTTGGCGAACGGCCCCGGGGAAGTCGAGGCCCGCACCCATGGAAAGCGCCATGAGATCGATGACATACGGCAAGCCCCGGCTGACCGACTTGAGTCGCTCTTGGGCCTCGCCGCTGATCTGCATGTAGGGCATCGACCCGCCGAGCGCGAGGCCGGCGATGAGCGTGATCTGCCCGAGGTCCATCATCCAGCCGAAGATGCCGCCCACGACGCCGCCAGCGACCGTCGCGAGGATGGTGAGCGCGATGTACTCGTCGGCGCTGATGCCCATGAAGTCGCCGGCGAGGCCGATCTGCTTGTCGAGGGCCGCGCGCTGCTCGTCGGTGGGCAGGCCGCTGACCCGGAGGCCGAGCCAGCGCACGATGGGCTCGATGCTGGCCCAGGTCTCGTTGTTCGCCAACGCGCGCTGGCGCTTCAGGCCGCGGAGGCCGAAGCGGCTCGCCACGCGGCTCGGCGCGCTGCCGATCGTGTAGAGGGCCAGGGCGGCTGCGAAGCTGATGAGGACCGGCACCGAGTAGCGGAGGGTGAGGAGCTGCCAGGAGTAGGTGGGCATGTCAGAGGTCCACCGCGAGCACCTTGCGGGCGATGATGATGGAGCTGGCCCAACACGCGACGCAGCCCGTGCTGATGAGGTACCCGGTGACGCTCTTGGTGAGCGGGTCGAAGTAGCCGGGCCAGAGCGAGTTCAGGCCGACGAGCAAGCCGAACGGCATGACCGCGATGACCCAGAGCTGCATCTTGCCCTCGGCGGTCTTGGTGCGGACGACGCCCTCGAGGCGGCGCATCTCGCGGAGCGTGTTGGCCGTCGCCTCGAGCACCTTCGGGAGATTGCCGCCGACCTGCCGACCGATGAGCACGGACGAGAGCGCCGAGTCGAGCTGGCGGCTGCCGACCCGCGCAGCCATGTGGAGCAGCGCCTGATCGAGCGTGCTGCCGACCTTCATCTCCTTCAGCGCGAGGTCGACCTCCTGACGCATCGGATCGGTGATGACCGACGCGACCGAGTTGAGCGCGCCGCCGATGCTCGGCGTGGTCTTCAGGGCGTTCGCGAGCGCGAGCATGAAGTTGTCGAGCTGCTCTTCGATGAGCTCGACCCGCTTGCGGCGCATGGCCTCGATGTAGACGAGCGGCACCACCGCGATGAGGAGCAGGCCCGCCCACCACATGGGGATGGAGAACAGCACGTTCGCCGTGATGAGGAAGAACGCCACGCCGAGCTGCCCGAGCGTGATGTTCTGCCCCGGGATGAAGATGAACATCGGCCGCAGGCGCTGCTCGAGCAGCGAGTTGTAGCGGGCCCAGTAGCGGTACACGGGACCCGACTGATCGGCCGCGGCGGCCCACGTGCCAGCGAAGAGCGCGAGCCCGGTGACCCCGGCGCTCGCCCACTTCAGCACCTCCGTCACGGGGGACACGTCCCCCATTCTGCCGCTCATCATACGTAGGGCTCCCCGGGCTTCACGAGCCCCATCACGATGAACGTATCGAGGAACGACGGCAAGTAGCCCGTGGCGCGGAACTCACCCACGACCTTGCCGCCTGGGCCCGTGCCCGTGCGCACGAAGGCGAAGATGTGGCGCAGCTCGATGTCGCCCGATTCGCGATCGAGGCCGGTCACCTCGCTTATCGCGGTCACCTTGCGCGAGCCGTCGGAGAGGCGGCTCTGCTGGACGATCATGTTCACGCTCCCCGCGATCTGCTCGCGGATCGCGCGGACCGGCAGGTCGAGGCCCGACATGAGCACGAGCGTCTCGAGGCGGTTGATGGCCTCGCGCGGGGAGTTCGCGTGGGTCGTGGTCATCGACCCGTCGTGTCCCGTGTTCATGGCCTGGAGCATGTCGAGCGCCTCGCCGCCGCGGCACTCGCCGACGACGATGCGGTCGGGGCGCATACGCAGGGCGTTCTTCACGAGGTCGCGGATGGTGTACTCGCCGCGCCCCTCGAGGTTCGGCGGGCGGGTCTCGAGCGAGACGACGTGCGGCTGCTGCAGCTGGAGCTCGGCCGCGTCTTCGATGGTGACGATGCGATCTTCCTCGGGGATCGAGGCGGAGAGCACGTTGAGCAGCGTGGTCTTCCCGCTGCCCGTGCCGCCCGAGATGACGATGTTCTTCTTCGCGACCACGCAGCGCGTGAGGAAGCGGCCCATCTGCGTGGTCATCGAGCCGTAGTTGACGAGCTTCTCGAGCGTGAGCGGCACCTTCGAGAACTTGCGGATGGTGATGCACGCACCGCGGAGCGCGATGGGCTTGATGACCGCGTTCACGCGGGAGCCGTCTTTGAGGCGCGCGTCGACGAGCGGCGACGACTCGTCGATGCGTCGGCCGAGCGGCGTGACGATGCGCTCGATGACCGCGCGCACGCGCTCGTCGTCGGTGAACCGAGCCTCCGACAGCATGAGCTTGCCGCTGTTCTCGATGTAGATCGTGTTGGGATCCACGACCATGATCTCGCTGACCTTGGGGTCGGAGAGGAAGCGCTCCAGCGGCCCAAGGCCCAGGGCCTCGTCGGAGAGCTCGCCGATGAGCGTGTCGCGGTCGATCTCGGGCGGGATCTTCAGCGCCATGTTCGCCACGATCTGGCGGAGCGCGGTGAGCACCTTCGGGCGCATCGAGGGGTCGTCGAGCTTCTTCGCGTCGATGGTGGCGAGATCGAGGTGCTCGAGGAGCGCCTTGTGGATCTCGCGGCGCATTTCGACGTCTTTTCTTCGCTCTTCGTCGCGGGGCCGCGACGGCATGAGCTGCGCCTGCATCGCCGGGTTCTGCCCGAGCGCCTGGGGAGGGAGCGGGGGCGCCACGCCGCGCGTCTGCGCGTGGTGCTGCTGCATGTGCGCGGGCACCTGCCCCGACATGCCCATGTGACCCTGCTGGCCGCCGTGCTGCCCGTGCTGCCCTCCGTGCGCCCCCGGCTGACCCATGTGCGGGGGCATCTGCGAGGGCATCGGCGGCGGCGCCATCGGCGGCAGGCCCGTCCGCGGGCGGGTCTGCGGCGGCGGCGGCGCCTGCGGCGCGTCGCCCGGGAAGAACGCGACCGTGAAGTCGCCGAGCACCACCGGTGTGCCGAACGGCACCTCGATCGCCTCGCGCTTCAGCAGAATGCCGCCGGCGAGCGTGCCGTTCGTGGAGACGTCCTCGACGAGGATCGACTGCGGCCCAATCTGCACGACCGCGTGCTGCCGGGACACGAGATCGCTCTCGAGCCGGAGCACGCACTGCGCGTGACGCCCGATGGAGATGGGTCCGGTGACGGCCATCGTCTCCTGACGCTGGCCCTGAGACTCCGACTGGATGAGGACCCGAACCGAGGTCATGCCCTGCTCCTCGCAGTTTCGGCGGCGGCGGCCATGGCCGCTACTTGGCCGCTTACTTGGCCGCTTACTTGGCCGCTTACTTGGCCGCTTACTTGGCCGATGGGGGAGCCTTCGGGAAGGCCTCCACGTTGTCGATGTCCCCCGAGTAGTCCTTGAAGCTGTTCAAGGCGTTGTTGATGATCTCGAGCGAGCTCTTCGGCACCGAGTCCACGACGCTGGGGATGATGAACACAGCGCCTTCGGTCTCGGCGTTGTCCCAGCGCTGGCTCCCGAAGAGCGCCCCGACGACGGGCAGCTGCGCGAGGCCCGGCAGGCCCGCGCTGTCGCGGCGACGGGTCTGGGTCTTGATTCCCGAGAGGACGAGCGCTTGGCCAAGCTTCAGCGTGACGAGGGTCTCGAGCTTGGTGGTCGAGCGCCCCGGCACCGTGCCCGAGGCCGCCGGCGTGAGGTCGGCCACATCGGCCGCGAGCTTGATCTCGACGTCCTTCGAGTTGACGTCGTACCGCGGCAGCACGGTCACGTTCGTGCCGAACTGCACCTTGACGAGGCCTACCGAGTTCGCGGTGACCTGCTGGAAGTTCTGCTCGCCGCCGCTCTGGAAGGTGGCCTCGGAGCCGTTCGACGTGATGACCGTCGACTGCTTCATGATGCGCACCCAGCCGTAGCGCGACCCGATGTCGAGGCGCGGCATGGGCTGGTTCACGATGTTCGCCTCGGCGCGCGTGGCGGTCTTGGCGATGAAGTCGAAGTCGATGCGCGTGGCGACGATCTGCTGGCCTTGGCCGGAGACGCCGCCGATGGCGTCGGGCCACCCGATGCCCACCGTGTAGTTCCAGCTCTTCTCGTACTGGACGAAGTAAAAGTCGAGTCGCATCAACAGCTTACGGTCGGCGGCGCCCTGCCCCACCGTGACCACCGACTCGACCTGCCCTTGATACAGCGAGGCGATCTGCTGGATGCGCTTGGAGTCGGATTCGCTCGAGACGCCGCCCTCGATGAACACGCGGCCGCCCACTCGACGCACCCGAATGCCCGGGATGCCCTCGAGGAGCTGCACGAGCTCCTTCTCGACCACCTGCGGCGGGCGCTGAGCCACCGAGATGTCGTACGTCACCTGCGACTTGTCCTTGCGGATGAGGAGCAGCGTGGTGGAGCCGGGCTTCACGGCGCGGAGCACGAACTGCGACTTGTCGTCGGTGAGCTGCACGCTCACGATGCCGGCCTGACCCTCGGTGTACTGGTCGATGCCGGACGCGGGGATGGTCTTGGTCTCGCCGATGGCGAGCGCGATGTCCTCGCGCTTCTGCGAGCCCTGCGCCGCGGCGGCGCGAGGCACGATGGAGAGCGAGATCGCCGAGGCGACCCCCATCGCCCCCGCGAGCCAGAAGATACGTGTGGAGCGCTTCAAGCTAAGCATCACGGGTTCTGTCCTCCGCCACCGATCACGGTGGGCCCCCTGGGTGTACGCACGCCAGGGATGGTGGCCCGCTGCTCGGGCTTCAAGATTGCGTCCATGTTGATGTCGACCAGACCGACCGTGGTCTTGTTGTCCTCGGGGTTGCGGACCGCGACCGCGAGGCGGCCACGCTCGGCGGCGAGGGCGAGGATCTGGGCCTCCGGGAGCGTGAGGCTCAGCGTGAGGAGGTTCTCGCGATCGGCCGACTTGTCGCGGCTCTCGCTCGCCTCGACCGACGTGTCGACGCCCGTCGCGAGCACGAGGACGCGCTGGAGGAGCACCACCGCGTTCTTCGCCTCGCTGATGCCGCCGGCGCCGAGGACGCCGATGACGTCGACGTAGTCGCCCGGGCGGATGAGCGCGATGCTCGAGTCGTCGCGGGCGGTGCGGATCGACACCGCGCGGTAGCCCGGCTGCACGAGCACGCTGAGCTCCTTGCGGTCCTCGTTCGCCGTGGCGAGGTCGGTCCACATGAGGGTCTGACCGGCCTTCACGGTGGTGCCCACGCGGAGGTTCAAGATCTTCGACTTCTCGGCCTCCTTCACGGAGCGCTCTTCGACGTAAGCGATCGGGATCTCGCGCGTCGCGATGTTGTCTTCGCTCAGCGCCTTGCCGCGATCGACCTGCTTGACGACGGTGAGCACGCGCACGCGCTCACCGCCGGAGGCCTCGACCTCGAAGCGGCGCTGGTACAGAAAGAGCAGGAAGATCCCGAGGATGCCGACCACGACGGCGATGGCGAGGGCGCGACGATTCACGAAGTGGCCTCCGCGTGGGCGTCCGAGCACAGGCTCGTGTTCGTCATGGGGATCTCCTCACCCTCCGGGCGGCGACGCCGTACTGTGGCGCGCGAGGCGCTCGCTTGCGGTTTCATGAGTTTGTCCACGGTAGCGACAATTCCGCGACGCAGGAAGCCTCATCGCGCGCGTCCCGACGCGGCGACCGCGACGCAGCGCGCGGTTCCATCCCCACGGCACGAATCCGCTGCGGGCGTCCGCGCGGCCTCAGAAGCTCACGCTCACGTTCGCGAGGAAGCTGCGCCCGTTCTGCAGGATCGTGCGCTGGCGGAACTCGCGGCTCGGAATCGATTCGTAGCGGGAATCCGCGAGGTTGTACGCGCCCACGGCGTACCGAGCGTTCAGGCGCTCGATCTCGCCGGAGAACACGAGGTCGCCGACGATGCCCGCGCGCGACGAGCCCTGGGGCGGGTCGGTCACTTCGTTGTCCGAGTCGAAGCGCGGCCCCTCGACCGAGACGCGCATCATGGCCATCAGCGATCTCCCCACGATCGGCGCCGCGCCCTTCACCGAGCCGAGCACCACCGGCGAGTTGGGGACCTGGCGGAGCGTTGGAGCGTCGAGGTACCGCGCCTTCTGCACCGAGACGGTGGCGCTGGCCATGAAGCCCTGACGCCACTCGCGTCGCAGCTCCGCCTCGCCACCCGCGACGAGGACGGGCGAGTCGCTGTTCTCGTAGCGGAGCTTGCCCGCCGAGATCTCCTTCAGCTCGATCAGGCCGCTGACGTAGTTCGTGTATCCTGCAAGGAGCGCGACGAGCGTCGGCGAAATTCGCTGCGACACCTCGACCTCGCCCGAGGTGACCTGCTCGGGCTTCAGGTCCGCGGCGGCGGCCCGATCGGAGCCGTTCGAGAAGAGCTCGTAGACGCTCGGCGAGCGGAACGCCTTGCCGCCGAGCAGCTTGATCTTTCCGCCCTTCCACGTGTCGAAGATCAGCGCGAGGCGCGGGTTCGTCGCGCCGAGCGGATCGAAGGCGACGTTCGAGTAGTAGTCGACGCGGGCGCCCGCGGAAATCTTCACGGCCTTCACGGGCGTGATGTCGCCGACCAGGTAGCCGGCGGCGTTCATGTAGGGGTCGTTGCGGTTCGTGTAGACCTGCGACGCGTCGGCCGCGAACTGCCTCGCCTGGAGGTGCCCGATGAGCTCGGCGCCGACGGTGATGCGCAGGGAGTCGGCGGGCTTCAGGACGAGGCGCTGCTCGCCGCCGATCCACTTCCCGTAGAACACCTCGGTCTCGAGGCTCGGGCGCGGATCAGACCCGTAGGTGCCGTAGTAGTTGTAGAGGTTCAGGTGCACGCGCGAGAGGCTCTCCACGCGCTTGCCGAGGTTGGGCTCGACGCGCAGCTCGACGAGCCCGCGTGTGTCGCGGACCTTGCTGCGCGGGTCGCCGAGGACCGACTCGTACGCGCCGGTGGGGATGCTCTTGGTCCGATGCGACAGCATCCACTGCACCGTGATGAAGCGCCACCAGGCACGCCCCCCGATCGAGCCGGCGCTGAAGCCATCCGCGTTGCGGACGTTGCCGTCGGACGGGAGGCCGTCGGCCCCGAGCTCGGGGTCCGTCGCGCGGGGGTCGTTCCGGTACTCGGGGAAGTAGAAGTCCCGGCCGCCGCTCCGGGCGATCGCGAGGGAGGTCCACACGCCCCCGTCTTCGCCTAGCCGCAGAACCCCGGTCGCGCGCGCACGACCGACGCCGTCGAGCGCGGTGCCTCCGGCGACCTCTCCGTGCGTGCGCACCTGACGGCTGCGAGTGACGAGGTTGATGACACCGAAGAACGCACCGGTACCGTAGAGGACGGACCCCGGGCCTCGGACCACCTCGATGCGGTCGATGTCGTCGAGGTCCACACGGGCGTGGAACCCCACCAGGGACGAGCCGGCGTAGTTGTCGTTCGTGGACTGCCCGTCGATCGTCACCAGGATGCGATTGCCATAGTCGCCGGGCCTCGAGAAGCCACGCACGCCGACCGCTTCGTAGTTTCGATCGTCGCTCAGGTACATGCCGCGCACACCACGCACGGCCTCCGAGATGGTGGGGTAGCCCATCGCGCGGAGCTCGGCGCCGGTGATGATGGTGACCGACGCGGGCGCGTCCTCCACCGACTCGAGCGAGCGCGAAGCCGCGGCGACCTCGTCGAGCTCGAGCAGCTCGGCCTCCACCTTGGCCTGAGTCTGCTTCCGCACCCTGACCTTGCGGACCACGGCGCGGTAGCCGCCCTTCTCGACGCGCACCTCATGTTCACCTTCGGTGATCGACAGCACGGCGGGGGTGAATCCGCTCGCGTTGCCGTCGACCGTCACCAGCGCTTCGCGGACGTCAGCGGACACGAGGAGCGTGCCGAACACGGCGGCGAGGCGCGGACGCACGACGGTGGTCGCGTTCGCGGCGATCTCGGCCGCCACCTCGACTCCCTGAAATCCGTTCTTCGTGACGTACAGCGTCCGGCGGCCCATCGGCAGGCGCTCCGTGCACGGGATCACGCAGAGCGGCTTCGCGTCCTCCGGAGCGAGCCGAACTTCCGCGCCGGTCGGGTCGCCCTCGACCCGAAGAGTCCCGAAGATTGGCGCGAGCGGGATTCGAACGGTCGTGTCGGTGCCGAGCTTCAGCTCGACCCCCTCGACCTTGCCGGGCTCGTGGGCCGCTCGCTCGCCGAGGAAGGTGTAGCGGCCGGCAGGCAGCGCGAGGACCATGGGCGTCTGCCCGCGCGCTCCGAGGTCCTTGCGGTCGATGAAGAGCGTCGCGCCTGGCGGGGTCGACTCCACGCGGACGACCGCGACGAGCGGCCTGATGCGCGCGATGGCGTCGCCGATGCGAGTCCGGATCGCGGGGTCGGGCTCTCCGTCCAGCGCGCGCTGGTAGTAGCGGTACGCGTCCGCCGGCTGCTTCAGCTGCTCGTAGGTCCGCGCGATGTTGAAGAGCACGTTCTTGTTGGGAACGAGCCTGTTGGAGGCCAGAAAATGCTCGAGCGCGCCGTTGAAGTCGCCGACCTCGTAGCGCTTCGCTGCGAGCCGAAACTGGAAGTCCGCCTCGTCGGCGACGTCGTCGGCGTAGGCCACGGCGGACACGCCGAAGAGGCCCACCAGTGAGAGGGCTGTCAGTCCGAGGCGGAGAACGCGCGGAGCCTTGCGGAACATACGGGAGACACGTTACGCGGACGGGCGACCGCGCCGGCGATGAAAAGCGCGCGGCCCGAGCGAATCGGACGGCGTCACCGCTGGAGGATGATGTCCCCGGTCGCGGGCGGCTTCACGGCGGGCACCGGCGAGGACGGCGCCGCCTTGGGGTGCCCCGCCGCGTTCGTGTGAGCGCCCTTGGTAGGCGACGCGGATGCGGTGGGCGCGGCGCTCGCCGAGGCGAGGGCGCTCGCGGACGGTGCGGACGCCAAGGCGACCGGCAGGGCAGTCGCGCTCGGCGGGCTCACGAGGGTGGCCGCCGGCGGCGGGGCGGGCGCGGTGGCCTGCGTCGCACGCCAGACGAGGACGATCGCGAGCGAAAGCAGCCCGAGCGCCGTGGCGCTGGTCGAGATCACGAGGGCGATGTTGCGGCTCGGTGGCGGGGCGCCGTGGACCTCGGGGCCGGTCGCGGAGGCCATCGAGAGCCCGGTGCCAGGGGTCGAGCTGCGCTCCTGGCCGGCGAGCGTCACGCCCACGACAGGGGCGGCGGCGGAGGCCACCAGGCTAGGCTGCGGCCCGCCCGTGGGAAGCGACGCGTCGGCGGTGGGCAACTGCGGGAGGTCGAGCGGGGCGAGCTCGCCCGTGACCATGAGCGGGCCCCTCGAGAGCTGTCGCTCGATGACGGCGCGGATACGCGCGCGCTCCTCCGCGAAGTGCTCGGCGACCGCCGTGCCCACTGGGCGAAGCTGCGGGGGCGGGTCGAGCGTCGCCAAGTACGCGTCGATCGGGGCGCGCATCGCGGCCGCGGTGGAGAACCGGTCGTCCGGCTTGGGCGCGAGCGCGCGAGCGCACACCTCAACCAGCGCCGGTGGCGCGTCTGGGGCGAACTCGGTGAGCTTCGGCAGCTCGCCCATCGCGAGGTAGTGGATGATCCCTGCGTCCGGGAGATCCTTCCACATGCGTCGGCCCGCGACGGCCTCCCACAGCATGATGCCCACGGCGAAGATGTCCGCGCGGCGATCCACCTTACGGCCCAGCGCCTGCTCGGGCGCCATATAGGAAATTTTTCCTTTGATGACGCCGGTTTGCGTCTTCTGCGACGACGTCGCCGCCTTCGCGACGCCGAAGTCGACGACCTTCACCTGGCCGTCGAAGGTGACGAAGACGTTGTGCGGGCTCACGTCGCGATGCACGACGTTGAGCGGCGTCCCGTCCCAGTCGACCGCCTCGTGCGCGGCGTGGAGGCCCTCGAGCACCTCGGCGAGGACACGGACGTGAGAGTCGACCGAGAGCGCTCCTTTGCGAATGAGGCGGGAGCGCACGTTGGAGAGGGGCTGCCCCTCCAGGTACTCCATGACCAGCATGTACTTCCCGTCGCCGTCCATGACCTCGTAGGTCTGGACGATGTTCGGGTGGTTTAGGCGCGCCGCGAGCCGCGCCTCGTCGAGGAACATCTCGCGAAACTCGTACTCCTCCGCGAGCTCTGCCTTCAGCTGCTTGACGACGACGAGCTTGGTGAAGCGGCTCGGCCCCTCGGCGGCGGCGAGGTAGACCGTCGCCATGCCTCCCCGCCCAAGCTCCCCCAGGAGGCGGTATTTTCCAAGGGTAGGCTCCGTCATCGGGTCACCGAGCCCAGAGCGCGACGGTCCGCCGGGAGCGCATCACAGGAGCATACCCCACGCCGCGCGACGAGAGAAGCGCGAGCTTGCCTTCAGGGAGACGGGCACTTCCCGCGGCAGGCGGCCCGAACCGCGTGGCACTTGTCGATGCAGGGCTTCAGCTTGTCGGCGCACTTGCTGAGGCACTTGTTGTCGTTCAGCGTCTTCTGCTTCTTCGCCTCTTCCTCGGTCGTCTTGCAGGCCTTGAAGCAGGGCTCTTCCTTCTTCAGACAGAGCGACGAACAGTAGGTGCTGCCCTGGTCGCAGCGCTGCCCGCACGCCGTGGCCTGCTCGGCGTCGGCGCAGGCCTGCTCGACCAGCTCCACGCCCTCGGACGACAAGTCAGCCGACCCCGCACAGCGCACCGAGCTCGAGGGGGAGAAGGCGAGCAGCCAGGCGCCGAAGAAGGTCGCGACCGAGCCGCTGATCCGCGCGAGGGAGCTCATTGGAGATCGAGGTCCTGGGGCTTGACGCCGGGGACCACTTCCATGATCGACATGGCGGTGGTTCCAGAGCCGGCCGCGCGCCGCGCGGTGATGATCACCTGGGTGCCGCCGTTGAAGTACGCCCGCATCGTGCCTTCGGGGTGCTCGGGGGCGATCGAGCGCCAGTCGCCCGTGCTGGCGGCCCACTTGTCGTAGAAGACGCCCACGTCCTCTGGCGCCAGCGAGGTCTCGTAGATGCGCACGCCATACGGGCTGCCGACGACCTCGGCCGTCATGAGGCGCTTGGCGCCGTTGGGGCGCGGGAGGAGCGAGTCGCTGCCGGGAGCGGTGCCGTCCGTGTTGGCGATCTTCGCGAAACTAAAGGAGTTGTCGGTCCAGGCGGTGACCACGCGGGTGCCGTGGGTGGTCTCCCGCGCATAGACGTACCGAAGCTTGCCGAGGTCGCCAAGGTCCTGCGACTCGGCGAAATTCTTGAGGGCGTCCGTGGCGCTGTTGGACGTGCGCTCTCCCTTGATGAGGCACATCACCGCGCCCTCGCCCGTGCTCCCCTGGGTGCGGAGGATGCCCGAGTGCATCGTCTTCGGCAGCTTGTGCCCGTCGACCACCATGTTCGCCTTGGGCACCTGCGACCAGAGCTCTCCAAGGGCGCCTTTGTCTTGCTCGCAGCGGCCCTCATAGTCGTCCAGAATCGACTTCACCGTCGCGTCGGTCATGCCTTCGCGAAGGAAGAAGCTCTGGCCGTTGAGGCGGACTTCACTGGCGCCGTCGCTCGCGAGCGGCGCGATCTCGCGGCCAAACTTGAGGGTCGCCTTGCCGATATCGGCCTTAGCGGTGTGGGTCGCGAACAGGCCAACGCCGAGACCCGCCACGAGCACGACCGCAGCTGCGCGGCCCGCGCCGCGGATTTGCTGTGCGCGGGCGCTGTTGAAGCCCTTGGCGTTTCGCCAGGCGATGAGCAGGGGGCCGAGCATGTTCATGGCGACCGCCCCTGGCCTCACTTCGGTTCATGGGACCAAACTCCTAGTTCGCCGCGCCAGCGATCTTACCCTTAACGTAGCCGAACATGCCGCTGAAGCTGCCGTCTTCCGGTGTCTCGTTGCACACGGCGGTCGACGTGAGACTGTTGACCTTGAGCGAGAGCCCCATCCCCCGGGTGGAGGTGTTGGGCTTCGGATTGATGACGGTGGTCGAGGCGTACGTGACCTGGGTCTTCGCCATGAAGCCGCTGGTCTTCGCCTGCCCTGGAGCGTTCGCGAGGGCCTCGGCCGACTGGCTGTCGGCGGCGCCGACGCCGCCTCCCACCCCCGCGGAGCCCTGCGAGCGGCTCGTGTTTCCGTACTGAATCACCTGCCGCTGGCACTGGTGAGAGGCGTAGTCGAGCGCCATGGAGCGCGCCTGCTGGTTCTGCGTGAGCTTCACCGTGTACGCGTTGCCCATCATCATGGTGAGTCCGAGGAAGGAGACCATCACCGGCAGCACCACCGCCGCTTCCACCATCGCCGCTCCCCGAAGGGAGAATTTGCGGGACTTCTTCATGGTTGGGTCCTGGGTTCTAGTGGAGCATCTGGGGGATGACCGGGCCCGTGGGGTCGATGCCGAGCGCGCCGTTGATTGCGCCGCTGGCCGCCGCGGTGCCCTTCTTGATGGTGTCGTCCACGATGGCGCCAGCGAACGGACCGCCCTTACCGATGGCGCCTTCAATCGACTTGTACGCGTCGCTGCCCTTGATGGAGTCGCCGAGCTTGCCGCCGAGGAAGTCGGCCACCGGGCCGATGAAGAGGTCGGCGAGGGCGCCGCCGAGCAGCGAGCCGAGCGACGGAGACTTCACGTGGCGGATACGGGCCATCCACCGCATGTTGAAGGTGACCTCGGTCGAGCTGTCCCCATTGCACTTGGCGTCGGCAAACTTCGCGTCGCAGTCGTAGTAGAACTCGGCCTGGGCGGAGTAGATGGGGGCCTGGGGGACGCGGCCGCGAGCGGCGACCGCTTGGGAGTACACGGCGCCCTTGCTCCCGATGGCGAGCGCCACCTTGCTCTCCGCGAAGCCTTCGTCGTACTTCGTAGGCGTGAGAATCGACCAGATTTGCAGCCAGTCGTTGCCATTCGACGCGGGGCCGTACCACTTCTTCCAGCCGAGGTTCTGGTTCTTCCACACACCTCCGTTGCAGTAGCCGCGCCCTTCGACGAAGCGCCCGCCGACCCAGGAGATGATGGAGCCGAGGAAGCTCGGGAAGAAGCTGCCCACTGAGTCGGTGACGCGCAGGCAGAGCTCTGCGTTTTCGGCGAGCGTGACCGGAAGGCCGAGCTTCATGCCGAAGGTGGTGGGCTTCGCGCCGCCGGCCGCTGGGGCGCCGGCCGCGCCGGTCGCGGGCACCGACGGAGGCTTGCCGCCGCCAAAGTACTTGTCGAGGTTCATCGAGAAGTTGAACCCCGGGATATTCGACGGCCCGATCGCGAGCCCGGTCGTCTTGTAGTCGGACCCCACGCTGTAGCCAGCGTAGGTGCCGTACCACGGGTAGCCGATGGCCACCGCGGTGCCGGTCAGGCTGAGCGCCGGCAGGCCAATGTTCACGGCCGAGGCCTCGTAGGCGTTCTTCGCGACGGTGACCGCGCGGTCGGCCGCGGTGGCGACCGGCAAGGCTTCGCAGCAGAAGGCGCACCCGACGATGGTGGCAGCGCAGGTGGTGAGCAGCGTGACGGCGAGATCGAGCAGGTCCTTCAGGACGCACAGGATCACCCAGATCAGCGCGATGACGTACATCACGATGTTGATCACGCTGATGATGTTCATGCCGCGGGCGTGGACGACGGCCGACGTGAAGGCCACGTGGTCCGCGCTCTCTTGCATGCGGTCTTTGAAGACGACGGCGTCGCCGATGCCCTTCATGAACCACATCGCGCCGATGAGGAACGTGGCCATGAAGAGGCCCATCACCATCACGGCGCCGCGCGTGTCCTCGCGCAGGTCACGCACGTCGCGAGTTCCGAGCTGGTCGAAGGTTGCGGTTGTCATCAGTCCACCTTGTACCTTGCGCCTTGATTGGGCATCGTCGCTTCGGCCGTGAGGATCTTGCGAGAGCCGGGACAGATGAGTCGACCCATGGGGACCGTGCAGCTGTAGGTCGCCTGCACGCGCACCCGAACGGGTCCGTAGACGTCGGACATGCTCGAACCGTCTTGGACCGAGACGCTGACGTTCGAGACGGAGCCGCTCGTGATCCAGGGGCTCAGCGCGAGGCCGGCGGCCTGCTTGACGTCGGTGTTGCTGCCCTTTTCGCCGGGGTTGGTGGGCTTCTTCACCATCACGATGGCCGCGCGCGCCGCGGTGATCGCCGCGTGCTGAACGCCGAGGTTGACGGTGTAGATCTTCGCCACCTGTACGAAGGAGAAGAACGTGGTGAGCAAAGGCACGACGGCGATGACGAACTCGACCAGGGCCGCTCCGCGACGATCGTGGAGGAGCGACGCGGGCGCAGAAGCCGAGTCGGAGCTGCCGGAGTCGGCGGAGCCTGACTCATGCGGCGCAGGATTAAAAAATACCGACCTGAGCGACTTCATTTCGACCCCCAATGGAAGGCGGTGGTCACGGCGACGCCGATAAAAATACACGGCCCCAGGCGAAACCACGTCATGGCCTCGGGCTCGACCGCCTTGCGCTTTTCTTTGGGCAAGACGGGATTGAACATCAGATAGATGGTGTTCTTCAGTGTCCTGAAGAGCTTGCCGTCGTAGGCGAGCCGCGCCGGCGCGATCACGAGCGCCGCCATGAAGGCGTACATCTCGAGCTCGAGGCCGAGCGACGGGTGGCAGAGCGCGCCAAGCGCCGCGAGGAGCTTCAAGTCGCCGCCGCCGATCGCGTTCTGGCGATAGAGGACCAGCGGGACGACCGCGGTCACACAGGCCCCTGCGACGGAGAAGCCGCCTTCAAAGGCAGCTTCGTCCGAGGCTATGCCCTGCGCAGAGGCAGCGACGAAGTGGGCGATGGGGGCGAGAAACAGCGCCGGTAGCGTCACCCAATTGGGTATCTGGCCCGACTTCATGTCGTACACCGCAGCGATGCCACTTACGATGACCGCTGCGATGAGAAAGGGAATCATGGCACCATGGCTACCGAATACGGGCGCTTTTTTTTCGCGTGGCGTGTGGGTCGTGCGCGTGTCCGCGAGGACGCGGGGGCCTGCTCGGTCACCCAAGCCGAGCAGGCCGCACACACGCGCAAGCGGATCAGAGCTGCTGGGTCGCGTTCGTGGCCGAGCGACCGACGACGGGGCCGAGCGCCTTGAAGGCCGCAGCGGCGAGCAGCAGGACGGCGACGAGGAGGAGCGCGTACTCGACCATGGAGGCGCCGCGGGACTTCATGCGAAGGATCTGCTTGTTCATGTTCTTCTCCGAGAGGGGTTGCAGGCAGTTGAGGGTGCAGTTGAGGGTGAACGGGGCCTATCAGGGGATAGGCGCCATGAGTGTGGTACGTGACGAACGATAGTCTGCGAGCATCTTCACGCCGCCGGCGGTGATCCCCACCATGGTGGGGACGGCGACGAACGTGAGGAGGAGAGCGTACTCTACCAGGACGGCGCCGCGGGCTGCGCGCGATGCGCGAGGCGGTAGGGCGGGTCGTGCGAACGCGCTTCGTCATGGAAGTTCCTCCCGTAGCGGAGCCGGGGAGCTCAAGGTGGAGGGGCGAGGAGGCTTGCACGATGAGGGTATATCCAAGACTCGTGCCATGCCACAAGCCGAGGTCTCGGAGCGCCGACTTTCGAGCGTTTCACGAAATCATTGGAGAATTCTTCAGGGAAGGCGGGCGGCTCGCACATGTAGGACACTTCCGCAGGATCCGAATGGATTCACCATGGTGCGGAGAGGATCCAGCTGGAGTGGATCGTTACCGCGTATGTGGAATATGCAGCGAGGCTCGAAGCGGTGGCGCTGCGCTTGACGAGACGCGCTCCGTACGGAACGCTTGAGGCATGCCACGCACGTTGACCTCTCGGCTTCTCTGGTTGAGCGTCGGCCTCGCCGGCGCGATCACCGCGCTCGGCTGCGGCAAGCAGCTCGAGCCCGCGCCGGTGCCAGCGTTCAAGTTCTCGCTGCGCGTCGACTCCGACCCGAACCGCCCGCTCGCGGGGGCGAAGGTGCTCCACCAGGACAAGGAGGTGGGGGTCACCCAGGCCGACGGGCGCGCGCTCGTCGCGCTGCGCGGCAACGAGGGCGATCAGGCCCAGCTCGTGGTGAAGTGCCCCGAGACCAACCAGCAGCCCGCGCCCATCGTCGTGGCGCTGCGACGCCTGGCCGACGGGCGGGTCCCCGAGTACGCGATCGCGTGCCCGCCCCTCGTGCGTCGCGTGGTGGTCGGCATCCGCGCCGACGGCGGCGGGAACCTGCCTGTGGTGTTCCTAGGGAACGTGGTCGCGCGGACCGACAGCTCGGGGGCCGCGCACTTCGCGCTGGACGTGAAGCCGGGCGAGCAGTTCGAGGTGCAGCTCAAGACCGACGAGAACCCGAAGCTGCTCCCCAAGAACCCGGGGCGGAGCTTCGTGATGCCGGCGCGAGACGACGTGGTGGTGTTCAACCAAACGTTCTCGCTCGAGAAGACCAAGAAGGTCTACCACTTCGTCGCGAAGCCGCGCGGGCCGCGGCCCGTCGGCGGCCCCGCGAAGCTGTAGCGGGCGCGGCTACCGGCCTTCGAAGCGGGGCGGGCGCTTGGCCGCGAAGGCCTCGAGCGCCTCGCGGCGATCGGCGCTCACGAGCACCTTGTCGTAGCTCACCTTCTCGAGCTCGAGCCCCAACGCGAGCGTGGTGTCGAACGAGCGATCGATCGCTTCGAGCGCGGCCGCTTGCGCGATGGGCGCGCCCTCGGCGATGGGGTGGAGCCACGCGACGGTGTCGTCGACCACGTCGGTGGCCGCGGGAGAGACGCGGTTCACGAGGCCCCACGCGAGCGCCTCGGGCGCCTCGACGCGGCGGCCGAGGAGGATCATTTCTTTCGCCCGCGCCTCGCCCACCACGCGCGGGAGGCGCTGCGTGCCACCGGCACCCGGGATGATGCCGAGGGTGGTCTCGGGGAGCGCGAGCACCGCGTGAGGCGCGGCGACGCGGAGATCGCACATGAGCGCGAGCTCGAGGCCGCCGCCGAAGGCCACGCCGTTGATCGCGGCGACGACCGGCTTCGGCGAGCGATCGAGCACGCCGAGCTCTTCGCGATAGAGCTCGACCTGGAGGCGCACGTCGTTCTCCGACATGCCCTGCCGCTCTTTTAGGTCGGCGCCCGCGCAGAAGGCCTTCTGGCCGGCGCCCGTCAGGACGATCGCGCGCACCGACGGGTTGGCGATCGCCTCGCGTGTGAGCTTGCCGAGGGCGCGGAGGGTGCCTCGGGATAGGCTGTTCATGCGCTCGGGGCGCGTGATCGTGAAGACCGCGACGGTGCCGCGCTGGTCGACCTCGACGGGGAAGCTCTCGTCTGCCATGGGCGGCAGTGTCGTGATTCGCTCGCCGGAACTCAAGGCGGAACTCACGCTGGGCGTGCGCCTACTTCGTGCGTGGCTCGCGCGGCGGGAGGGCGGGCGCCTTTGCCTTGGTGGCCTTGGTGGCCTTGGTGGCCTTGGTGGCCTTGGTGGCCTTGGTGGCCTTGGTGGCCTTGGTGGCCTTGGCTGAGTCGCGGGTCGGCTTCGCTGCGCGGAGCTTCGTGGGGCGCTCGGGCCCGACGCGCGCCTCGAGCTTCCGGAGGCGTGTCTCGAGGTCGTGCGCGTGGGCGCGGAGCTTCTCGAGCTCCGCCTCAGCTTCGTGTGCGCCCGCTTTGCGGTCGCCCGTGAGGTCGCGGAGGACCTCGCGGAGACGGCGGCGCACACGCACGTCGTCTTCGACGCCCTCGCGGGCACGGAGGGCGCCTCGCGCGCGCGGATCGCCCATGAGCTGGAGGGCGCGCGCGACGTCTTGGCGCAGCAGCGGGTCGCGATCGTCGAGCAGCTCCTCGAGCAGCTCGCGATCGTCGCGCGCCTCGGAGAGCCTACCGATCGCGAGCGCGGCGGCTCGGCGCGCCCTCGGCGCCTGCCCGTAGCGGGTCTTGGCGCGGAGGTGGGGCAACGCGCGCGGATCGCGCAGCGACGCGAGCCCGTCGATCGCGCCGGTCCGCACAACCTCGGCCCACGAGGGGCGATCGAGGAGCTCTACGAGGTCGTCGAGGGCGCCGCCTTGGCGCGTCTTGCCGAGCGAGCGCGCTGCTTCCGCGCTGACGAAGTAGCTCGCGTCGGAGCGCGCGACGTGGGCGAGGAGCGTCGCCGCCGCCGCGGTGCGGCTCGCGCCCAGCGCCTCTGCGACGGCACGGCGGACCTTCGGCGAGGTCACGCCGAGCGCGCGCTCGAGGGCCTCGAACGCGTCCGGCGCGCGTGAGCGGCCGAGCGCCGTGGCGCACTCGGCGCGGACACCCCAGAACTCGTGCTCGTCGTGGAGGCGCGCCGCGAGCGCGGCTCGCGTGGGGGGGTCGTCGACCCGGGAGAGGCTGCCCGCGGCGAGCCACCGACCCCGCGCCGTGGGCGCGTGGGCGAGCTGCTCGCGGAGCATGTCGAGCGGACCGCGGACGCTCACCTCGCCGAGCACCCGCAGGTCGGGATCGACGACGACGAAGCGAGGGCGACGCGGCGAAGGGAGCGCGAACACCTGGTGGCGCTGCGTGAGCTCGACTTCGAGGCGCTTCACCACCGGGCGACCGCGCTCGGTCGCGGTCGCGCAGTCGAGCACGAGCGGCGCGTGGAAGACGGAGGGCACTCCGTCGGTCGCCGCCTGCCCCTGCTTGACCGTGACGAGCAAGATGCCCTCGTCCCACGCGAACGACACCTCGAGCTCGACGTGACCGGCCCGGTGCACGAGCTCCTCGAAGGCGCGCCCGAGGCTGCGACCCGACACGCGCTCGAGAGCGCGCTGGAGATCGCGCGTCTCGACGAGGCCCTTCGCGTGCGCGCGAAGGTAGTGCGCGACGCCGGCGAAGAAGCCGTCGTCCCCGACGGTGCGGCGCAGCACGTGGAGCACGAGCCCGCCCTTCTCGTAGAGGTGGCGGTCGAACAGATCGAGCGGGGCGTCGTAGTCGAGGCAGACCAGGGGGCGGCGGTAGCGGCCGCGCGCCTCCGCCACGTAGTTGGCGAGGTCGGTCTTGAGCCCGTACTCGTACTCGTCGAGCCCGAGGCGGTGCTCGCGGAAGAGGTGCTCGCAGAACGTCGCGAAGCCTTCGTTGAGCCACGCCTCCGACCAGTCGCGGCACGTGACCAGATCGCCGAACCACTGGTGGGCGAGCTCGTGCGCGATGAGGTCGTCGCTCGTGCCGTCGAGCGCGGCGCGCTCGTCGAGCAGCACGTGCTCGTAGAGCGTCGTCGCGGTGGTGTTCTCCATTCCCCCGAAGAAGAAGTCGGAGACGACCGCCTGCGCGTACTTGCTCCAGGGATACGGCGACGCGAAACGATGGCCAAAGAAACGCATCATTTCCGCGGTTTGCGCGAACGTACGGCGGGCGTCGGCGGCGCGCCCCGGCGGCACGTAATACGTGAGGGGCGCGGGGCCGTCGTCCTCGAGCACCTCGAGCTCGCCGACCACCAGCGTGAGCAGGTAGCTCGGGTGAGGCTCGCTCATCTTCCAATGGAAGAGGACGCCGTCGGGGCGCGGCTCGCGCGCCGCGAGGTGCCCGTTCGAGAGCGCCGTGTAGCCCGGCGGGACGACCACCGACAGCTCGGTGGTCATCTTCACGTGGGGCTTGTCGTGGGAGGGGAAGAAGTGCCGCGCGTCCTCCTCTTGGCACTGAGTCCACGCCTGGCGTGGCAGGTGCGGGCGGTGCTCGTCGGGCTCGATGAAGTAGAGCCCGCGGCGCGGCGTGCAGGTGTACACGACGCGCACGATGGCCTCTTCGAGGTCGCCCAGCTCCACCCGGAGCGCGCAGCCGTCGTAGATGAAGTCGGCGCGGGCGCCTCCCACCTCGACCGCCGAGAGCGTGAAGCCCACGGCGTCGAGGGTGATCGCCGACGCCGTCGGGCTCACCCGGCGGACGTGCAGCGTCGCCGTGCCAGCGACCTCGTGTTTCTCGAACGAGAGGCCGAGGTCGAGCGCGAGGTGCTCGATGACGAAGGGGCGATCACGCTCGAAGTTGCGAGGGCTCGTCGCGAACGCGAACGCGAACGGGCGGCCTTGCGCGGCTTGGCTCCGCTGCTCCGTGTGTTCGGTGCCCCCGGAGAGGCACCGGCAGCGGGCGTGGAGGCGGTGCTCTCCCATCGGGCGGGGGCGTCCGCGGGCTCAGCGCCCGAGCGCTTCGGCGCGGTTCACGATCCGGGGGGTGAGGAAGATCACCAGCTCGTTGCGGGTGTCGCTGGCGCGACGACGCTGGAAGAGCACGCCGAGGATCGGGATGTCGCCGAAGAACGGGACCTGGTCGAGGTTGCGACCCGTGTTGCGGGTGTAGATGCCGCCGATGACGGCCGTGTGGCCGTCCATCACGAGCAGGTCGGTCTCGGCCTCGCGCTTGAGGATCGTGGGATCGCCGCGCGCCGAGGTCTGGTTGAAGTCGGGCTCGTCGCGGTTGATCTTGACGTGCATCGACACCGACCCGTCGGCGGTGACGTGCGGGCGCACCAGGAGCTGCAGCTTCGCCTCCTGGAAGGTGGTCTGGACGCCCTGGGCAGAGAGCTGCGCGAACGGGATGAGCGTGCCCTGATTGATGCGCGCCTCGCGGTTGTCGAGGGTGAGGATGCGCGGGCTCGACACGATGCGCAGCAGACCGCTCGCCTCGGCCGCCGAGAGGCGGACGCCGAGGTTGAACGCGTTGTTGATGGAGCCGAGGGAGATGCCGAGCGCGCCGCCTTGCCCGGTACCGACCGCGGCCGGGAGGTTGACCGCGTAGTTCGGGGCGTCGATGACGGGCTGAGTGGGCGAGAGACCCTGCGTGGGCGACTGGCCGTCATAGTTACCGCCGGCGACGCCGACGCTGGACGGGAACGCGATGCCCGTGGGGTTGCCGGTGGCCTCGGAGAAGGACGCGTCGCCGCCCCACTGGATACCGATGTCGCGCTGGTAGCGGCTCGTGGCCTCGACGATGCGCGCCTCGATGAGCACCTGCGGGGTCTGCGTGTCGAGGGCGCGGACGAGCTGCTCGATGTTGTCGAGGCCGCCCGAGATGTCGCGGGCGATGAGCACGTTCGTGCGCTCGTCGACCGCGATCGAGCCGCGCGGCGAGAGCAGGTCCTTGGCGCGGGCCTGAATTTCGTCGGCCCGCGCGTAACTTACCGGAATCAATCGAGTTTCGAGCGGGGTAAGCTCGTACTCTTGGCGGGCTGCGGCGAGGCGGAGCTCGCGCTCTTTCTGCAGCGCGGCGAGCGGCGCGACGCGGATGAGATTGCCCGACCGCACCATGCCGAGGCCCTTCGCCTGGAGCACGACGTCGAGCGCTTGATCCCACGGCACGTTGCGCATGCGGATGGTGACGCTGCCGGACACGTCGTCGGCGGTCACGATGTTCACCCGGCCGACGTCGGCCAGCAGGCGCAGGATGTTGTGGATGTCCGCGTCCTTCAGGTCGAGATCGATGCGACGACCCGAGTAGCGACCCGCCTGCGCGTTCATCGTGGAGGTGAAGCCAGCCTCGCCACCGCCCGACACTTCGGCGTCCACGCCTTCGTGTCCGGGCTCGACGGGGCGAATGCTGGTCTCGACGCGCGGCCCCTCGGCGAGCGGGCGCTCACGCGCGACGGTCACGGTCTTCGACGTGTCGCGAGCGGGGCCCTTCGCGTGCGCGGCGGGGGCCGCGTCGAACGACCAGACGATCTGCTTGCCCTCGACGGAGAGCACTCCCTGGTCGTCGCCGGCTCGCTCGAGCTCGATGACGGCGGAGTGGGTCTGCGCGTCGAACGACGTGGACACCTTGCGGACCGGGCCGCCGAACGCGCCGAGCTCGAGCGCGCGCGCGAGGTTCGCGGGCACGCGGACGTTCTTCATGGTGAGGCGCAGGCGGCCATCGTGCCCTGCGGCGAGCTGGTACGAGGGGACCTCGCTCGCCTGGATGATGACGCGATCGGTCTGGCCCTTGCCAACCTTGCGACGCTCGAAGCGGACGTCGGCCAGCTCGGGAGAAGCCACGGCCTGCGCCGCAGCGGGCGCAGGAAAGAGCGACGGCGCGCCTGGGGCGGTCTGCGCGGCTGGCGCGAGCTGGACGCGGAGGTCGTTCCCGTCCGCGAAGACCCGGTAGCTCGCGGGCTTCAAGAGGTTCACGGTCAGGCGGGTCATGGTGCCCGCCGAGGTCTTGAAGGTCTGCGTGAGCGCACCGCCCACGAGGCCCACGGGGCTGGTGATAGGCTCGCCCCCGCCCGACAGGTCCGCGTTCGCGATGTCGACGACGAGGCGCTTGCCTCCGGACTCGACGCGGAGCGAGAACGCCGGGGCGCTGGTGCCGCGAAGAACGAGCTCCGTGCCCGGTCCGGCCGTCGACTCGAGCGCGTGGGCCACCACGTCGCGCACGTGGTTGCCTTCACCCGCCGCGAGCGCCACGCCGGGGTGCAGGAACATCACGTGTGCGAAGGCCGCCGCGAGCAGGAGCGGCGTTCCACTCCCGAGGATTCGGCGCGTTCGCGATTTCGACCGGTGCATCAGGGACTCCCTAGGCCGCGGATGAGCTCCGCGCAGGCTCGCGATCGCCGGCTCGGCTCTCGCGCGGCGCACCTGGAGGTGCGCGCTATCAACGAACGTAGAACGAGGCCGCTCGAAGAGGCCAGTTTGTCGTGCGCTATTTCGCTGTTGTCTCGCATCGCGTGCCCCGCCCGTCCCGGAGGGACCTCGCCAGCGTCACCAGTATCACGCTTCGCTCTCCGGGCTCGCCAGCATTTCGCCGCCCCTCAGTCGAGCTGCAGCTTGGGTTCGCCTTCAGGGTGGAGCGCGAGCACCCTCGTCGAGGGCGGGAGGTTCGGCTGGGCCGGGTCCTCACGCACCAGGACGACGTCGGTGGCCCGGACCCGGTCTACGCGCCAGTTGAGCTGGTAGTCGGCCCCGTTCGCGCCCCCGACGTGCACGGTGTCGGGACGGCCGAGGAAGTCGCCGCGCTTCAGAACCCACCCCTTGCCGCCCGGATCGATGAGCATCGCGCGCGGGTAGTCTCCCCCGGTCACGATGGCAGCGAGCTTCAGCTCGTCGAGGCTGTACTGCCCCAGGAGCACCTTGCGCTGGTTCGCGGGCTTGGGACCCTTCCGGGTCTCGTCCAGCGTCGCGGCGAACGAGCGGAACGGATCGCGGTTCTGGTCAGCCTCGACGAAGTCGCCCTCGGAGTAGTCGACCTTCACGACCTGGCTGGGGGGGAGCGCGGCGGCGTCGAGCGCGGCGACGCCCGCGTCCGCCACGGTGGGTCCCGTATTGAGCACCGCGTCGAAGCGCTTGGGCTCCTTGCAGCCGGCTCCGACGACCAAGCTGAGGGCCGCGAGCCCCACGAGGGCGATCCCCTTGGAGAGGCGGCTCATTTCGGCGCCCCCGCCTGGCCAGGCGCGCCAGGCGCACCAGGCGCACCAGGCGCACCAGGCGTACCAGGTGCGGCGGCGGGCTTGATGAGATGGAACGTCGTCGCGAGGCACATGGCCTTCAGCACCACGTCTTCGCCCTCGACCTTGGGATCGCTCAGCTCGACGTTCTCGAGGTTGATGATGCGGTCCTGTTTGCCGATCTCGAACATGAACTTGCCGATCTGGTGGAACTTGCCCGACAGCTCGAGGCGCATCGGGACCTTCGCGTAGAAGGTTGCGGGGACCTCTTCTTGGGGCTGCCACGCCTTCAGGTTGGTGCCGCTGATGTTCGAGACCTGTTGGATGGCCGACAGGAACGCCGCGGCCTCGGTCTCGGCAGGCAGGATCTTGTTGAGCTCACGCTGCTTCTGCTGGCGCATGGCGAGCTCTTCGCGGTCTTGGATGTAGCTGGCCTCCGCCTGGCGGAGGCTCACGATTTGGGCCTCGAGCTCCTTCGAGCGGCGGCCCTCCTGCTCGATCTTCGCGACGACGTCGGTGTGGAGCACCACGTAGTAACCGACGGCGACGAGCACGACGAGGAAGAGTCCGAAGCCTACCTTCGCGGGGAGCGAGAGCTTGGAGAGGCTGATCGACGCGGCGGCCATTTAGTACCTCACCATGGCGCTGAACTCGAACTTGACGAGCTCGAGCTTGGTCGTCGGGTCAATCTCCTTCGAAGCCGGGAGCAGCTTGACGTCGTAGAAGAAGTCGCTGAGGGCGAGGCGGCGCAAGAGCTCCGAGACGTCTTCGCCGTCGCGCGCGAGGCCGCCGACCTTCACCACGCGGTCCTTCTCCGCGTACGTGGTCAGCCAGAGGCGATGCGTGTCCCAGTTCGGGTTGGGCACGGCCAGCGGGTTGTCGCGCCGCAGCTGCTCGAGCTTGTCGCGATCGACGGTCGGCCCGCGGCCGGGGCTCAGGATCTTGGAGAGCTCGAGGAGCGTAGCGGTGGGGCCCGTGCGCGCCGCCTGGAGCTTCGCGATCGCGTTCTCGCGTTCGCGTAGCTCGGTAAGCTGCGCCTTGAGCTGCTCGTGCTGAGAGATGTTCGCCTGGATGGAGGTGATCGTCGCCGTGTGGGCGAGGTTTCTGTCCTTCGCCTTGGTGAGCTGATCGCCCTTGGTCTTGTAGACCACGAGGAGAATGAGCACCTCGAGGACCACGACCCCCAAGAGAACACCGAGCCACGCTTGGCTGCCCTCGCTGTCGCTCGAGGACGACGAGCCGCCGCCGCCGCTGGTCATGCTGGTGAAGCGCGACAGGAACGACAGATCGGTCCGCCGAGACTGCTTCTTGTTCGGCAGGAGGTTGACGCGAATCATACCCTTCGCTCCTTGTCGCAGCGCAGCGCGAGGCCGAGGGCGACGACCATCTGCGCAGAGCGCGATCGCATCTCGGCTTCGTTGACGAATTTCGTGTCGACCGCCAGCCCACTGAGCGGGTCGAACACCTGGACGGGCACCCGCGCGCGCCTCTCGATCGCCTTGCAGAGCGGCGCGAGATAGGCGGTCCCCCCGGAGATGCAGATCTTGGTGATCTCGGCCTCACCGCTGGTGGCCAGGTAGAAGTCGAGCGAGCGCTGGATCTCGCCGGCGAGACCGTCGCACGCGGACTGGATCACCTCATGCACCTCTTGCGGCACGATCTGCGTCGGCCCGCCACCGCACTTGTAGGCCTCAGCCTGCTCGAACGGGACGTTGCACTGCTTCTGGATCTCTTCTGTGATCGACGAGCCCGCGTTCGCGATCTCGCGCGTGAACGCCGAGATGCCACCCGAGATGATGTTGAGCGACGAGACGGCGGCCCCCACGTTGAGCAGCGCGACGGTGCCCGCCTCGGGCAGCCCCTGCTGCTGCTCGAAGATGTTCTGGACGGTGAACGCGTTGATGTCGACGACGATGGGCCGGAGGTTGGCCTCGCGTAGGATCGACGCGAAATCGTTGATTTCGTCCTTCTTGGCGGCGACCAGGACGAGGTCCATCTGGCCGGCCTCGGGGCGCTTGCGGAGCACCTCGTAGTCGATCGACATGACCTTGATGTCGAACGGGATGTGCTGCTCGGCCTCCCATCCGATCTGCTCGTCGAGCTCCGCCGCCGTCATCATCGGGACGGTGATCTTGCGGACGATGACCGACTGGCCGTAGACGCCGATCGCCACGTCTTTCTGAGAGATCTTCTGCTCTTCGAAGATCTTGAGGAGGCTGTCGACGATGACGCCCGAGCTCATGACGTGGCCATCCACGATGGTCTGCGGAGGCAGTGGCGCGTAGCCCGCGCGGATGACCTGGAACTTCTTCCGCGACTCCTT
Source organism: Myxococcales bacterium (assembly GCA_016720545.1). NCBI lineage: Bacteria > Pseudomonadati > Myxococcota > Myxococcia > Myxococcales > Myxococcales bacterium. The sequence goes on from JADKKK010000003.1 coordinate 259,590, forward strand.
GAGCTGGACGACTTTGATGGAGCTCGCCCCGATGTCGACGCCGACCAGGTTCTTGCCCTCACCCATAGATACTTCCTTACTTCGCGCTCGAAGGTGGCTCGCGGACCGAGCCGGCCGTGGTCCTACCCCGGCGGCGGGGAGGGAGACCATGAGAATCCTTTCATTGTGGCGGCACAACGTCAAAAAATGCGCCGGCACCCACACATTTTGGCGGGTTTCGCGGTCCGGTGCCCCGGAGCGGTGGCCTTCGGCGCGAGATGCGCTAAGCAGGGCCGGATGGGGCCCCTCTCTCTCGCTCGCTCTCGCTCGCTCGTCGCCGCGCTCCTCGTCGTCGGCGCCACCTTGGCGCCAGGCTCCGCCGCAGCCGACGTGACGCACGTCATCGGGAAGGGTCACACGCTCAACACCATCGCCGGGCGGTACCACGTGACGGCGAGGGCCATCCTCGCCGCGAACCCGAACCTGAACCCCAAGCGCCTCCGCGTAGGCGACAGCATCACCATCCCCGGCGTCGCGCCCAAGGCCGAGAAGGGCAAGCCCAGCACGGCCGACAAGGGCGCGAAGCCCGCGAAGCCCGCGGCGGAGGCGAAGCCCAAGGAAGCGGAGAAGGCCGCGAAGGTCGGCGACAAGAAGGGTGCGGAGCGCGAGGCCGCGCAGGCGAAGGCGGCTCCCCCAGGCCCCGCGGTCAAGGGCGCGGGCGCGGCCCCGACCGCGTTCGCGGGCAAGCCCAAGCACCCGAACGTGGTGCAGTTCGTAAGGTTTGGCACGAGCGAGGAGGCCACCGTTCGGGTCAGCGCCGGTGGCCGCGTCCCGCCGGCGGCGCTCGCGAAGGTGAAGCAGATCATGCACTCGTCGGGCGGGGCGACCCATGCCCCCGACCCGCGCCTCGTGGCCTTGCTCGGCATCGTGTCGAACCACTTTGGTGGCCGCAAGCTCGAGGTGGTGAGCGGCTTCCGGCCGTTCTCGCCCAAGCAGTACACGCCGCACTCCAACCACAACCACGGCAAGGCGATGGACTTCCGCGTGCAAGGGGTGCCGAACACCGCCGTGCGAGACTTCTGCCGCACGCTGCACAACGTGGGCGTGGGTTACTACCCGAACAGCGTGTTCGTGCACCTCGACGTGCGCGCGGCGCCGGCGTTCTGGATCGACTACTCGCGGCCCGGTGAGGCGCCGCGGTACCACGCGCCGAACACCGACGCCGACGAGGGGACCAGCGACGTCCACGCCGAGCTGCCCGCGGGCATGGGCGCGGCCGCCCCAGAGCCTGGCGCCGAGGGGACGACGCCGGCCGCCCCGGGTGCCGCCTCTCCGAGCGCGGGCACCGCGGGCACCGTGGCCCCGCCGGCCGTCACCGCTCCCGGGGCGCCCGCGAAGCAGCCCGATCACCCCGCGCCCAAGGGTCCGGCGCTCCCCGCGCCGTCGCCCGGCGCGCCCACGCCCTGATCCGCGCCACCCGACGCGAGCTCGTGCCTGACCTCGCCTGGCCTGGCCTGGCCTGGCCTCGCCTGGCCTCGCCTGGCCGCGCGGCTCTCGCGCGGGACTGGCGGTGTGCGCTCGACGCTACCTCTTGGTGGGCGGCGGTACGGGGCTCGTGGGCAAGAACCGGAAGCCCCGCGGGGCCAGCGGCTTGGCGACCGCGTAGAGCGTGGTCGCGTCGTAGCTCGCGTGGGGCGGCGCAGACGTGCCGCTCCGGTGCCAGGACACGGGCTCGGCCACGCCCCGCTCGAGCTGCACCACCCGCTCACAGCCGAGCGCGACGAGCGCCTCCACCGGCCCTCGGCCGGCGGCGGACGCGCGTGCAATATACACATTGCCGCTGGCGATCCCGAGCGCTGCGCGCGCGGGGCGATCACCGACGGCGCGCCCCTCGTCGGCGAGGAGGGGGAGCTCGGCGTAGTCGTGGTGAGCGAGGTCGGCGGGGAGCTCGCGGGCGAGCTGGATGGCGAGCGCGCCGTCTTCGCGCGCGACCAGGAGGGCGCGTCCTTCCCCGCTCGCGGCGGCGGTAGGCGCCGCGGCGTGCGGCGAGTGCACGACGCGGCCGTCGGTCGCGAGCCCCCACGGCCGCTTCTCCGGCGACGTGCCCAGCGTGAGCGCGAAGAGGGCGCGCTTCGCGTCGGCCTCCCCGAGCTCGTGGAGCGCCTCGCCCGAGGCGCCCGAGGGCTCTCGTTTTCCGCCGCGAATTCGATAGGTTGCGCGACCGGAAGACACGAGCGAGACCTCGACCCCGAGGGCGGTGCGCGTGGACCAGACCCCCGGGTGCCACGCGGGGGCGGGCTGCGTGCCCGCCTCGGGCGCCCACGGGCGCGCGCCCTCGAGCGGGGGCGGCGTGGGGTCGCTCACCATCATGTAGAAGAAGTCCTTCGGGGAGAACTCGATGAAGCGGTCGGGTGAGATCTCCATCTGGTTCGTGAGCAGCTCGGTCTTGTAGGCCTTGCCCTTGATCTCGGTGATGTTGGTGAACACGAGCCCGGTGTGGTGCGGGTTCATGTCGAGGTGCATGCCGTAGACGCAGCCGGCCATCTTCATGGCCTTGCCGAGGGTGTTCGCGGAGACGTCGTCGCCCCACGCGTAGAGCATGTGCCCGGCGGGCGTGACGCAGATGCCCGAGCGCTCGGTCTGCATGCTGGTGCCGGGGAGCGTGAACCCCCACAGCGAGCGACCGGTAGGGTTCACCTTGTCGCCGTCGAGGAGCGGGTCGAGGTTCTGGCGGAAGGAGAGGATGTCCCCGTCGTCGATCCCGGCGAGCCCCGAGACCTTGGTCGTGTTGCCCCAAGAGCCCATCCCCACGCGGCCGTCCTTCAGGAGGACGACGGCGGCCGCACCCGGCTGGGGCGGCAGCAGCACGCGCCGACGGACCATCATGCCGTAGCTGCCGTGCTCGGTCTTGAAGCCGCCGTTGAACGCGGCGGCGACGCGCCCGAACACCGCCTTCTCGCGCGGAATGCGGCCCGCGCCCGGTGGACCGACGGCCGGCTTGGGGTCCTCCATGCCGCCCTCCATGCCGAGGTCGAGTTGGCGCATGTCCATCGCGACGAGGAGCACCTTCGCGTAGGGGCGCTCCTCGTCCGAGCGGACGAACGTGCGGTAGAACATGCTCGGCGCCGTGGCCTGGCCGGGCACCCCCGGAAAGCTGGGGAAGCGCTTCAGCCAGGCCTGCGTGGGGACCACCCAGGCGCCCTCGCCCTCCTGCGGGTTCTTCCAGATCGACGGGATGTCCGCGGGAGGAAAGCCCGCGCCTCCCTCCCCCGCTTCGGCGGCATCGAGGAGCTTCGGAGGGGGCGGCGCGGCCTTCGCGAGCTCGCTGCCCTCGGCGCCACCGCCGACCTTGAACGACAAGCGGCGGGCCTGATCACGCGCGTAGAACGCGCGCTCCTCGAGCCACGCGATGGGCGCAGGCCCGATCTCGGGCATCGCGCGGACGGTGTCGACCGCCCAGAAGATGGGGCGCTTCGGGAGGTGCTGGACGGCCTGCGCGTGGACGCCCTCGGCCTCGGGGACGACCTCGCGCGTGGCGCCGTCGAGGCGCGCGCTGCGGGCGCTCGCGCCGTCGGCGAGGGACACCCGGAGCCCTCCCTCGTCGAGCGCGAGCCCGAGACGCGGAGTGGGCAACTCGAGGGTCAGATCGACGCGACCGATGCCTGCGAAAGAGCCGGTCTGCTGGTAGTTCGTGACCGCCGACATGACGCGGTCAGCGGCGTGCGTGGCGAGGTTCTGTGGGCCTTCGCCGGCGAGGTCGAGGTAGCTGACGCTCTGCTCCTGGCCAAACGCGTACGTGGCGTAGGCCGCCTTGTCTCCGAGGAGGACGAGCGCGTGGTCGTCGCCGAGGTCCGTGGCGGTGAGGTTCCTCGCGTCCACCACCTCGAGCACGCGCCCCTCGGGAGTGACGCGAACGCGCGCGCGAAAGAGGTCGCGCGGAGCGTCCTTGGCGGCACCGGCGAGGAACAGCACGCGGCGCCCGAACAGCGCGTCGAGCGCGGCGCCGCGGCTCGCCTCCCAGCGGTAGTCTCCGCTCCCGACGACCCGACCCGTCGCGCGGCCGAGGAGCAGCGCGACGCCCGCAGAGGAGGCCTCGACGGGCGAGGGGCGGGCCAGGGCCACGACGACGCCGAGCGCCGAGAACGCCGCGAGGGCGGCGCGGCGGCTAGCGAGGGCGGCGGTCGGCGAGGCGGGCGGAGCGGTCACGGCGTGCCTACATTGGACACGTTGCATGGCTCGTCAAGTTCATCGCGACACCTCGCCTTCGGCTCGGGGTCGCCATCGACCTTCGTTCGCCCCTTCGGGGCTCACTTCGAGGTTCATCGCGACACCTCGCCTTCGGCTCGGGGTCGCCATCGACCTTCGTTCGCCCCTTCGGGGCTCACTTCGAGGTTCAGCGCGACACCTCGCCTTCGGCTCGGGGTCGCCATCGACCTTCGTTCGCCCCTTCGGGGCTCACTTCGAGGTTCATCGCGTCACCTCTCCTTCCGCTCGGGGTCGCCATCGACCTTCGTTCGCCCCTTCGGGGCTCACTTCGAGGTTCATTGCGACACCTCTCCTTCGGCTCGGGGTCGCCATCGACCTTCGTTCGCCCCTTCGGGGCTCACTTCGAGGTTCATCGCGTCACCTCTCCTTCCGCTCGGGGTCGCCATCGACCTTCGTTCGCCCCTTCGGGGCTCACGTGCCGGTTCTGCGGCCGCGCGCTCAGCCGTAACCAAACGGAGACGCAGCAGCGCTTGCCTCGGGCGCCGGTCCTTGCTCTCTTGCCAGCGGGGGACATGACGCTCTTTTCGTCCGCAGTTTCCTGCGCACCGATCCTCGTTGACGCGCTCGACGAGGCCATGGCGCGCGCGCGCGCCGACCTCGGCGATCACACGCCGTCGCTCGCGATCGTGTTCGCCAGCGATGGCTATGCTTCGCTCGAGGCGGTCGCGGGGCGTGTCGCTGAGCACCTCCCGGGGGTGCCCTTCGTCGGCGGCACGTCGGGCGGGTGCGTGTTCGACACGACGCGCTTCGGCTACATGGGCGTGTGCGTGGCGCTCCTCGCCGGGGGCGACCTGCGCGTCGAGACGCGCGCCGTGCCGATCGTGAGCGGGGAGCTGCTCGAGGTCGCGACGGCCGCCGAAGAGCTGCGCCTCCTCGCCGACGCGCACGCAGAGGAGGGGCGCGGGGAGCTCACGTGCCTCGCCTTCGCGCCGAGCCGCGGCATCGTCGGCGACGCGCTCGTCGCGGCGCTCAAGAAGGGCGCGACCGCGCGCGCTCAGCTCGTCGGCGGCCTGCTGGCGCAAGAGGGGAGCATGTCGGGCGGTCGCGTCTGGTCCAGCGGGGGCGTGAGCGAGGCCCACGTGGTGCTCGCGGGCCTCTACACGGAGCGCCCGCTCGGCGTCGCGGTGCGGCACGGCTGGACGCCCATCGGCGACACCCACCGCGTGACCCGCGCCGACGGGGCGCGCCTGCACGAGCTCGACGGGCGCCCGGCGCTCGACGTGTGGCTCGAAGAGGCGACCCGCCACGGGGGGGAGCCGCTTCCTGGTGAAGCCGGCTCGCTCGCTCTCCATCTCGCGGCTCGCTACGAGCTCGCGATCTTGGGCACCGAGGCGCACCTGGACGGCGAGCCGATCGTGCGCGGCTCGCGCGTGATCCACGACGACCGCACCGTCGAGCTGTTCGGGAGCGTGCCCGAGGGCGCCCAGGTGCGCTTCGTCACGGCCACCGAGGGGTCGCTGTTCGCCGCCGCGAAGTACGCGGCGGAGCACGCGCTCGGGAAGGTCGCCCGCGCGTCGGGTGCGCTGGCGCTCACCTGCGCGGGGCGCGCGTTCGTGCTCGGCGACCGGTACCGCCTCGAGCCCGAGCTCCTCGCCGCGACGCTCGGGGTCCCGGTGGGTGGCACCACCGTGACCGGCGAGATCGCGCTCGCGCGCCGCGCCGCGGACGGCTTCTACAACTCGACGGCCGTCTTGCTCGTGTTCCCTCGCTAAATCAGCGGTCATGAAAACGAGGGGGGCGAACGGGGAGAAGGCGCGCCGTCAGCCGCGAAGCAGCGCGCGGAGCTCGGCCGGCAGCTCGCTCGACACGTCGAACGAGAGCCCCACCGTCGCGGTCTCGAGCGACAGCCTCGACGCGTGCAGCGCGTGACGGGCAAGCCCCGGCACGGGCTCGCCGCCGTAGAGCACGTCGCCGACGAGCGGGTGCTCGATGGATGCAAAATGCACGCGAATTTGGTGCCGCAGCGCCTTCGACACGGTCACCCGCACGAGCGCATAGGGTCCGGCTCGCTCGACCACGACGTAGTCGGTCGACGCCGGGCGGGGCGCGTAGCGGATGACGTCGCGCGGATGAACACACGCGTAGACACGACGCTGGTCCTTGGGGTGGTTCGCGAGCGGGAAGGCGATGGTGCCTTCGTCCGGCAAGTGCTCGCCTCGACAGACCAGCAAGTACTCCTTCACGAGCGCCTCGCCGTCGAGCGCGGCCTTGAGCTCGTTGAACGCCTCGCGGGTCCGCGCGACGACGAGCAGGCCCGAGGTGTCGTTGTCGAGCCGGTGGAGCAGGCCCGGATCCCGCGGCGAGTAGCCCAGCGTCGCGGTCTCGGGGTAGCGAAACACGAGGGCGTTCGCGAGCGTGCCCGTCTCGCCCGCGCGGAGCGGCGCCGTGGGTTGTCCCGCGGGCTTGTCCACGACCACCACGTGGGCGGACTCGAAGCGCACGTCGAGCGGGGTGTCCTCGGGCACGGCGGGCGCGTCGGGGCTGGCGAGGTCGGCGAGCTCCATCGAGAGCCGGTCACCGGCGGCGACCACGCCGCCCTTCGGGACGTGCCGGCCGTTGACCCGCACCGCGCCGTCGGCGATCGCGGACTTGACCCTCGCGCGTGATGCGCCGGGGATCAGCGCGACAAGCGCCTTGTCGAGGCGCGCGCCGCCGAGCCTCGTCTGGGACCGTGACTTCGTGGGTGGGCACCGCGCACTCGTACCACGGTTTGCGAGCCACGCCGCTCCGGGAGGCGCTCGACGAGCGCGACGCGCGACGGCCGCGGCCGTCGCGCTCCTTCTCGAAGGCGAGGGGTGCCGGCGTTGGGCTCCGAAGAGCGACGCACAAACACAACAAATCATTCGCGATTTATCCTCCGCTGCTGCTAGGGCCCGGCGGAGACCCATGTGCGGAGCGCCCGATCGTCTTCCGGATGCAGGAACGGCGCGACCTCGTCGATGCTTCCCGCGCGCGAGGTGGGCGCGCCGAGCCCAAGGGCCGCCTGCTTCGCGATCGCGGCGAGGAGTGGGTGCGGCGACTGCACGAGCTCGAGGAGCTCCCGCACGAGCTCGGTAGCGCCAAGCTCCGCCGCCAAGACCGCGGCGAAGGCGCGCGGATCGGCCTCGGCGCGCGGCGCCCCCCGCAGCGCGGCCCGCAGGACCTCCACCGCGGGGCGCGTAGCGACGCGGGCGGAAGCCCGCCGGTACCCCGCGCCGTGAAGCCCGAGCCGCCTGTGCGCCTCGGCGGTGTCGAGCCACGCTCGCGCGGCGCCCACGAGGCGCTCCCACTCCGGCTCGGTGACGTCGCCCGCGGTCGTACCCTCGAGGTCGAAAGCGAGCGGGGTGGACTGTTCGTCGGCGTAGGCGGTGTGGTAGGCCTCGAGCCTGTCGAGCGGGGCCGCGCCGGCGGTGCGCCCGTGGAAGGTCTCGCGACCGGTCTCGACGGTGACGAAGCTCGCGAGGGTGTCGGTGTTCCCTCCGTCGCGGGTGTGCGCCATGCGGACGCGGATGCTGCGCACCGACGACCACATGAGGGCCCGCAGGCCGTCGTGGGCCTCGACGAGGACGCCCCAGGGCACGATCGCGAACGACGCCTGATCGCCACCGTCGGGGCTCGTGCTCGCGGCGCGACGGAGGAGGAGCCCCGACAAGCCGCCTACGGTGAGCGCGGCGGCGAGACGCACGCCAACGCCCGAAGCGAGCGCGACGCCGAGGCCCGCCGCCGATCCGGCCAGGAGGAGCGGCCAGGCCCGACGCGAGCTGTAAGGCATCAGTGCGACATAGCGAAAATCGGGCGCCGGCGGCCTCCGCGCAGGCGCCGAGGGCCCCGCAGACTCGGCGGGAGCCTCGCTCGGAGGGCCGTCGTCTCCCGAAGCCGGTACCATGACGCAAATGTAGCGACGCGCGGAGCGGAGGCCAGGCGCGGGCGCAGAATTCGACGATTGCGCCGATACCCCACGCGCGAAGGCGCTAAAATTGCCGTAGTGAACTGCGCTCGCTGCCAGACGCCGCTCGCTCCGGGCACGGCGGTGTGCCCTCAGTGCCGCTCTTTGCAGCGGCGGCGCAGCGCGGGCGTCGGGCCGGGGACGCGGATCGATCGAGGCTTCGGCACCTACGTGGTGGACGCCCGGCTCGGGGCCGGCGCGATGGGCGTCGTGTGGCGCGCGTGGCTCTTCTTCGCTCCGGACGGTCCCCACGCGGGCAAACCACCGCAGCTCTTGGCGTTGAAGCAGCTCCGCCATCAGGGGAGCCTCCAGGCGCAGTTTCAGACCTTTTTTCTGCGCGAGGCGGAGGCCCTGCGGCGGCTCTCCCACCCCAACGTCGTGGCCTTCCACGAGCTCTTCGAGTGGGTCCCCTCGGCGGAGTCGGGGCCTCCCTCGAGCGGGGGGGCAACGCTGACGCTCGTGCTCGAGTACGTCGAGGGCTCGACGCTCGAGGACGTGATCGTTCGACACGTCGCGCGGGCGCGCCTCGCGGGCCCGGGCGCCCTCCCGGGCGTGCCATTCCGGCGCGCGTGGTACTACTTCGAGCAGCTCCTCGGCGCGCTCAGCGCGACCCACGCGCTCGACATCGTCCACCGCGACGTGAAGCCGGCGAACCTGCTCCTTCGCAACGACGGCATCGTGAAGCTGACCGATTTCGGCATCGCGCGGGTGACCGCGCCCACCCCGGAGGAGGCGAAGACCGCGCCCGGCACCGGCGCCTACATGTCGCCCGAGCAAGTGCTGGGGCAGCCCCTCGACGGCCGCAGCGATCTGTACTCCGCGGCGATCGTGCTGTTCGAGACCCTCACGGGCGTGCTGCCCTTCCCCACCACCGATCGAACCGAATACGAGGTGCGACGCGACCAGGTCGAGGCGCCGCCGCCACCCCTGCGCGCCTACCTCCCGCAGGCGCCGCGCGTCCTCGACGACCTCTTCGCCCGCGCGCTGGCCAAGCAGGCAAGCGACCGCTTCCCCACCGCCGAGGCCATGGGCGAGGCCTTCCGTGGCGCGCTTGGGCTACCCGCCAGCTCGACCTGGGCAGCCCAACGCGAGATGTCCGCGCTCGCGCGGCCCGGCGGCTCGACCGTGAGGCTCGAGCAGGTGCGGGCCGCCCTCGTGCAGGGCTACCGCACGGCCATGCTCCAGCAGGCGCCCTAGAGCGCCTTCGATTTGCGGACGTGTGCCGGCGAAGGGCGTCGGTCGCGAGCTACCGACGCGCGCGGAGGACGCGCACCTCGATGGAGGCGCCGCGGTGGTCGGGGTTCAGCGCGAGGACGTCCTCGAACGCCGCGAGGGCGTCCATCTGCCGGCCGAGCGCCTTCAGGAGCTTGCCTCGGTAGAAGTGCGCGGTCTCACACACGGGGTCGTCGGCGATGATGAGATCGAACTCGCCCACGAACTCGAGCGCCTCGTTCGGCCGGCTCTGCGAGCGCACCCAGGTGAGCAGCGCGCGGTACTCCGCTTGAGACGGATCCCCCTCGACGGCCTTCTCGGCGAGCACCTCCGCCGACGGGATGTCGCCGCGCTTCAACGCGGCCTCCGCGAGGCGGAAGTCGGTGACGGCACCGAGCGCGCGCTCCGCGTCGGCGACGCCCTCTTCCTCGATCTCGACCTCGCCGAGGTCGACCGGGGCGGACTGCTCGGGCCGCGAGGCGAAGGCCGTCGGGCTCGCGGCGACCTGAGGCCGCGGCGCGGGCCGGGGAGGCGCGAAGACGGGGCGAGCCGCGATCGCGGTCTTCTCGTCGTCGTCGTCGTCGGGTGGCGGCTCCGCGTGCCGGAGGTTCTCACGCGACGGCGGCGGTGGCGGCGGTGGCGGCGGTGCCGGTGCCTCGGCGGCCGCTGGGCGGATGGGGCGGATCATCGGGCGGCGCCCGCCGGCCGGCAGAGGCGCTCGCACGGCGGGCTGCGCAGGCTGCGCAGACTGGACAGACTGGACAGACTGGACAGGGGCCGCAGGCGGCGGCGGTGGCGCGGGCGGCGCGGGCTGCACACGCGGGGCGACGGGAGGCGCGGCATGGACCGGAGGCGCGACCGGCGCGGCGACCGGTGCCGGCGCAGCGTTCGCGGCGCGGGCGGCCATCGGGCCCTTCTTCTGACCCTTGAACGCGAACTGGCGCGTCACCGCGAAGGTGTAGACAAGAGAGTTGACCACTTCCTCGTCGGTCACCCCTCGATCGATGAGCTCCGCGTACGTGAGGCTCTCCGTGCGCAGCAGGGCCATGACGGCCTCCTCTTCGCCCGTGAGCACCAGCGACTCGAACGCGCACTCCTCGAAGAAGACGAGCGGGTGCTTCGAGATACGGAGCAGCGTGGCGCGGATGCGGTCGCGATCGCGCCACTGGCGAGTGGCGGTGAGGATCGCGTTGAGCGCGCCCTGCAGCTCGATGTTCGCAGCGCCCCAGTCGGCGAGCGAGTTGACGTTGTAGAAGTACGAGTACGTCGACTCGACGGGCAGGTTCGTGAGGGTCGCGAGGTTCTCGAGCAGCTGCAGCTCGAGGCCGAGACCCACCACCGACTCGGGCATGCCGACGTTCGCGACGAGGTGCTGCCCGAAGAGGAGCCCAGCCTGCTTCGCCTCGGCCGACAGCGCGTCGAGGCCGGCGCCGTCGAGCTGCTCGAGCCGCGCGAGCGCCTCGCCCAGCTTGATCCCCCCGTAGGCCAGCCGCACCTTCGCGGGTACGCCAGCGACGAAATAGACCGCGTGCTCGAACTCGCCCTCCATGAACACCACGGTGCCCGTGAGCGCGTGGTCGAGCATGTACACGAGCACGTGGACCAGCGGGGTCGTCGACAGCACGCCCTCGGCCGTGGGGGTGACTCCCTCGGGGCGCATGCGAGCCGCGGGCGCAGGGCGCGGCGGGCGCGCGGCGGGCGCGGCGGGCGCCCGCGCGAAGTCCTGCCCTACGCGCGACGGCGTAGTGCCGATCGAGGGGCTCGAGCGCTTCAAGTCGCCGCTGCTCGGGCGCATGTTGGCGCTCGAGGTCTTCATGTTGGCGCTCGAGGCCTTCTGGCTGCTCGGGCTCGACCAGCCGGAGTAGTCCGGTGGAGCGACGGGCGGAGGCGCCGGCGAGACGTCGACGCCGAGCGCGATCGGCGGCCGGTTGGCGCGCGGATCGGGGAGCGCACTCCGCGCCTCCGCGGGCGGCGGCTCCGGCGCGGGCGCCTGCTGCGGCGGTGTCCAGGCCGCGACCGGGGGTGGCGCTGGCGGCGGCGGCGGCTCTGGCGGGGGATCCGAGCCGCCTCCTGCGTTGGCCTCTTCCTGGGGGAAGCCCTCGAGGCCCTTCTTCCACCCGTCGATGCTCACCACGCGGTTGATTTGCCGAGGCGGCTCGCGGGGGTTCGGCTTGCCGAGGTCGATCTCGGCGCCGTTCGCGATCACGCCGCCGCGCGCGTCCATGACGATCTTGAGCTTCGGCTTGTCGAGCGAGCCCGCGGCGCCACGCGTGACCTCGGCCACTTCGCCTGTCGAGAGCTGCACCACCGTGCCGATGGGGATGAGCCCGAGCGCGGCGACCGCCATTCGCAGCACGGTCTTGTCGGACGGATCGGTGAGCTCGGCGTCGAGGCTGGCTACCGCGAAGTCGGTGGTGGGCGGCGGGAGGCCGGGCTCCGGCGTGAGGAGGTCGTTGTAGCGCCGCGCGATGCGCATGATGCGCGCGTGCACCGTCGGCTGGCGCTGCCCGCGGTAGAGCGGCCCAAGCCACTGCTGCCTGCGCATCCACTGGGCCTCGTAGGCGACGACGGTGCGCGTGATGGTGGGCTCGTTGACGCGACCGAGGGCCGTAAGGACCGCCGCGGTGCCGGCGGCGAGGCGGTCTTCCTGGTCCTCCGACAGGGTGGTGGTCGTCATCATCGCGGCGAACTCGCCGGCGTTGGCCTTGCTGAGGGCGAACGCGCGCGGCCTCGCGACGTCATGCATCATGGCGGCCATCGCCACCTGGGCGAGCACCACGCGATCGGACGTGACCTCACGCGCGATCGCCACGGCGAGGATCGCCGAGTTGACCGCGCGGCCCGCTTCGTCGTGGTTCGCGTTACGCACCTCGGTGACCCCCAGGAACGCCGGCGTGGTGCCGTCGGAGAGGTCGACGAGGCTCTGCGCGACGCGTTTGATGCGCCGCGGGAGCATGTAGTGACTGGACTCCAAGTCCTCGAAAAACCTACGCAAAACGACGACAGCCGACGCATAGGTGCGGCGAATTCGCTGCTCTTGATCGAGCTTCTCGACGTCGATGCCGCGCATGCGCGCCGCGTCAGCCACCTGGCGCAAGCGGATCTTCGCCGTGGGCGAGCGGAAGTTGCCTCGCTCGCTGCGCATGCACCGCGAGATCTCCTCGGCGAAGGCGAGCATCTCTTCGCGCGAGATGTCGCGCTGCATGATGAGCTCGGAGCCGCCGAGCCACTCGAAGATCTCGCCGAGCTCCGTGGCGAGCTGGTAGGTCCCGCGCGAGCCTTTCAGGAGCTGCCCGCCGACGAACGCGGCGCGGTGCGCGAAGAGGATGTTGAGGTTGGTCCCCGATCGCAGGCAGTAGTCGGCGACGATGTTGACGGTCTGATCGAGCTGCTGGAGGAACGCCTGGTTCGTCAGGTTGTGCACCTGCGCCAGCTTCGCGAGCTTGTAGACCGCCATGAGGGCGTTCGAGCCCTGGTCGCGCGCGTGCTCACGACGGACGAGCTCGCCCGCGTCGTTCGTCACGATATCGAGCCGCATCGTCATGACGGCGAGCCCTCCACGCGCGCTGCGATCTTGGAGAGCGCCGTGGTGGCGGCCTGGCGGGTCTCCTCGGCCGTGCCCCACCGCGACTGAAACACCTCGTTGAGCGCGGCGATCGCGCCGCGTGAGCGCGCGTACTCGCCTAGCACCTCGCACGCGATCGCGCGGGTCGACTCGCGCGACTCGGACGCGAGCATGCCGCCCTTCCGAGCCAGGTCGAGCAGGAGCGGTTCGCCACGCTCGGGGCCGAGCAGGTAGAGCGCTCGCAGGACCTCTCGGCGCTCGTCGGCGCCGAGCTCGAAGAAGTTCTTCGCCTGGGTCATGCGCTGCACGGGCAGCCACGCGCCACGCAAGCCGTAGCGAATGATGGCGCGGAGCGACGCCATTCGCACGAGCGCCGACGGGTTCTCGAGCATGCGAGAGACCTCGTTCACCGCCTGGTCGGGCGAGCCCATCATCAGGATGCGCGCCTCGACGCGCACGTTGACGTCGTCGGTCTGGGCGAGGCTGGAGAGCGCCTGCCGAGCGGCGGGGGTGCCCGTGCGCCCGAGCAGCGCCACGATGGCGGCGGCGAGGTCGCTGTCGGCGCCGAGCGCGACCTGCGCGACCTCGGCCTCGCGGCCCGTGAGGTGCCGCTCGAGGAAGCCGATGAGCAGGGCGCGCACGGGCGGCGGCGACGGCTCGCGGAGCGCGTTTTGTACGCCCGTGAACTCGTTCGCAGGGAGGAGCGCCATGATGGGGGCGAACGCCTCGACGCGCGCCGGATCTTCCCGGAGGGTGCGCACGATGAGATCGAGGGTCTCTCCGCCAAAGAGCGCGCTCGTGAGGACGCTCACGAGCTTCCGGTGGCTCTCCGCGCTCGGCACCCGCGGCGCGAGGCGCTCGCAGACGGCCGAGTAGAGCTGGACGAGGACGTCCACCCTGCCGGCGACCACGAGGTCCTGCCCCGACTTGCGGAGCGAGGCGAGGACGAGGGGCGCGTCGCGATTGGCCGCGGCGTCGAGGAAGCCGTCGACGAGGGCGTCGACGAAGCGCTCGGCCCACTGATCGCGGCCGACCTCGAACTGGGCGAGCATGGCGCCCTTCACCACGTCGTCGAGGCCGAGGACGCTGGCCACCTTCGGGGCCGTGAGCGCGGTCTTGTCCGTGGAGAGCGCCATCGTGCGCGTCTCGAGGCGGCTGATGTTCTCGCGGTTGGCCGACTCGGCCATGGCCTCGAGGCGATCGGACTCTTCGAAGAAGGCCTCGCGCGCGCCGGCGTCGCCTTCGGCGAAGGCCTCGGCGCACTCGTAGGTGATGCTCGGGAGCGCGCGCTCCCAGAACGCCGCCGCGAGGTCGTCCTCGGGGGGCAGGTCCCGCGCGGGGTCGAGCATGAAGAGCGTGAGCGTCTCCCTCAGCTCGTCGATGGAGATGCCCGGACCTAGCCGCATGCTGCGGATCCCGCACGCGAAGAGGTTGTAGGGGATGGAGTCGTAGGGGGCTTGGGGCTCCCACACGTTGTGGCCCAACGTGACGAACGAGTACGGGCGCACCGAGAACTGCAGGAGCTCGGGGTCGCGGCCGAGCGCCTCGCGGAAGGCGTCGTGGGCCGTGCGCAGCGAGCGATCGGTCGCGGGGTGCGCCCAACCGAACTGCCTCACGCTCGGGAGCACCCGGTCGAGGTGACGCAGGACGTCGCGGGCCCCTTGAACCCGCGGATCGTTCTCTGGCACCTCGGGGGCGGGGGGCGCAGCCTGGACGGGCGGCTTGGGGACCGCGCGCGCGCCCGACGCGGCGTCGGTGTGCGACCCCGAGGGGAGCTGGGCGTTCGCCTTTGGCGAGGACCCGCTGCTCGAGACCTCCTGAGGTGACGGGGCGGCCGCTTGAGGCTGCGCGACCGGCGCGGGCGCCGGCGCGGGCGCTGCCCGTCGACCACCGTACGAGAGCGGCTCGCCGCCCGCGTTCTTGAGCGCCTCGAGCACGGCCGCCTGCATCTCGCGCGCATCGGCGAAGCGGTTGCGTCGGTCCCACTGGAGCGACTTGTCCGTGAGCGCGATGACGTCGATGGGCAGATTCGGCGCAAGACGGGCCACGGAGGGCACCGGCTTCGTGGCCGCCATCACGAGCGCCTCTTGCTCGGTGCGGCCGTTGTTGATGCGGTGCCCCGTCACGAGCGCGTGGAGCATGGCGCCCACGGAGAAGATGTCGGCGCGGCCGTCGAGCTGATCGACGAGCCCCATCGCCTGCTCCGGGGACATGTAGGCCGGCGTGCCGAGCGCGGTGCCGGTCGCGGTGCGTTCGCTCGTGGCGTCGCGCATCTGGGCGACGCCGAAGTCGAGCACCTTGATGTCACCGGTGTCGGTGATGAAGATGTTCGCGGGCTTGAGGTCGCGGTGGATGACGTTGATGGCGTGGCAGGCGACGAGACAGTCGAGCACGCGCTCGCAGATTTGAAGGACGCGTACGACGGGCATCGTGCGGCCCGACTTCTTCCACGCGTCGCGGACCGTCTCGCCCTCGAGGAGCTCCATCACGAGGAACGGCTCGCCGTTCTCGGTCTCGTCGTCGTCCTGGACCTGAACCGTCGCCGGATGCCCGACCTTGTTCGAGACGTACGCCTCGCGGAGAAAGCGCTCGACCACCGTGCGCTCTCGCGCGAAGTCGGCGTGGAGGATCTTCAACGCGGCGCGCGTGCTGTTGCGGTGGACGGCCGCGTACACGGCGGCCATTCCTCCGACTCCAAGGAGGGACTCGATGGTCCACTTGCCTTTGATGACCTGCCCAACCCTGGCTGCCGGGTTGGCCGCGTCGGTCTGGTTCTTCGCCGCCACGTTCTATTCCACCGGAGGTCGGGCCACACTAGAAGACGGCGGGAGCGCCGGACTCAGGCGTCGACGAGCTACAGAATAGCGAGCCTCGCGCTACGTTCCCAGGAAGTTTTGGCATTTCGCTCGGTCGCCGCGCCGTCAGCCGCGGGCATCCTGGCATGCGACGTGCGAGCGCTCGCTCACCACCCGAGAGGTAGGACACCATGCCGACGATCGTGCTGAATATCGAGGGGATGACGTGCGGGGGCTGCGTGAAGGCGGTGCAAAATGTGCTGGGCCGGCTAGAAGGTGCCGAGGTCGTCGAAGTGAGCGTCGGCCGCGCAGTACTGCGTTTCGGTTCAGCGTGGGGAGGTGATTCGAGCCCGGCGGTCGCGGCGATCGCCAAGGCAGGCTTCACCGCGCGCGTCGCGGAACCTGCGGGGGACGCTACGCGCTGAGGCGACGCACCGCGAGCAGGCCGAGCACGGCCGCGGCGAGGCCCGCGAGCGGCGCGAGCGGCGTGGGGATAACGCCGAACGCGAGCCCGAGCACGGCCACGACCGTGGGCGCTACGCCGAACACGAGGCCACGCCGCACTCGCTCGCGCAGGCTCCGGGCGAGGCTCAGGGCGAGCGCCGCGGCGCGCACGTCGTCGGTGGCGAGGAGCACGGCGAAGTCACCGGGGAGGCCGATCGAGCCGAGCGCGATCGACACGTCGGCCGCGGCAAGCGCGGCGTCGTCGGCCACCGCGCGCCCCACCACCGCCACGACGTGGCCTCCCTCGGCGAGGGCTCGCACCTCGGCGGCGCGGTCCTGCGGGAGCACCTCGGGCCTCACGTGGTCGATGTCGAGCGCCCGCGCGAGGGTATCGCAGGCCTCGCGCGTCTCGCCGCTCACGAGCACGGGCTCGACGCGAGCCTCGAGCAATCGCTGGATCGCGGCGCGCGCCCCGGGTCGCAGCGCGTCTTGGAGGGCGACGAGACCGGCGAGCTTGCCCGAGAGCGCGACGAGCACGACGCTCGCCCCCTGGGCCTCGAGCTCGCGGACGCGCTCCTCCGAGGCGGCGACGCTCACGCGCTCCTTCAACAGGTGGGCGCGGCTCCCGACGATGAGCGGCTCGCCGTTGGCGAGGAGCGCCGTCACGCCGAGGCCCTCGTGTGTGAGGACGCTGCGAAGCGACTCGGCCACCACGCCCTCGCCCGCCGCGGCCCCTAGGAGCGCCTTGCCGGCGGGCGTGCCACGCGAGCCCTCGGCGCCCGCGGCGAGCGCCAAGATGCGCTTTCGATCGTAGACGCGCGCGCCGAGCGGATCGATCGCGATGACCTCGGGCTCGCCCATGAGGACGGTGCCGCGGGAGCACAGGACGGCCACGTCGCTCATGCCCGCGAGCTCCAGCGCGCGGGCGTCGCGGAAGGCGATGCCCGCGGTCAGGGCGTCCTGCTGGGTCGCCGCCGTGGCGAGCGTGAGCGTGGCGACCACTCCGACCACCGAGAGGGATGTCCCCGCCGCGAAGGCGGCCGACAGTACGCCGAGCCAGGGCGCGTTGCTCGCGAACTCGGCCGCGCCGACGAGCGCGCACACGATGGGCAGCGCGCGGGGTGTCCACACACGCACGAGGCCGAAGAGGCCGGCGGTCTCGCGCCCCGCGAACCGTCGCGTCGCGAGGCGCTCTCGCCCCACGGCGCTGGCCTCCACGACGAGCTCGCCCTCGAGCACGGTGAGGCCCGCCAGGACCGCGTCGCCGGCGGCCTTGGTGGCCTCAGTGCCCGCGAACGCCCATGGGATCACCGTGGCCCGGCCGCGAACCACGACCCCGTCCACGCGCAGAACCTCGCCAGCCGCGACGGCCACGCGATCGCCGAGGCGGAGGTCGGAGGAAGGGAGCGTCACCGTGGTCGATCCGACGACCCGCCGCGCACCTCCGCCCAAGTGGGCGGCGAGTTCCTCTGTATATCCAAGCACTTCCGCTTCTGCCCTGAGCGCCGCGAGCTGCGACAACACGAGCGCCGCGACCGCGAGCCCGGCCGCGGAGACCACGCCTCCCGCCTGGTCGACGCGGAGCGCGGCCGCCACGACCGCGACCGCGACCAGGCCGAGCGTGGGCGCGCCCGCGATCCATGGCGAGGGCTCGCCAAGGACCCGCGGCTTTCGCACGAACCACGGCACCAGCAGCGCCGCGCCGAGCAGCACGAGGCCCGCGCGGAGCCGCGGCTCGGGGACGCCCGCCAGGGCCAAGGCGAACGCCCCCGCGCCCGCCACCACCGCGGCGAGAGGTAGCCAGAGTCGCGCGAAGGGCGCGCGGGTCACCTGCCCGGACGCGGGCGACGGTTCGTCGAGCGACCGCTGGGTGTGCGGCGCCGGCAGCGACGCGGGCTCCTCCTCCGCCCACCGGGCGTAGTCTACGGAGGGCGCGAGGTACGGCTCGTCGACGGCGCTCTGCGACGCGGGCGCCGGCGGCGGCGCGGAGGGCGCGAGCTCCTCGAGCGGCGGCGTGGAGGCCCACGAGCGGAGGGTGGGGTGGGAGGGCGGGTCGGTGTCGCGCCGGGCCCCGTCGTCGGCGGGGTCATCGACATCGATCGAGACCTCGGGCGCTGCCGGCGTGCGCGGGCGTGTGCGCGGCCCCGACTCGACGGCCTGGTCGCGCGGCGACGGCGCCACGCCCGGCGGCCTCGCCGACGGCGCCACGCCCGGCGGCCTCGCCGAGCGAGTGAGCGACGCCACCCGCGGGGGCTCCGCGGTGAGGTCGAACGACCGCTCCGCCGACGGCGAGCTCTCGACGTACGCAGCCTTGCAGCTCGCGTCGCAGAAGTAGCGGAAGCGCCCGTCGAGGATCGCCACGTGCCCCGCGCGCAGCGGATCGGTCGGCCTCCCACAGCCGAGGCACTGCACGGGGTCTTGTGCGGCTTGACTCATGGGTCTGCGAGTCGCCTTGTGCCGCGCCCTCGCGCGGAACGCAAGCGACGCTGGCCGATCACCCGCCGCGCTCGCTCGCCATGGCTCGGAGCGTGGCCTTCAGCAGGCCGACGGCGTCGGTCAGCTGGGCCTCTGTCACCACGAGAGGCGGCACGAAGCGTATGACGCGTGCGCCCGCGCCCGTGAGCAGCAGCCCAGCGACAGCGGCACGAGCCACGACGTCGCGTGCGACCCACCCTGGCGCCAGCACCAGGCCTCGCAGGAGCCCCACGCCGCGCTCCGCCTCGCACACGCTCGGGAGCTCGGCGACGAGACCGCGCAGCCCCGCCGCGAGGTGCTCACCCTTGGCGCGGGCACCCTCCACGAGCCCCTCCGTCGCGACGGCCGAAAGCACGGCGCGCGCCGCGGCGCAGCCAAGCGGGTTGCCCGCATAGGTGGAGCCGTGCGTGCCCGGGGGCAGCGCCTCGGCGAGGGCCTCCCGCGTGAGGATCGCGCCTATCGGGAAGCCCCCGCCGAGCCCCTTCGCGAGCGCCACGGCGTCCGGCGCGACGCCGGCCCGCTGGAAGCCGAACCACGCGCCCGTGCGACCCACCCCCGTCTGCACCTCGTCGAACAGCAGCAGCGCGCCGCGCGCGTCGCAGGCCGCGCGGAGGCCCGCGAGGAAGCCCTCCGGCGCAGGCAGCACCCCGCCCTCGCCTTGAATGGGCTCGACCACGACCGCGGCGAACTCGTCGGTCAGGGCCGCGCGCACCGCTTCGAGGTCGCCGTAGGGCACGTGCGTGACACCGGCGACCTCTCCGAAGCCTTCCCGATACTTGGGCGTCCCCGTGAGGCTGAGGGCGCCCATGGTGCGACCGTGAAACGCGTTGTCGAACGCGAGAAAACGCGTGCGCGAGAGCTGGCCTCTGCCGAAGAAATGATGGCGCGCGAGCTTGAACAGCGCCTCGAGCGCCTCCGCGCCCGAGTTGCAGAACATGGCCCGATCGAAGCCCGACAGACGGCAGAGCTCGTCGGCCAGCAGCACGTTCTCTTCGTTGTAGAACCAGTTCGACACGTGCCCGAGCTTCGCGACCTGCGCCGATACGGCGGCCACATACGCGGGGTGGGCGTGCCCGAGCGTGCACACAGCGACCCCGGCCGCCATGTCCAGGTAGCGCGCGCCCTCCACGTCCCACACCTCGCAGCCCTTGCCGCGCGAGAGCACGAACGGCGCGGGCCGATAGTTCGGGTAGAGGCGCTGGCTGGCGAGGGCGAGGAGCTCGGCGTTGTTCATGGCGGTGACGCGCAGCTTAGCAGCCCCGAGTAGCGAGGCGATCTCCCTCCCCCCTCGAGGGTCAGCGGAGACGCGCCACGACCGAGCCCGTCGCGGGCAGCTCGAGGGTGATCTTCGCCCCCTCGCGGCGCGCGATCCCCGCGCCGAGCGCCCGCTCGGTGAGCGTGCCCTCCACCTCGGCCACGCCGGACTGAGCCGCCTCGGTGAGGTTCTCGGCGACCAGCCACGCCTCCGAGGCGTCGGAGCGCACGAAGGCGAACACGCTCGGGTTCCCCACGTCGACGAGCTTCATGTCGCCCGCGCCGAACACCCGCCGGCCGCGCCGCAGCGCGAGGAGCTGCTTGTAATGTACATACATCGACCCGGGCTCGGCTCGCTCGGCCTCGACGTTCGTCACGTCGGCGTCGGGGGCGAGGGCGAGCCAGGGCTTCCCCGTGGAGAAGCCGTGGTTCTGCCCGCCGCGCGTCCAGGGCATGGGGGTGCGCGCCGAGTCGCGATTGTCGACCACCTTCTCGGCGCCGGGGCGGAGGCCGAGCTCCTCGCCGTAATAGATGTAGGGAGTGCCCCGCGCGAGCAGCTGGATCTCCACCGCGCGCCGGTGCCGCCACTCCTTCCCCTGCGCCACCGCGTACGCGCGCCCGACGTCGTGCGAGCCGATGACGAGGGCGCTTTGGGCACCGGCCGGGAACGTGGCGGCCGACTCGAACGCGCGGTCGATCTGGGCGCGGCTCTCCGACTGGAAGGCGAGCGGCCACAGGTATCCATAGTCGAACAGGAAGGCCATCTGGAACATGTCGGAGCCAGAGCCGAAGTAGGCCTTCGGGCTCTCGAACAGCACCGACTCGGCGACCATCGCGCGGTCCGGGAACGTGTCGAGCACGCCGCGGAGCTTCCGTAGGTACTCGCCGGTCTTGGGCTGGAGCGCGCCGCAATCCTTCGCGACGGGCGACTCGTAGAGCAATCCGATCACGTCGCAGCGGAAGCCATCGACGCCCTTCTCGAGCCACCTCCGCGCGACGCCGAGGGTGTCGGAGACCACGGCCGGATCGTCGAAGTTGAGGTCGGGCTGACCCAGGGTAAAACCTATGAAAATAATACTGATTTCGGGTCGGATCGAGCGTCCACGGCGTGGTCCCGAACTGCGCGTTGAAGGGGCCACACGCGTTCGTCGGCGAGGAGGCCGTGTCCGACCACACGTACGTGTTCGCGCGGGGGCCGGTCTTGTCCTTGCGCGACTCTTGGAACCAGGGGTGCGCCTCCGAGGTGTGGTTGAACACGAGGTCGAGGAACACGCGCATCTTGCGGTTGTGGGCTTCGTCCAGCAGCTCCTTCAGGTCGGCGTCGGTGCCGTACTCCGGCGCGATCGCGTCGTAGTCGGCGACGTCGTAGCCCGAGTCCTTGAAGGGGCTCTTGAAGATCGGCATGAGCCACAGAGCATCGACCCCGAGGCGCTGCAGATCGTCGAGCCGCGAGGTGAGGCCCTTCAGGTCGCCGATGCCGTCGCCGTTCGAGTCCTGGAACGAGCGGACCATCACCTCGTAGAACACCGCGTGGCGGTACCAGTCGGGCCCCGTGAGGAGCGCCGCGGCCCTGGCCTGCTGCTCCGCGGTGGGCTCGGTGGGCGCCGCGGGCGCGGGCGCGGGCGCGGGGGCAGGCGTCGTGGCCGCGCTGCATGCGGCCGCGAGGAGCCCGAGGGCCGCCGCGAGGCGCGCGAGCGCGGTCAGGGGTCGCGTGGTTCGGCGAGGTACGGGCGCGCTCATGAGCCCATGGGAGGGGAGAACTCGGCGGACGGCAAGCGGCCCGATCCTGCGGCGCCTCGCGGCCATGGCTGAGCGGACCGAACCGCGGGCAAGGCGCGATGCGAGCGCCGCTGCTACGCCAACACGCCGAGGCGCTTGCCCGCGCGCGCGAACGCCGCGATCGCCTGGTCGACCTGGGCCTCCGAGTGGTCGGCGGAGAGCTGCACCCGGATGCGCGCCTCCCCCTTCGGAACGACGGGAAAGTAGAACCCAATCACGTAGATACCCTCTTCCAGCAGCGCCGCGGCGAGCTCCTGCGAGAGCCGCGCGTCGCCGAGCATGACCGGCACGATCGGGTGGACGCCGTCCTTCACGGCGAAGCCCGCCGCCTTCATCCCCGAGCGGAAGCGCTCGGCGTTGGCCATGACCTTGTCGCGCAGCGCCGTGGTGCCGTCGAGGAGGTCGAGCACCGCCAGCGACGCGCCCACGATCGCCGGCGGGAGCGAGTTCGAGAACAGGTACGGGCGCGAGCGCTGGCGCAGCAGGTCGATGATCTCCTGCTTGCCGGTCGTGAAGCCGCCCGCGGCGCCGCCCAGCGCCTTGCCGAGCGTGCTCGTCATCACGTCGATCCGCTTGGCGACCCCGAAGTGCTCCGGCGTACCGCGGCCGGTGGCGCCGATGAACCCGCTCGCGTGGGAGTCGTCGACCATCACCATGGCGCCGTATTTCTCGGCGAGGTCGCAGATGATGTCGAGCTTGGCCAGGTAGCCGTCCATCGAGAACACGCCGTCGGTCGCGATCATGCGGAGGCGCTTGCCCTGGGTCTTCTGGAGGGCCTCCTCGAGGGCGGCCATGTCGCCGTTGGGGTAGCGGTGCCGCTCGGCCTTGCACAGGCTGATGCCGTCGATGATCGACGCGTGGTTGAGGGCGTCGGAGATGACCGCGTCCTCCTCGCCGAGGAGCGTCTCGAAGAGGCCGCCGTTCGCGTCGAAGCAGGAGCTGTAGAGGATGGCGTCTTCGGTGCCGAAGAAGGAGGAGATGCGCTGTTCGAGGGCCTTGTGGTGGTCTTGCGTGCCGCAGATGAAGCGCACCGAGCTCATGCCGAAGCCGCGGCGATCGATCGCCTCGTGCGCAGCGCGGATCACCGCGGGGTGGGACGAGAGCCCGAGGTAGTTGTTCGCGCAGAAGTTCAGCACCTCGCCGCCGCCGCCCTCGCCGACCTGCACCGCGGCGGCCTGAGGGCTCACGAGCACGCGCTCGTTCTTGTAGAGGCCCGCATCGCGGATCTCTTGGAGGGTGCGGGAGTAGACCTGTTGGGCGGCGTCGAACATGGGCCCACACGGTAGTCCGATTCACGCCCGATCGCGACGGTGGCTCGGTGCGTCTGGAGTGCTAGCGCTTCTTCGCCACCGGCGCGCGGCGCGGCCAACCCTGGGCGAGGCTGCGCAAGGCGAGGCACACGTCCGGATCTTTGCACGCGCCAACGTCCTCGCGGAGCACACTCCAGCCGTCGGCCCGCGCCCGCTTGCCGGAGCGCATGTCGGGGCCCCGCCAGCTCGGCGGGGCGTGCGCGATCGTCGCCTCGCGACCCTCGACAGGGCCGGCGCCCGCGCCCTCGAACGGCACGACGAGCGACGGCGCGAGCCCCACGCGCTGCACCGGCGTTCCATCGGGGAGCGCGTAGAGCAAGGTGGTGAGCCGGAGGATGCCGGTGCGCGGCTCGTCGTCGAAGTACTCTTGCGCGCAGCCCTTGCCGAACGTGCGTCGCCCGACCGAGGGGCCGCGGCCGTAGGTCGCGATCGCGCCGGCCATCATCTCGGCCGCGCTCGCGGTGGCGCCATCGACCAGGGTGGCGAGCGGGCCGCGGTACACGTCCTGGTCGGGCGGCTCGGTGGCGCGCTCGACCTCGACCGTGCCGTCCCGGCGCTTCATCGGGAACAGCGAGACCCCCGGCAAAAAGAGCCCGATCGCGTGCATCGCGCCGTCGGTCGAGCCGCCGCCGTTGCCGCGCAGGTCGAGCACCACGCCGGCCAGGGGGCGCGCGCCTTCGCGCTCGCGGCGGAGCGCCCGGGCGAGCTCTTCGCCGAGGTCCTCGCGCACGTCGTGGATGGCCACCACGACGACGTCGCCTGCGCCCCACTTCACGCGCTCGACGGGGAGGGCCAGGGCGGCGTCCGCCGCGGGCGCCGGAGCGCTGCCGCGAGGTCCGCCGACGGAGAGGCTGACGAGCTTCCCTCCGCGGAGCACCGTCGCGCTGACGGCGGCCTTGGCCTCCGACGCGACGAACCCGAGCTGCTCGATCTGCTCGATGGGGAGCCCGGCGAGCGGCACGTCCGCGATGGAGAGCAGCACGTCGCCCGGGACGAGCGGCGCGGTGACCCCCTCCGAGAGCGCCACGCCCACAGGGGTGATTTCGCTCTTCGTCCAGAGCGGGTGCGGGGCGTTCGCCGCGAGGTCGACGTCGTAGACGCTCGCCTCTTCGTCGTACGGAGCCCAGGCGCCGTGAGGGTCGACGAGCGGCACGTAGGCGCGCACGGCCGCCGAGAGCACCAGCTCGCCCCACCCGCGCGCGGGGAGCGTCGGGAAGAAGCGGTCGCGCGCCCCCTCCGCGAAGGGCTTGCCCTCGGGCCCTACGGCGCGCTCGAAGCCGCCGACGCGGAGGCCGAGCTCGCGGGCCGCGACCTTCGCCTCGCCCGCGGCCGGGAGCGGCGCGCTCGCCCCAGAGAGATCGCCCACGGTGGCGCTCGCGCGGCCCGCGTCGAAGACGACGCGGAGCTCGTCGACCCAGCGCGCGAGGACCTCGCCGGACGCGTCGGCCGAGGGGCACCCGCGGCCGTGGCGCGCCTGGAGCTCCGGCAGCAGGCGCCGCAGCTCGACCCCGAGGGCATCGCGCGGGGCGTCCGCCGCCACGCTCCAGAGCGCGTGAGGGTCAAGCCAGTCCGAGGCCGAGTCGACGAACGGGCCGAGCTCGACGCGGGCCGGCGGCGACGCCATATTCCCATGGACTTGCCAGATGATACGATGCGCATCATCGCACCGGAGCGCGCTCGGTTTGCCGCTCGGCGTGTGGAAGGCGTACCCGGGCGGCTCGTCGTCTTCGTCGGCCGCCTCGTCGGGCGCTGGCGCCGGCCCCACCTTCTGCTCGTGCACCGTCACGGTGGGAGCGGGCGCGACGCGCGCCTCGTGCCGCGCGTAGAGCCCCGTGCACACGGCCGCGGCGAGCGCGACGGCGGCGAGCGAGACGGCGGCGACCTGAGGCGTCCTCACGGGCATCCAACGTACCAGCCGGCGACGACGCGGGCCGCCTTCTTGGCGTCACGCCCGGCGGGAACCTTAGGAGGCCCTGGCGATCGCGCTCACGTCCGAGGCGAGGTCGCCGAGCTCGCGGCGGAGCTTGCCACGCGCGCGCTCTTCGATCTGCCGCACGCGCTCCTTCGAGACCCCGAGGCGCGCGCCGAGCGCCTGGAGTGTGGGCGGGTCTTCGGTCATGATGCGCTCGCGCACGATCAGCTCTTCCCGCGCGGTGAGGGTGCCGAGCGCGGCCTTCACGTGGTCGGAGGCGCGCGCTTGGCGTTCGTTCGCCGAGGCGTTCTCCTCCGGCGTGGGCTCGGGAGAGCCCAGCCGTTCGACCATCGGAGACTGATCCTCGAGGCCCGCGTCGAGGCTCGCCTCGCGGCCGGCGAGGATGGGAAGCAGCGTCGCGATTCGCTCGGCCGACAGGCCCGACACCTCCGCGAGCGCCTCGGCCGAGGTGTCGCGCCCCGTACGGAAGGCGCGGAGGGCACGGCGCTCACCCTTCGTGGTGCCCACGCGGACCACTCGGAAGGTGCGGACGACGTACTCTCGGATCTCGGCGCGTATCCAATAAGCGGCGTAGGTCGCGAGCCGGCAATCTTTGCCGGGGTCGAACTTGGCCGCCGCGCGGAGCAGACCGAGGTTGCCCTGCTGCACGATGTCCTCGAGCGGCACGCCCCAGCGCCGGTACTCGAGGGCGATCGAGACGACGAACGGGAGACACGCCGACACGAGCTTGCCGCCGGCGCGACGATCGCCGGCGAGGAAGCGGCGGGCGAGCTCCTGCTCCGCCTCGCGCGTCAGCGGCTTCAGCGCCGCAAGCTGCTGCCGGTAGAACGGGAAGCTGCCTTCTTGGAGTGCCGAGCCCATAGAAATACTCCGATCTCGTGGAGCCCTGGCAGCGGCGGTTCACCGCCCGCGGGGACCTCCCGCTCCCTTGCACCGGCGGTGCCACACGCAATGCGGGCGCGATCGCGCAGGCAGCGCGGCGAGCCCACCCGAAGACGCGCAACCCGGACGGCGCGGCTCACAGCGTGGCGAAAATTCTGCGCGCCCAGCCCGCCTCCCGGGGGTCACGCGCGGAGGACGACGCCCTCCGAGACGAGTCCAGCCCGATGACCGCGGGCGCTCGAAGCTCAAAGCGCGGCGCCGTTTCAGCGCGCGCCCAGCGGCGCGAACAGGAGCTCCACGTCGTCTTCCGTTAGGGCGGCGCTGCCCTCGCCCTCGCCCAGAATGGCGTCGGCGACCGTGCGCTTGCGGCGCTGGAGGCGGAGCATCCGCTCCTCGACGCTGCCCGCGACGTAGAGGTGATGCACGAACACGGGGCGCGCCTGGCCGATGCGGTACGCGCGATCGGTAGCCTGCGCCTGTACGGCGGGGTTCCACCACGGATCGTAGTGGATCACGGTGTCGGCCCCGGTGAGGGTGAGCCCCGTGCCGCCCGCGCGGAGGCTGATGAGGAAGACGTCGACCTCTTCCTTCTCGAAGCGCCCGATGGCCTCCGGCCGATCGACGGTGCTCCCCCGTGAGCGTCGTGTAGCGCTTGCCGCGCGCCGCGAGCGCGCCCTCGAGCAGGGTGATCATGCTGGTGAACTGAGAGAACACCAGCACGCGATGGCCATCGCCGAGCAGCTGCATCATGAGCTCGTCGAACACGCGGAGCTTCGCCGACTCCTGCGCCGAGGCGCCGGTCATGTTGACGAGGCGCGGATCGCAGCACACCTGCCGCAGCTTGGTGAGGGCGCCGAGAATGGGGATGGTCGAGGCCGAGAGCCCCTTCTTCTTGATGAGCTTGCGCACCTCCGCGTGGGCGGCCACGCGGATGCTCTCGTAGAGCTCGCGCTGCTCGCCGCGCAGCTCGATGGGGCGGTGGAGCTCGGTCTTGGGCGGGAGCTCCTTGGCGACCTCGGCCTTCGTGCGGCGCAGGATGTAGGGCGCGAGCACGCCGCGGAGGGACTCGAGGCGGTCGGCGTTGCGCTGCTTCTCGATGGGGAAGCGGTAGAACCGGGAGAAGTGGAGCTCGTCGCCGAGGAGGCCGGGGTTCAAGAAGTCGGACAGGGCCCACAGCTCGCCGAGGTGGTTCTCCACCGGCGTGCCCGTGAGGCAGAGCCTGTGCTCAGCGCGGATGGCGCGCACAGCGCCGTGGGCCCGGCTCTTGTCGTTCTTGATGGTCTGCGCCTCGTCGAGCACCAGGATCGAGAAGGCGTGCTCGGCGAGCTTCTCCTCGTCGCGGATCGCGACGGGGTAGCTCGTGACGACGAGATCGGCCGCGTCGAAGCGCTCGTAGGCGTCGGCGCGATCGGGACCGTGGAGAGGCACGACGCGGAGGCGCGGGGCGAACTTCCCCGTCTCGCGCGCCCAGTTGTTCACGAGGCTCGTGGGCGCGACGATGAGCGCCGGGCGAGTGAGCAGGCCGCGCTGCTTGAGGAGCGCGAGGTGGGCGATGGTCTGGAGGGTCTTGCCGAGGCCCATGTCGTCCGCGAGGACGCCGCCCACACCTCGATCGACGAGGTGCTGGAGCCACGCGAGGCCCTCGCGCTGGTAGGGGCGGAGCTCGGCGCGTAGACCGTCCGGCGCGGCGCAAGGCGGCGGATCGCCCATGCTGGCCGCGTCGCGCCAGGCGTCGCGCAGCGCGCCGGTGAAGCGCAGCTCGGCGTCTTCGGCCTGAAAGAGCTCGTCGAGGTGGCCGAGGGCGCCCGCGCGCTGCGGCGGCACCGGGAGCGCGCCGCGCTCGAGCGGCTTCCCGTCGTAGAGCTCGGCGAGCACGCGAAGGATCGCGCGGAGCCGCGCGGTGGGGATGGCGAGAAATACGTGCTCTTTCACCGGCACGGCCACGCACTTGCCGGCGCGCCGCGCGATGTCGGCGAGGCCCTCGCCGCTACCGCTCTTCTCGAGGAGGTCGAGGAGCGCGGGGAGGAGGGAGACGCGCTGTCCGCCGAGCTCGATGCCGAGCTCCACGCCGAACCAGTCTTCGCGATCGGCGCCGCGATCGCGTCGCTCGACGGCGTCGACGTCGGCGTACCATCGCGGCTCCGGCTCGACGGTCTTCCACTCGTGGGCCTCGTCGACCACGACGCGGAAGCCGAGGCGACGGAGCTGGGGAACCACCGCGCTCTGGAAGGTGCAGTAGTCCGAGGCCGAGCCCTCGCACGCGATCACGTAGTCGGCGTGGACGCCCGGCGCGGCGGCCATGTCGTCGAGACACGACAGATCCAGCACGCCGAAGCCCTCGATGAGGCGGCGGGCGCGGAGCTCGGCCGCCCGATCGCGGACGGCGCCGGTCGTGCCCGCGTCTTCTTCGTCTTCTTCTTCGTCGTCGTCGTCCGCCAGGGCAGGCAGCACGAGACCCCCGTAGTCGAACGAGAGCGCGAGCAGCGGCATGCGGGTGGTCTCGTACGACGAGCTGAGGCCGCTCATGCGGTGCGAGACCACATCGTCGGTGAAGATGCGCAAGCACGGCACGGGCGCCCCCTCCGCGGAACCCCCCGGGGAACAGGCGGGCGGGTTCGTGCGGACACGGAGCTCGCTCGGAGGGGCGGCGGACGAAGGGCGCGCGGGGGGCGGGACGGGCGGGCGCGAGCGTACGGAAGGGGGCTGCTCGAAGGCGCGCGTGGCCTCGGAGTCGGGGACGATCACGAGCGAACTTAGATCACATCTCTCCGCGATCTGTCGAATGTAGAATGCACAAAAGAACGTTCTCAGGTATTCATCACTCCCGGTTCATGGCGACACACTCGCAGGTTCGTGGATCGTTCGCCGATGCTTGCAACCCTCATCTTCTTGTTCGAGGCCCGCCCGGCCCCTAGCTCGCGTCTGATCGTCCCACGCGGACCCTCCTCGCACGGGGCTTGGATCATGGGCGCCGCGCTCGCGGGCTCGCTCGGGTGCGGGCCCAGCCTGCCCGTCCCACGCGAGCGACTCACCACGGCGGAGGCGGAGCTCGCCGAAGCCGAGCGCGCCGGCGCGACGCGCGTGCCGAAGGCGAAGGAGTCCTACGCCGCGGCGGCCGCGCGCATCCTGCGTGCGCGCGCGTTCATCCGGGAAGACAAGAACGGCGAGGCGGCGCTCCTGCTTTTGCGCGCCGAGGCCGACGCCTCGCTCGCGGCAGCGCAGGCCCGCGAGGGCGTGGCCGAAGAGAAGGTGGCCCGCGCGAAGGCCCTGATCGCCGAGGAGGAGCGCCTCTCGGGAACGGGGGCGCGGTGACGCAACCCGAGCGACGCGCGCGCGTGGAGCGTGCGGCCGAAGCCCAGCGTCTCGCCGTGTCCGGCTCGGCCCTCGTGTCCGTCGCGCTGCTCGCGCTCGCGACGACGCTCGAGGCGTGTGCGCCGATCCCCGCGCCGCGCGAGCTCGTGGTGGCCCGTGCGGCCTTTCGGCGCGCCCAGACGGCGACGCCCGACGCCCCGGTGGAGGTCGACCATGCGCGACGCGCGCTTGGGGCCGCCGAGCAGCGATTCCAGGAGATCGGCGCCGAGCCAGAGGTGTCGAGCCTGGCCTTTGTGGCCGAGCGCCAGGCGCAGCGCGCGGAGAGCGCGGCGAGGCGTGTTCGCCTCGAGCGCGAGCTCACCGAGCTCACCGCGGCCGCAAAGGCGCGGGCGGTCGCGCGCGACGTGCGGGCCCGCGAGGCCGAGGCGAAGGCGCGGGACGAGCTCGCCCGGAAGACCCGCGAGCTCGAGGCCGCGGCGCAGCTCGCCGGGGCGCGGCGCGAAGCGGAGGAGCGCGCGCAACGCGCGACCGACGCGCTCCGAAAGATCGCGACCGCGGTGCGCACCGAGCCGCGCGGCGTGGTGCTGACGTTCGCCGAGGCGACGCTCTTCGCTCAAGGCGCGACCGCGCCCTCGCCGGGCGGGCGCGCCAAGCTCGACGAGCTGGCGACCACGCTCCAGCGCGACCGCCCCGGCGTCCGTACGGCGGTGGAGGCCCACACCGACAACCAGCGCTCGAAGCAGCAGAACGCCAGACTCTCGAAGGCCCGCGCGGAGGCCGTCGCAGCCTACCTGGCGAAGAAGGGGCTGTCCGGCGTTCGCGCCGAGGGGCTCGGCGAGCAGCGCCCGCTGGCGTCGAACTCGACCACCGAGGGCCGGCTCACCAACCGACGCGTGGAGATCGTGCTCGAACCCTGACGGGTCGGCGGAGCGGCACGTCGGGCTGGCCGGGCGCGTCAGCGCTCGCGCAGCCGCGCGAACGCGTCGGTGACGGCGCGCGCGTGCGCCGAACGATAGAACAGCGCCTGCGTGACGTGCCCCGCCGGCTTGCGGCGCAGCTCGCACCGCCAGTACCGCGCGAGCGCCTCCGCCTCGTGCCGTACGACGAACTCGTCGTGCTGGCCGTACACGATGATGGCAGCGCGAGGGAACACCGGCGGCGGATGCCGGCTGATGCGCACGGGCGCGAGCACCTCCTCGAACAGGCTCGTCGCGGCGTTGCGGGAACCGACGTCGCGCACGAGGCTTGCCCAGTCGACTACACGGGTCATCGCGTCTCGTGTGAAGACAGGGAGCACCGAGTCACCAGCGCCCCGCAGGATGGCGGCGAGCGGGAACGGCGAGAGCGCCGCCACGAAGCCGCCCATGAAGCCGCCCTGACTAAACCCGCTTACACCCACATCCTCGCACACCTCGGCGCGCAGAAAGGCGAGGAGCGCGCGCCCCTCGTCCACGGTCGCGAGGTTCAGCGCGAAGTGCTCGGCGACGGTCCGGATGCGCGGCCCCACCTGGCCCGCGGGCCGACGAAGCCCGTAGAGCGGGCTCTCGAGGGAGGCGACCCCGAGCCCCTCGGGGAACAGGTGCCGCGCGAAGAGGCGCCGCCGCGCGAAGCCCTCCTCCGCCGTGGCCGCGAGCAGCAGGCACACGCCGCGTGGCTTCGCCGGCAGCAGCAGCTCGAAATGGGCCGTGCGAGCCTCGCGCGGCAGCAGCCGAGCCAGCGGCGACTCGAACGTGCCGCGCCGCACGCGCACGCCGAGCGTGGTCTTCTCGGGCCGCTCCCACGCGAGGTTGGCCACGCCCACCTCACGCGCGTGCGTGTAGTCGCGGATCTCGCCCGAGATCCCGCGCAGCGTGGCGACGTCGCCGAAGCCGTCCTCGAAGAGCTTCCCCTTGCGGGCGAGCCGAGCGACCAGGCGATCGACGAGCACGTGCGCGAGGCGTGACGCGCTCATGAAGGTCGAGTACCACGAATGGTCGGCGGAGGCTGCCGGACCGCGCGGCGCGAGCCCCGGACACGCCGAGAACACGCCAGGCGGCCCCGCGCAGCGATCGGCGGTAGACTAGGCCGCTCATGGACCCGGAGTCGCGCATCGGAGCCGTCGTGGGCGGCAAGTACCGGCTCGAGAAGCTGCTCGGCAGGGGCGGCATGGGCGCGGTGTACGAGGCGATCCACACGGGCGTGCAGAAGCGGTTCGCGATCAAGGTCCTCAGCGTCGCGGCGTTCCGCGACGCGGGGACCCGCGCGCGGTTCACGAAGGAGGCGCAGGCGGCCGCAAAGATGGAGCACCCGAACATCGTGGCGGTGTTCGACGTGGGCGAGACCGAAGACTCGGCGCCTTTCATGGTGATGGAGCTGCTCCGAGGCCGATCGCTCTTCGACGCGCTCGAGCGAGGCCCCTTCCCGGTGTCGCTCGCCGTGTGCGTGGCGCGCGAGATGCTCTCCGCCCTCGAGTGCGCGCACCGCGCGGGGATCGTGCACCGGGACATCAAGCCGGCGAATATCTTCCTCGTCGACGGGCCCGACGCCACCATCCACGTCAAGGTCCTCGACTTCGGCGTCGCCAAGTTCGCCGGAGTCGACGAGGGCGACGAGGTGAGCCTCACGCAGTCGGGGGCGATCGTCGGCACGCCGCTCTATATGGCGCCCGAGCAGTTCCTCGCGGTCCGCGAGATCGACGGCCGCACCGACGTGTGGGCGGTGGGGGCCACCCTCTTCCAGATGCTCACGGACCGGCCCGTGCACCTCACGACGAGCGCGACGGCCGTGGCGGCGAAGGTGGTGAGCGAGCCTGCCCCGCGTGTCCGCTCCCTTCGCCCCGAGGTCGACGAAGACCTCGACGCGATCGTCGCGCGGGCGCTCGCCATCAACCGTGACGACCGCTTCGCGACCGCCGCGGAAATGATGGAGGCCCTCGAGCGCCATTTCCTCGGCGCGTCGGAGACGCTCCCGGGGCTCCCCTCGGATCGCGAGCGGGTCGCGCGCTCGAACCCGAACCCGAACCCGAGCTCCGGCGGTCGGGCGGCAGCCCGCGCGGCGGCCGACGCGGCAGCCTCGCGCCCTGCCATCGAGGAGCCCATCACGGACGGCTCCGGCGGCGAGCGTGTGATGATCACGACTCAGTCGGGGGCCGCGCCCTCGCTGTCCTTCGGGAGGCACGCGGCCCTCGGCCTCGCCAGCGGGGTGCTCGGCGCGCTCGTCACCGTGGTGCTCCTGCTCCGCGCGAGCCCGGCGCCGCCGATCACCGCCCCTCTGCCCGTGCCCCCGCTCCCGAGCGTGGTCCTCGCTCGCCCGGCGGTGCCGAGCGCGACCGCCGCCCCAAGCGCGACCGCCGCCGCCCCAAGCGCGACCGCCGCCGCTCCAAGCGCGACCGGGGCGCTCACCCACGTGGCGGCCACCGCCTCGCCGACGAAGCCCGAAAAGAAGCCGACCTGCGAAGAGGGGCAGACCCTCTCCGCGGGGCACTGCTGCGCGCGCGGGCTCGTCTGGCAGAACGGCCGCTGCGATCGCCCACTCGCGACCGATTTCTGAGCTGTTCCGGAGGGTTGGTGCGGACGGCTCCCCGCGAAATGGGGCGCGTGCTAGGCTCGAGGGGTGCGGTACACCCTCGGCATCGCGGCGGCCGCCGCCGTGGCGCTCGCCGCGACGGCGTGCACGAGCGAGCCCGCGCCGCCGCCGGCGAGCGAGCCCCCGTGCTCCGTGCGCCTCGGCGCGGAGCCCGGCGCCGACCTCCAGCTCGTGGGCGCGGGTGCGTGCGCGACGACTGTGCGGCTCACCCTCCGCGTGGCCACGGGCTCCCCGGACGCCCCGTCGTGGACGAGCGCGGAGGGTGCGGCGAGCCCGGTGCGCGTGCGCGGCGCGTGGACGCTCTCGGGGAACGCGGCCGTGCGCACCGTCGTGGTCGAGAATACGTCCAAGGCGTCGATCGGGGTGGTGGGGCTCGAGTGGTCGACGGGCGAAGGCGCAGGCCTCGGGCTCGGGGTCGATCGCCTGCTGCACAGCGGCTACCAGAGCTGGTCCTACACGGGCGTGGAGGCCATCCCGGCGGCGCTCGCGCCGGCGCTCGGAACCGCGCCGCACGGGGGTGACAACGAGGCCGTGCTCGGTGAGCTCGCCGGCGTGTCGTGGTGGTGGGGCGCCGCCACGAACCCCCGAGGGGTGGGGGTGACCGTGGGCGCGGACGGCGGCACGGTGCTGAAGACCTACGTCGCGGTCGACGGCGAGGGCGCGCCTCGACTCCGCGTCGTGCAGGGGGCGACCGGCGACGTCCTGACCCTCGCGCCCGGCGAGACGCGCGCGCTCGACGGCCTCTACGTCGCGCTCGGCGATGCCCGCACGAACCTCGACGACTACACGCGGCACGTCGCCCGCCTCCATCCGCCCGCGACCCCGCGGCAGCCCGCCCTCGGCGGCTGGGGCTCGTGGAACATGCATTATGCAGGCATCACTGCGGCGACCCTCCGCGAGGAGGCCACATTCGCCGGCAGCACGCTCGCCCCGCTCGGGCTCCGTGATTTCCTGCTGGATGACGGCTACGAAGCGCGCTGGGGTGGGTGGTCGGCCTCGCCCGCGTTCGGCGCGGACCTCGCCACGCTGAACGCCGAGCAAGCCGCGAAGGGCCTGCGCCCCGCGCTGTGGCTCGCGCCGTTCTATGTCGCCGTCGAGGCGCCCGAGGTCACCGCGCACCCCGCGTGGTTCGTGCACCACGCGGACGGGAAGCTGCGCACGTTCAACAACGTGGGTCCGAGCTACGCCACGCTCGACGTGACCCACCCTGAGGCGCGCGCCTTCGTGGTCGACCAGGTGAAACAGCTCCGCGCGTGGGGCTATCGCACGCTCAAGCTCGATTTCCTCTTCGGCGGCGCCACCGAGGGCGTGCGCCAGAAGCCTGTCACGTCGCTGGAGGCCTACGCACTGTCGATGAAGGCCCTGCGGGAGGCCGCGCCCGACCTCCACCTCACGGGCTGCGGGGCCCCCATCCTGCCCTCGGTGGGCTGGGTCGACAGCATGCGCATCGGCCCCGACATCGCCTTCGTCACGAGCCCCGAGCCGACCTATCCCTTCCTCAGCGCGCAGGCGCGCCACGTCGCGTTGCGTGCCCACACCGACGCGTTCTGGGCGCTCGACCCCGACGTGGTGCTCCTCCGGGGCGGGCGCATCACCGACGCCGAGGCCTTCACCGTGGTCGTGTTTTCGGCGCTGTCGGGGGGCAACTACTTGCTCGGCGACGGGCGCCAGGCGAGCGCAGCGAGGCGCGCCATGGCGCTCGCTCCCGAGGTGCTCGCCCTCTCCCGGGACGGCGTGGCGGCGCGCCCGCGCGACCTCATGACCCCTCCCGATCCGAAGCTCTTCCCGAGCCCGCTCTTCATGGGAAACACCGACACCGAGGTCCCCCACGTGTGGCGCAAGTCGACCCCTGACGGCATCCATGGGGCGCTCGGCGTCTTCGCCTGGGCCTCCGAGTCTTACGCGGCCGACCTCGAGCTGCCGGGCACCGCCGAAGAGCTCGTGCTCTCCCCGACGGGCACGCTCACGCGGGCGGCCGCGCCGAAGCGCGCGAGCGTTCCCCCGCACGGCGCGAGGCTCTTCGTATGGTGAGGCGCTCGCTCGCCCCGACGGCGCTCGCGTGGCTCGTGCTCGCCGCGTGCATCAAAGAGCCGTTCGATCCTCAGAAGCTCGGGCCCCCAGTCTTCGTGAAGGTGGCCCTCCTCACACCCGAGCCCGACGAGCAGCCCTGGGAGCGCGAGAGCGACCACGCGGTGCTCTGGCACGCGCCCGACGTCCCGCTCCCGCCTTCCGCGCTCGGCGCGGTGTCGCTGTCGCTCGACGACGGCGCGACCTGGGCGCCCGTGTCCATCGGACAGGTCGACCTCCGAAAGAGCCGCGCGCGGGTGCGCGTGCCGGCCACGGGCGGTACACACCTGCGCGTCCGCGTGCGCCTCGGGGACTACGCGGCCGACTCGGGCGCCATCCCCATCGCTCCGTCGCGAAAGAAGCGGTACTCGTTCACCCGAATAGGCGCCGATCTCCCGTTCGGCGCGCGAGACGGCATGGGCGGGCTCGTCTTCAATGGCCGCATGTACGGAAT
The DNA here is from genome assembly GCA_016720545.1 of Myxococcales bacterium. Lineage (NCBI taxonomy): Bacteria > Pseudomonadati > Myxococcota > Myxococcia > Myxococcales > Myxococcales bacterium. Next base: position 294,806 of record JADKKK010000003.1, read on the forward strand.
CGGGGGCTGGAACCCCATTCTGTACAAGTTCAACTCGGTCAACGACGTATGGAGCAGCGCCGACGGCGTCCGCTGGACGCTCGTCAAGCCGAACACGTTCCAGGATCCGGCGACGTTCGACCAAGCGACCGACTGGAGCGGTCGCCACTGGGGGGGATACGCCGTGCACGACGGGAAGATGTTCCTCGTCGGCGGCGACCCCGTCACCGTCCTCCAGCGCGACGTGTGGAGCTCCACCGACGGCGTCCGCTGGAAGAACGTGACTCAGGAGACCGCCTACCCTCTCCGCGTGCTCCACGTGACCTTCGCGTTCAACGACCGATTGTGGGTGGTCGGCGGCCAAACGCTGCACGGCACCGACAAGCCCGAGGTGTTCGGCGACGTGTGGAGCAGCCGGGACGGCGCGACCTGGGAGCGCTCCACCGCGCCTCAGCCACCGCGCTGGGGAGAGCGAGGCATGATCGGCGGCAACGCCGTCTTCCGTGGGCGAATGTGGCTCATCTCGGGCGGCATCTACGAACAAGAGGGCTATCGCCCGGAGCGCACCGAGTACGACGACGTCTGGTCGACCAGCGACGGCACGAGCTGGAAGCGGGAGCTCATCCACACGCCGTTTCGCCCGCGCTATTACCACAACGTCGAGGTCTTCGACGACCGGCTCTGGGTGCTCGGCGGCTATGGCTCCGGGTACGTGCTGGGCGAGGAGGGCAACCTCTCCGACGTGCACTACACCTCCGACGGACGAAACTGGTATTCGCTGGACATCCCGCCAGGCTTCGTCGGGCGCCACGCGGCCACAGCCTGGGTGCACGACGGCGCGATCTACTGGGGCTCGGGGAACGCGGTCGACGCCACGGGGAAGTGGATCGCCGATATGTGGAAGATCACACCTCCGCCGTAGCGCGCGGCTCTCTGGAGCGCTATTGCGGGCAGGGCGAGCCGAGCGCCGCCGGCGCCGGCACCACGGCGATCCCGGTCTTCTGAAATGTGGAGTGGAAGCAGGCGTACTGATACCGCACCGCCTCGAGGCGCCGGTAGATGCCGTGCCCGTCGAACGTGCCCTGCGCGTTCCTGTTGTCGTACTGCGCGACGATCCCCGTGAACGGCTTACCCTCCGCGCTCGTGAGGTTCTGCTTCACGGGATACGAAACGGGCTGGTCGAGCCCCACGAGCGCCTGCCCGGCGCGCATGCTCGGCCAGATCTCGTCACCCGCGCGCGGGTGCCCATAGCCGAGCGTCATCGCGTCGAAGATGTCGGCGTTGAAGTAGCTGTCCTCCCTGCCGACGGGCTGGTAGACCGCGCGGGTCGGGTGTCCGGGCAGGGGCCGCCGGCCGAGGCGCGGCGTCGAGACGAGGGGGTCCATCACCTCGAGCGCGGTCTCGATGAGGTGCAGCGCGGGGTGCATGAACGTGACCTGCTCGCGCGTGCCAATGAGCAGGCGAATCAAGTTGTATGCGTTCGGGATGACCGTGAGCCTGAGCACGAAATAGGTCCAGAAGCCGCCCGCCCCCGTGGGCACGACCGCCTGGATGCGTGGCTCGATCGCCGACACCAAGTTGGCGTACATGCCGCCCATGCTCTGCCCCTGAACGCTGAGGCGCGACAGGTCGAGCTTGTACGCGGTGGCCCCGGCGGGGAGGCTCGCGCCCGCGCAGCCGTCGAGCACCGACTTGGGGATCTCGGTCTTGGCGAGCGCGTCGATGAGCATGCGCGACTCGAGCATGCCCTGACGGAACGTGTCGCGCACAGCGGGTAGGTTGTTCAGGTTCACGTAGTCGAACGCCTTCGCGCCAGGCACCCGATCGGGGCTGATGGGCAGCGAGCTGCCGGCCACGGCGAAGCCGAGCGCCGCGAGCGTGGCCGCCGGCCGTTCGTCGGGCGGATCGCCCTTCACGATGCCGTCGACGAGCTCCCGCGCGACGCCGCCGGAGCCATGGAAGTACACCACGAGCGGATAGCCCGCCGGGGGCATGGCCGTCTTGGGGATGGAGAACGAAACGGAGATCGACTCGTCGCGCTGCTTCTTCGGGACCCCGTCGCTCCCGAGCTCGAACAGGCCCTCGCTGTCGAACGGCGCCTTCCCGCGCTGAAACTGGGGCAAATCGATCTTCGCGGTGACGTGGCAGAAGGGTGCATTCTGCAAGGAAGGCAGCACCTCGTGGGTGAACGAAGCGGTCGCCACCGGGAAACGCTCGGACACGCGCTTCGCGAGCTCGGCCGTGTCGGCCACCACGTCGCCCGTGGTGAACACCGTCGCGGCGGCCACGTCGGTGCGCGCGACGCCGAGCGTGTCGAGGGTCGAGAGCAGCGGCGCGTAGAGGCCGCGCAGCGCCTCGCCCCGCGCGCCGGCGGGCGCCTCGCCCCGCAAGATCGGTTCGAACGCCTTCGCCGGGCTCACCTTCCGGCCCGCCGCGTCGGTGAGCGATCGCCGCACGACGAACGCGTACTTCGTGCCCGGCGCGAGCACCACGCCAGGGCGCGGCGCGAGCGTGAGCAGGTGCTCGGGCACGTACGCGTCGGGAGTGGGCGCTCCGGCGACGAGCGGGTAGAGCTTGCCGCGGTCGCGGCTCTTCTCGTCGACGTCCACGAGGAGCACGGGGGAGTCCTTCGTCGCGGCGATCGCGTCGGTCTCCTTGCGCTCACCGAGCGGGGCCTCGAAGCGGAAGTAGGCGACGGGCAAGACGGGGAACCCTCGCCGCGCCTCAACGAGCTTCTTGAACTCGTCGATGATGCCGAGGGCCGGGTTCGGGAAGCTCTTCAAGTCGGGCGCGCCGGCGGCGGTGAGGCGCAGGTCGGAGGGATACGGCAGGTCCCAGAACGCGCCCTCGGCGGCGAGGTCTACGTCGGGGGAGAACACGGCCCGGGCGCCGTCGGCGACCTCCGCTGGAGGCGGCGCGGGGGTCGACGAGCAGGCCGTCGCGAACGGGAGCACGCCGGCGAGCGAGACGCACGCGAGCGCGGAGAGCGCGGAGAGCGCGGGAGCGAACGAGACCATCCGGCGTGGGAGGCGCATGAGAACAGGCTAAGCCAGCCCCGGAAATTGGCGAAACGAATCAGGATTGAGACGCGCTTGGGGCGCCCGCACGAGCGTGAGCGCCTCGCGACCTCCCTCGAACATGAGTATCCTCCCACCGCCGCCGAAAACGGGGCACCCCCTCGCTCCCTTGTGGCGAAAGGCCGAACCCGCGCGACTTCTGGAAGGGATCACGCTTCCAGGGGACTAGCAGCCCGTGGGGCGGAGGACGGAGTCCTCCGATGACGAAGCAATAAGTCACCGGGCTTGATCGAAGATCATGCTCGGTGATGAGCACTGCTGCGAGACTTCATTCTCGCGGTGGTGGTCGTTGGCCGCGGGAGCGGACAAGACGGAGGGGTGAATCGGCCAGCTTTGTGGCCGAGAGGGCGCCGCGCCCCCTACGAGACAGGGCTAGCACGGCTGCCGTTCGCGCAGCGAACTGCGTAGCGAGAGGGAACCTCTCGCAGTAGTGTTAGAAGCTGTATCCGACGCGGAACAGCGTGAGCGTCGGGATGACGAACATGCCGAACGTCTTCGCGGCCTTCCTCGCGTTGGAGTCTTCGGTGCCGTCGGACGCGAACGAAGTGGTCGCCCCCAACGGGAGCGTCGCGCCCAGATCGCCGCCGAGCGTGAGCCCGCTCTTCAGCGTGACGAGCAGCCCGATTTTTGGTGCAAAATACATACTCTCGGTGAGGTAGTCGACCTCGCTCCCGAACTTCGACGAGTCGGCGCGCGAGTACTGGTAGCCCACGCCGAGCGCGCCGTAGAGGCTGCGGGAGAACCATCCGTCCGAGTCGGCGAAGGGGAAATACCGCCCCTGGACGCCCACCTGGAGGAGCGACAGCGTGGTGTCTTCGCCGAACTTCGCGATGCCTGGCGGCAGGTACTCGAAGACGAGCCCGACCCCTAGCCGCTGACCGAGCAGCGCGTGCGCCTCGAACGAGATGAGGCGCGGCACCGAGAGCACGCCGAGGGTGGCGACCCAGCGCGTGCGGGGCGTGGGGACGGGCATCGGGACCCGCTCCGCGGAGGCGGGCGGCTTCGGGGCGGACGGAGCGACCGCCGCCGAGGGCTCCGGGCTCGAGGCGGGCGCGTCCGCCTGGCCAGGAGCGGCCACCGGCGGAGCGGTGGGGGCGGCGACCGGGGCGGCGACCGGAGCCGGCGGCTCGGGCTCCGTGCCGGCACGGGCGGAGGCGGACGCAGCGAGCGCGAGGGCGAACGCGAACGCGAACGCGGCGGCGGACGAGAAAGCGCGGACAGCGGGCAGCGGCCATCGGGGGCGGCGCGGGACCATCCCGCATTGGTACTCGACCTTGGCCGGTTTGTCGTGAGCGGTCGCTCGCGTGGGGCGCGACCCGCCGCGGAGGCTCGGCTATGGTGGAGGGGAGGTTTCAAGTTCCATGGCGTCTAGTGCTCTCTCCCCCGAGGCGGTCGTGCGATCGCCCGCTCCGCCGGCCTCGCGGCGGTCTCACCTCTCCCTGCGCGCGCTCGGCGTCGTCGGCGCGCTGGCCGCGATCACGCTGACCGGCTGCGACTTCGGCACGCTCGACTCGCTCTCCACCGACGTCGCGGGAGAGGGCGGGTCGGAGCTCAGCCTGCTCTCCCGCGGCCTCCTGTCGAAGTACCAAGCCGGGAGCGACGCCGAGTACAAGACGCTGGTGCGCGACATCGAGGGCGTCATGCAGCGGGCCATCGACGGCAACGGCGGCGACTCGAACCTGAAGCTCGAGCCGCTGAAGCCCGCCGACATCGCCGACCTCGGTCTACCCCCGCGGGACGTGACCGCCGCGCAGGGCATGATCATCCTCACCGAGTTGCCGTGCACGCTCTCGCAGGTGGAGAAGCTCACGGCCGCGAAGAACCAACCCGAGCTGTTCCCCAAGACCTACGACAACTACCTTCGCACCTACACGTCGAGCTCCGAGGACTACTTCGCCCGAAAGGTGAAGACCCTCACCTGGACCACCGATCTGACCGCGACCGTGCTGTCGCGGCAGTACCAGAGCGATCTGCGCGGCAGCGTGCGCTTCGTGCCGGGCGCGGGCCCCACCGGGGGCGACTTGGTGCTCTCGCGCACCGTGCTCGTGAAGCCCGCTACGTTCCTCAAGGGGAGCGACGCGCAGTTCAACCAAGACTACCAAATCGAGGCGTTCTACGAGCGCGCGGCCGGCAGGACGGTCCACGTGTACGCCCTCTGGCGACAGTTCCTCGTGGGCAGCATTTCCTCGGCCGACGATCTCTACATCTCGATCATCCTCGGCAACCTGAAGGACTTCGACGTGCGCGTGGGCAAAATCTGCCGGGAGGGCACTCCCCTCCCTGATGTGCGCTGACGCGGGCGCGGCGCTCTCAGGAGACTCTCAGAAGAACTGATACACGCCGATGCTCGGCGACACCTTGAATGGGCTCTCCACCGGCACGGCCACGTCGAGTCGCATGCCCGTGCCGACGAATTTGGGTATCAGGAACCGCACGCCGAGGCCGCCGGAGAGCGCGCCGCGACGGGCGCCCTCCTCGGTGCGCCACACCATGCCGTCGACGAAGGCCGTGGGCATCAGGGCCAACCAGGTCGAGTCGAAGGCCACCACGCGGAGCTCGACGTTGGCGAGGGCGAGCGCGCGCGCGGCCGCGTGGTTGTCGGGGAAGCCGCGCACGAGGTCGAGGCCCCCCGCGTACACGAGCAGGTGACGCGGCACCGCGGAGACGCCCGCCGCCCGTAGCCGCACCGCGACGTTGGCGCGCGAGCCGACGAGCCCGAAGAGCAGCGCCTCGAGCTGCGCTTGCGCGAACTGCGAGCCTGGACCGCCCACGGGCAGCCCGAGCCCGGGCTTGAGCTCGAGGCTCGCGCCGGTCTGGCGGAGCCGCACGGTGTCGACGCGGCCCACGCGGAACGAGGGCTCGAAGAGGGCCGTCTCGGTGGGAGCGGGGAAGTCGGCCGGCGGCTCGAGCGGCTCGAGGAAGCGGTCCGCGAACACGCTCGTGCGGAGCCCCACGCGCACGCGATCGCTCAGGAAGAGCCGCGACAGCTCGACCGCCCCGAGGGTGCGCTGGTCGGAGAACCGCGGGCGCGGACGCACGAGGCGCTCGAGCTGCACGGTGAGCTCCATGCGCCGGTGAAAGAGCCGCGGATCGCGGAGGATGACCTGGCCACCGTGGAAGCCGTCGAAGAACTGGTACTGCGCCTGCACCTCGAGGAAGCGCCCCGCCAAGTTGTTGTCCGTCGCTCCAATACGAAAGAAGAAGGCGCTGCCGCCGGAGCCGTAGCCGAGCAGCGGGTTGAGCGTCCAGCGGTCCTCGAGGTCGAGCGCGAGCACCGTTCGACCGGCGCGACGCTCCACGCGCCCTCGCACCTTGGAGAAGATGGTCGTGTTCCACAGGCGCTTGATGGCGAGATCGAGCGCCGGGCGCGCGACCACCTGCCCGGCCTCGAAGCCGAGCTCGCGGAGCACCACGAACTCCTGCGTGCGGATGAGGCCGCGCACCTCGATGGCGTCGAGTCGCGCGGGCAGGAGGACGTCGGGCGAGACCTCGATCTCGTTGTTCGGCTCGCTCGTCGTGGGCTCCGGTTCGGCTCGCGCGGGTGCGGGCGCCGCCAGCGCCGCCCCTACGAGGAGCGCGAACGTGAGGGCCGAGGCCAGACCACGCGAACGCCTCATTCGACCGACACGTCGACGATGGCGCGGAACAGCGCCCGCAGCCCGCGCTGCAGGTTCACCACGCTCAGGCGCTCGTTCTTGCCGTGGTACCCGAGGAGCTCCTCCTTCTCGACCTCGAAGGGCATGAAGCCGAACGCGTGCACGCCCTTGTCGCGGAGGTAGAGGGAGTCGGTGTAGCCGGGCGAGAGCGCTGGCCCCGCGACGACGTGGGTGCGGCCGGCGACCGCGTGCCGCGCGAGCGCCTGGAAGAACGGATCGTGCCAGGTGTTCCCGCGCGAGGCCGCGCTGTCGAGCACCTCGAACGTGACCTGGGGGTCGGCGACGACGGTCTTCAGCTCGCCCAGAAAGCCCGAGGGCGAGGTGCCCGGCAGGAGGCGACAGTCGAGGATCGCGGAGACCTTCGAGGGGATGACGTTCGGCTCGTTGCGCCCCTCGAAGCCCGTCACGTTGACCGTGTTGAAGAGCGTCGCGCGGGCCGGAGGGTTGTCGAGGAGCTTGCCTAGGACGAGCTGCCGCACCAGGAACGGGCGCCGGAGCACCTGGCCCGTGATGCCGCCCGTGTCGTAGCCCGCGCGGGCGGCGAGCTCGTAAATCGCCGGGTCGATCACCGGCGCGGGATCGCGCTTCGCGAGCTTGTCGAGGGCCGCGAGGAGCCGCTCGGGGGCCCGCCCCGGCACGGGCGTCGAGCCGTGCCCGGCCTCGCCGTTGGCCGTCATTTTCACCCACAGCGTGCCCTTCTCGGCGACCGAGATTGGGTAGACCGTCTGCCCCTCGAGGAGCAGATCTTTGATGCCTATTCCGCCCTCGTTCACCGACTGCGAACACCCAAGTTTGTCCCAGTGCTTGTCGACCAGGAAGCGCATCCCGCCGCTGTCGGTCTCCTCGGCGGCCACGGCCACGAGCACGACGCTCCGCCGGAGCGGCGCTTTGATGCGCTTGAGCCACACGAGGCTCATGAGCTCGACCGCGCCGAGGCTCTTCATGTCGAGCGCGCCTCGCCCCCAGATGTAGCCGTCGGCGACGGCGCCCGAGAGCGGGCCACGCCCGGGCTTCCAGGTGGCGGGCTCGGCGGTGACGACGTCGATGTGCGAGACCAGGCAGAGCGGCGGCTCCTTGCCCGAGCCCTCGAGCCGCGCGATGAGGTTGCCCCGGCCGGGCGCGTACTCGAGGATCTCGGAGGGGATCCCTTCGGCCGCGAGGAGCTTGCCGAGGTGCTCGGCGCCGCGCGTCTCGTTGCCCGGCGGGTTCGTGGTGTCGACCTTGAGGTACTCGGAGAGCACCGTCACGATCTCGGCGTCGGCGCGCGGCCAGTCGACCTTCGCGTAGTACGGCACCGCGTGCGCGGGCGACGGCGGGAGCTTCGCCTCGGGCAGCGCGCAGTCGAAGAGCAGCAGCGAGAACGCCGCGACGCCCGCGAGCGGCAAGAAGCGCGCGAAGCGCGCGAAGCGCGATGGACCCGAGCGATGGCGTGGTGCGGCCATGAGCGCCTAAGCTACACCACCGGTCGGGCCTTCCGGGCGCATCTTGCCGTCGACGATCTCGAGGCTCCGGTCGCAGCGCGCCGCGATGCGCGGGTCGTGCGTCACGACCAAGAACGCTGTACCAAGCTCGCGGTTGAAGCGGCGCATCAGCGCGAGCACCTCGGCCGACGACTCGGTGTCGAGGTTGCCGGTGGGCTCGTCGGCGAGCACCAGGGCGGGCTGGTGCACGAGCGCGCGCGCGACGGCGACGCGCTGGGCCTGCCCTCCCGAGAGCTGGGTGGCCATGTAGTCGATGCGCTCGCCGAGCCCCACGTCGCGCAGCAGCGCCGTCGCCCTCTCGCGGGCGCCGGGAGCGGGAGCACCGTGCTGGCCCCACGAAGGCAGGAGCACGTTCTCGAGCGAGGTGAACGCGGGCAAGAGGTGGTGGAACTGGAAGATGAAGCCGAGCTTCAGGCCCCGAAGCTGGGTGAGCCCGGCGTCGTCGAGCGACGACGTGTCGACGCCGTCGATGACGACGCGGCCCGAGGTCGGGCGATCGAGGAGCCCGGCGAGGTTCAGCAGCGTGCTCTTGCCAGAGCCGGAGGGCCCCATGAGCGACACCACCTCCCCGGCGCCGACGGACATGTCCACGCCGTGGAGCACCCGGGCCGCCGGCCCGAAGTCCTTCACGACGCCCTCGAGGCGCAGGGCGTCAGCCATGGCGGATCGCCGTGGCGGGGTCCATCCTCGCGGCGCGGCGCGCGGGAAGCACGGCGGAAAGGAGCCCAACTCCCGTGGCGAGGAGGGTCGCGCCGAGGAACAGATCGGCGGTGAGAGTGATCGGGAAGCGCGGCGTCCCGTTGGGATCGACGGCCAACCGAGCGAACGAGACCGCGAAGGCCGCGCCCATCGCGGAGCCGAGGAACGAGCCCGAGAGGCCGAGCAGGCCACCCTGGATGAGGAAGATCCGCAGCACCCGCCGGGCGGGCGTCCCAACGGCTCGTAAGATCCCGATCTCACGCGACTTTTGAACGACCGAGACGATGAGCACGCTCGCGATCCCGAGGGCGACCGCGAGCACCACGAAGAACTGGATGAGGAGCTTCGAGCTGCTCTGCGCCGAGAGCCCCGCGAGCAGCTCGGCGTTGATCGACATCCAGCTCTCCACGAGGAGCGGGTGGCGCCCCCGCACGTCGGTCGCGACGCGCTCGGCTTCGAAGACGTCGGAGACCTTCAGCTCCAAGGTGGTCGCGCCGCCCGGCAGCGCGTAGAGCGCCTGCGCCTGGCGCAGCGAGGTGAGCATCCACGTGGAGTCGACGCCCTTGTTCCCGAGCTCGAAGATGCCGCCGACGGTGACGGTGTCGTCGACGCCCTCTGAGGTGACGACGCGGACCTTCTCGCCCACCGTCACGCCGAGGTCGGCCGCGAGCCCGCTGCCGAGCACCACGGTCGCCCCCGTGACCTCGAAGCGGCCGGCGCGGAGGCGCCGCTGAACGTCGATGATCGCCCCGAAGCGATCCGGATCGACGCCGCGCACGACGACGGGACGCTTCGCGAGGCCGCGCTCGGCGAAGCCCGCGCCGGTCACCGACGGCGACACCGCGATGACCCCCGGGACCCGCTCGAGGTCATGCGCCACGGCGGGCCACTGGTCGATGGACCGGAGCCGCTGCGGCGCCTTCTGGATGGCCCGCGCGATCACGCGCCCCTCGGAGGGCTCGACGAGCGGACGCGAGCGCTCCTCGGGGACGCGCACCGTCACGTGCGGCTGCGAGCCGAGGGTCTTGTCGATGAGGCTCGTCTGGAGCCCGGAGATGAGCGCAGAGAGAAACACGACCACGCTCACCCCCACCGACACCGCGGCGAGGATGAGCGCGGTCTGCGCGCGCTCTTCACGCAGGTAACGAAGCGCGACGAACCACTCGAACGGGAGGGCCACGGCTAGTGCACCCCCTCGCGCTCCGCTCCCGCGCGCTCCACGGCGCGCACGCGGCGACCGGGCTCGATCAGGCGACCGTCGGGCACGATGATCTGCTCGCCTTCGCCAAGGCCGCTCACGATCTCGGTGGCGCCCTCGGCGCCCTGGCCGCGAATACCGAGCTTCACCGCACGCCGCGCCGCCTTTCCGCCCACGATCGCGAGCACCCAGGGGCTCGGGGTCGCGGCGCCCCGCACGGCGTCGGTCGGCACCACGAGCGCGGCCTTCTTCGAGGCGACGAGCAGATCGATCGAGACGGTCATGTCCGGGCGCAAGTACGCGGGTGGCTTGGCGACGTCGAGGCGCACCTCGACCGTCCCTCGTTGCGGATCGATCGACGGCGCGAGGGAGCTCACCTCCGCGTCGAACACCTCGTTCGGGAAGGCGTCGGCCGACGCGAGCGCTCTCTGCCCGACCGCGACGGTGGAGAGGTTGCGCTCGTCGGCCTGAAACGCGAGCTCGATGTCGCCGTCGACGCCGATGACGAGCAAAGTGCGGCCCGGCTGCACCACGTCGCCGGGCTCGACGCTCCGCGACAGCACGGTGCCCGGGCTCGCGGCCACGAGGCGGGTCTGCCCGAGGCGCACCTCCGCGCCGGTGCGCTGGGCCTCGGCCTGGAGCAGCGCGCCCAGCGCGACGCGAGAGTCGGCCCCCATCGGCGCGGACGCCACCTGCTGGGCCTCCGCCGCGTTCTTCCGCGCCCTGGCGAGGTCGAGCGCCCGATGGGCGGACTCGAGCTCGGTCCGCGGCACGGCCCCCGACGCCGCGAGCGTGGTGGTGCGCCCGAGGTCGGACTCGGCCTTCGCGAGGTTCGTCTCCGCCTGACGGAGCTCCTGGCTCGCGATGATGGCGCCCACGTGCTGGAGCTGCGCGACCCGCCCGCGGGCCTGCTCGACCGCCGCCTTCGCCTGCGCGAGGCTCGCGCGCGCCTCCGCGTCGTTGATCTGCACGAGCAGGCTCCCCGCGTCGACGTGCTGCCCGACCGCGGCGCCGACCGCGACCGCGAGCCCCGGCGAGGTGGCCGAGACGTTCACCCGCGCGGGCGCGAGCACGCGGCCGCTCGCCACGATGCGGTGCTCGAGATCACTCCGCACGACCCGCGCCGAGAGCACCTCCGGCCCACGCGCGCGGTGGGCGAGGCCCCCGGCGACCAGGACGACCAGCGCACCGGCGAGGAGCGGACGCGTGGGGAACGCCATGGCCGCTCCGTAGCACGGACGTGACCTCATCCGCACACGGATCGCCCCGGCAAGGCGTCGCACCTGGGCACAAAAGGCGAGCAATGATCCACACATGTCGGATGGAGATCCGCGGCCCGCCACCACGGCTCGGGACGCGCCGACGTGAATCACACCCGACAGGCGACCAGCGACGGGCGGAGCTCGAGCTCGACCCCGAACGCGCCCGCCAAGCGCTGGCGCGTGAGGACCGCGGAGGCCTCCCCCTGGGCAACGGTGCGGCCCTCCGCGAGGAGCAGCGCGTGCGTGGCCACGCGGTCGGCGGCGGCGAAGTCGTGCAGCACGACCACGGTGGCGAGGCCCTCGGCGCGGAGCTCGCCGAGCGCGCGGTAAAAGACCGCCGCGGCGCGCACGTCCAGCGACGCGGTCGGCTCGTCGAGCAGCAGGACCTTCGGCTCCTGCGCAAGCGCCCGAGCGAGCGCGACCCGCTGCCGCTCGCCCCCGGAGAGCTCGTCGACGCGGGCCGACCGGAGCGCCCCGAGCTCGGCGCGCTCGATCTCCCGCTCCACCACCCGCGTGTCCTCCGCCGTCGGCGCGCGCCAGTGCCGCCAGGCGCTCGTGCCGTGTGTGGGCACGCGCCCCATCGCCACCACCTCGGTCACGGTGAACCCGAAGGCCACCTCGGTCTCCTGGGGGACGAGCGCCATGACGCGGGACGCCTTGGCGCGATCGTCCAGGGGCTCGCCGAAGAGCCGCACTGTCCCTCGGTCCAGCCGCAGACCGCCCGCCATGACGCGCAGCAGCGTGCTCTTCCCCGAGCCGTTCGGGCCACAGACCGCCCAAATTTCGCCGGCCTGCACGACGAGATCGACGCCCGAGAGGGCGGCTCGCGCGCCATATCCCGCGACGATCGCGCTGGCCGCGAGGGGGGGAGGCGATGTCAACGGCACCTGACTCTCCGCGTTAGTGTATCCTCGGACCATCGGCAACCGTGGCGGTGGAGGGCAGATGGAAACCAGCAAGTCGGAAGTGGACGCTGATCGGCCGCGTCGCGTCATCAAGCGGTACTCGAACCGCAAGCTCTACGACACGAAGGACAGCCGCTACGTCACTCTGCTGCAGATCGCCGAGATGGTGCGCGCGGGCGAGGAAGTCCAGATCATCGACAACAACACGAAGGACGACCTCACGGAGGTCACCCTCGCGCAGATTATTTACGAAGAGAAGAAGGCGAACAGCCGCACCGTCCCCCTGCAGACGCTGAAAGAGCTGATCCACCAGCGCACGGAGAAGGTGCTCTCCGACCTCCGCGAGGGGCCCATCGGGCGCCTCATCCCCGGCGGAAAGGCCGAGGAAGACGCCCCGCCTCCAGCGCCGCCGCCTCCGCCGCCGCCTCCGCCGCCGCCTCCCCCCGCGGCGTCACCGAAGGCGAGCCTCGTCGACCAGGCCAAGCTCACTCTCGAGGAGTGGCAGCAGCGGATGGACGACCGCATCAAGAGCGTCGTGCCGAGCCTCCTGCCATGGCACGAGCTCCAGCAAGAGGTGCGCCGCCTCGCGACCCGGGTCGAAGCGCTCGAGGCCAAGCTCCGAAAAGACCAGCGCTGAACACGCGCCCAGCGCGCGGCCCAGCAGCTCGTCGTCCCGGGAATACCGCGGCGCATCGCCCGGTTGGACCTCCTGAAGGGCGGCGCTTACCATGGGCATGTTCGGATCTGCCGCGAAGGCCAAGATGAAAGACACGTTCGTCGACGACGCCGTTGCCCACCTCGACGCACTCCATGCGGTCGCGTGCCGCCTCACGCGCAACCCGACCGAGGCCGAGGATCTCGTCCAAGACACGCTCGTCAAGGCCATGCGCGCGCGGGACCAATTCCAGGCCGGCACGAACATGAAGGCGTGGCTCTGCCGCATCCTCACGAACACCTTCATCAACAAGTACCGACGGGGCGGGCTCGAGCGCGCCGTCCTGGACGGCCCTGAACGCCGATCCCCTCGCCGACGGCTGGGTGGGCGCCTCCACCATGCGGCAGCTTCGCGATCCGGAGCAGGTCGCCCTCACCCCGGTCGTCGCCGCCGAGGTGCAGCGAGCGCTCGACGAGCTGCCCGCCGAGTTTCGCCTCGCCGTCATCCTGTCCGACGTGGAGGAGTTCTCCTACGAGGAGATCGCGCAGATCATGGGCTGCCCCATCGGCACCGTGATGAGCCGGCTCCACCGCGGCCGAAAGCTCCTGCAACGTTCGCTCTACAACCATGCACTAGCGCTCGGCATCGTGAAGGGCGAGGAGCGGGGCCCGTCGCGGCCCGCCGACCTCGCCGAGTTCCGCCGGCGCAAGGGAGTCGCGTGATGCGCTGCGTGTCCGTGTGGGGTCCCCAATGACGCCGTCGTGCCATGAGAACGCAAGGCTTATCGGAGTGCTGCTCGACGGCCAACTCGACGCGGTGAAGACCCTCGACGTCGAGGAGCACATCGCGGTGTGCGAGTCGTGTCGCGAGCGCGTGCTGCTCGAGCGGGCCATTCGCGGCTCGGTGAAGCGGGCGGTGCGCGAGAGCGCCGCGAGCGCCGCCTCGGCGGGTTTCCGCGAGCGCATGTTGGGCGCGATGTCGGCCGAGCGCGACCGCTTGGACGCCCTCCAGCACCGCGAGGAGGAGGCGATCTCGGTGGCGTCGGCGTCGCTGGCCACGAGCGTGGTGCTGGCTCCCAAAGA